>JANLPG010000016.1:0-7350 GCA_031367105.1 Gemmatimonadota bacterium | reverse complement strand
TCCTGATCTTCGGTGGGGTGCTGGTCGCCGCGTTCCTCGGGGTCCGACTGGCCGGTCGGCGGACAGAACCGCCGGCGACAGCTCCCGAACACGCCGATACCGCGGCGCCCGCCGAACAGAGCGCCGCTCCGGTCAGATTGTCGGATGAGCAAGCCCGCCGAATCGGGGTCACCTATGCGCCGGTCCGAATGGGACCGCTGGGGCGCGTCGTTCGCACCGTCGCGGTGGTGGGCTACGATGAGACCAGAATCAAATCGGTGACGGCCCGGGTCGATGGCTGGGTCGAGCGGCTCTACCTCGACTTCACCGGCGAAGCGGTGCGGGTCGGTGATCCGCTCTTCAGTCTCTACTCCCCGATGCTGGTCTCAGCCCAGCAAGAGCTCCTCCTCGCCAAGCGACTCCGGGCGAGCGTCGCAAGTGGCTCACCCGACGCGATTCGCGGGGCGGATGAACTGCTTGAATCCGCGCGTCGGAGGCTCCTGTACTGGGAAGTGCCCGCGACGGATGTCGAACAGATCGAGGCGAGTGGTACCATCCGCAAGGCGCTCACCTTCCGGTCACCGGTGCGCGGCGTCGTGATCGAGAAGGCAATACTCGGCGGACAACGGATCATGGCCGGTGAGATGGTGTTCCGTGTTGCGGACCTCAGCATTGTCTGGCTGGAAGGCGAGATCTTCGAGCGAGACCTCCCCTCGGTCCGCCTCGGTCTCCAGGTGGTCGCCGAATTCGCTGCGCTCCCCGGTGCACCGCGCAGTGGTCGGATCACATACATCTACCCCACGCTGAACCCCGAAACACGGACGGCACGAGTTCGTGTCGAACTTGCGAACCCCCAGCTTGCCCTCAAGCCGGGGATGTATGCCACCTTCACCTTCGCTGCGGCGACCGAGCCCGTCCTGAGCGTGCCGCGGTCGGCCATTCTCTCCACCGGGAAGCGCGACCTGGTGTTCATCCGCCTCCCGGATGGTGCGCTGGTGGCACGGAACGTCAGCCTCGGATTGGCGACCGATGATCGCATCGAAATTCTCTCCGGACTGTCACTGGCCGATACGGTTGTAGCCTCGGCGACCTTTCTCGTGGATGCGGAGTCGAATCTGAGCACACTGCTTGGGGGAATGGGGAATATGCCCGGGATGGGTGGCTCGGTGGCTCCGGCAACCGGCCCGGGCACGAAGGGCAAGAACACGGTGGCACCCGTTGGGAAGCCGTCCCCCAAGGACACAATAAGTATGAAAATGCCGGAGTGAGCTGCGATGCTTAGACGGATCATCGACTGGTCGGTGTCGAACCGGCTCATCGTCTTCATCTTCACGCTCGCAGCGATAGCCGCCGGCGTCTGGGCTATCAGCCGCACGCCGCTCGAGGCGTTGCCCGATCTCAGCGATGTGCAAGTGATCGTGCAGGCCGAGTACAACGATCAGGCACCGAGGATCGTAGAAGACCAGGTCACCTATCCCATCGCAGCCGAAATGCTCAAGGTGCCAGGGTCCCGCACGGTGCGTGGCTACTCGTTTTTCGGCATCTCCTTCGTCTACATCATCTTTGAGGATGGGACCGATCTCTACTGGGCGCGCTCTCGCGTCCTCGAATACCTGAGTGGCATCAAGGGGAAACTTCCCGCAAACGTGACTCCCACCCTCGGCCCCGACGCGACCGGCCTGGGATGGGTGTATCAGTACGCCCTCGAGGACACAACCGGGCGCAAGAGTCTCGCCGAACTGCGCAGCATCCAGGACTGGTACCTCCGGTATGCACTCACCGCAGTGCCCGGAGTCTCGGAAGTGGCGGCGCTCGGCGGGTTCGAAAAGCAGTACCAGGTTGACCTCGATCCAGCCAAGCTGCTTGGGTATCGCATCCCGATCACCGCGGTGATGGCGGCGATCCAGAACGCGAATGCCGACATCGGGGCCATGGTCGTGGAGCTCTCCGAACGGGAGTACATGGTGCGCGGGCTGGGCTACCTCAAGTCGCTCTCCGATATCGAAAACGTAGTCGTGGGCGCCACCGCGAACGGGACACCAATTCGCGTCGCCGAGCTGGGTCGTGTGAGCATCGGCCCCGCGGTGCGACGAGGGATCGCGGAGCTCGATGGACGCGGAGACGCCGTGGGTGGGATCGTGGTGATGCGCTTCGGCCAGAACGCGCTCGCCACCATCGGCCGGGTCAAGGCGAAGATTCAGGAGATTCAGCGGGGGCTCCCCGAGGGGGTCGTGCTCACGCCGGTGTACGATCGTAGCGATCTGATCAACCGGGCGATCGAGAACCTCCGTGGCAAGTTGCTCGAGGAAAGCCTGGTCGTTGCGGTGGTCTGCATCCTGTTCCTGCTGCACGCCCGATCGGCACTCGTCGCCATTCTGACGTTGCCGCTCGGAATCCTGATGGCGTTCATCGCGATGCGGTGGGTCGGCGTGGGGGCCGACATCATGTCGCTCGGCGGCATCGCGATCGCGATCGGAGCAATGATTGATGCCGCCATCGTGATGATCGAGAACATGCACAAGCATCTGGAACGTGCGGTGGACGCCAAGGACCACGCCGCAGGACGGGAGCCCGGGGGTCGATCGCTGGATGCCGGGATCCTCACCGCCGAAGAGCGGTGGCAGGTGGTCCGGGAATCTGCGAAGGAGGTCGGTCCCGCGCTGTTCATCTCCCTGCTCATTATCACCGTGTCGTTCCTGCCCGTGTTCACGCTGGAGGGTCAGGAAGGCCGGCTCTTCAAGCCGCTCGCCTTCACCAAGACCTTCGCGATGGCTGCGGCGAGCCTGCTCTCGGTCACGGTCGTGCCCGTCACGATGGGACTCTTCATCCGGGGGAAGATCTACCGGGAGCGTGCCAACCCCATCAATCGCTGGCTGATCGCGATCTACCGACCGGTCATCACCTTCGTCTTGCGGAGTCGCTGGCCGGTCGTGGGAGGGGCGGTGGTGGCGCTGGTGCTGACGGTGATCCCCTGGTCGCGCATCGGCGGCGAGTTTATGCCGCCGCTCGGCGAAGGAACGATCCTCTTCATGCCGACCACCCTGCCAGGGGTGAGCGTGGCGCGCGCCCGCGAGATCCTCAAGATCCAGGATGGGATCCTGAAGGGTTTCCCGGAGGTCGATCACGTCTGGGGCAAGGCGGGCCGCGCCAATACCGCGACCGACCCGGCAGGGCTCGATATGTTCGAGACGACCATCACCCTCAAGCCGGAGTCGGAATGGCGCAAGGGGATGACGTATGACGCCCTCGTGGCCGCGATGGACTCGGCGGTACGGCTGCCTGGCATCACCAATGCCTGGACGATGCCGATCAAGGCGCGCATCGATATGCTCGCTACCGGCATCCGTACGCCGGTCGGCATCAAGCTCTTTGGACCCGATCTCGCTGAACTGGAGCGGCTCGGGAAAGAGGTGGAGCGTGCGGTCCAGATGGTCCGAGGGACCCGCAGCGCGTTCGCGGAGCGGGCCGTGTCCGGCTATTACCTCGACATCGATATCGACCGCGCTGCGGCAGCGCGCCACGGGCTCAACATCGGCGATGTGCAGACGGTGATCGCCACTGCGGTCGGAGGAATGGTCATTACCCAGACCGTCGAGGGGCGGGAGCGCTATGGCGTCCGAATTCGCTATCCAACGGAACTGCGCGACAACCCGGAGCGGCTGGCGGCGGTCCTGATCCCCACGATCCACGGGCTCGCCCCCGGCCAGAGCGCTCCGGCGGGCGCCTCGATGGGTACCGCCGGCGCGGCCGGGGGAGGGGAGGCGTTCGTCCCGCTCGGTCAGATCGCAACCATCAAGCAGGTGGCCGGTCCGATGGTCGTCCGTACCGAGGGTGCCCAGCCAACGGCGTGGGTCTACGTGGACGTCGTCGGGCGGGATATTGGCGGGTACGTGGCGGACGCCAAGCAGCAGGTGGAACGTGCCGTGACGCTGCCCCCAGGATACACGATGGTCTGGAGTGGGCAGTACGAGTATATGCAGCGGGCGAAGGAGCGGATGAAACTGGTGATCCCGGCGACGCTGGCGATCATCTTCCTGCTGCTCTATTTCAATTTCAAGAGCGTCGGCGAGACGCTGATCGTGATGCTCTCCCTCCCATTCGCACTGGTGGGTGGTATCTGGCTGGTCTGGCTGCTGGGCTACAACTGGTCGGTGGCGGTCGCGATCGGCTTCATCGCACTCTCCGGGGTCGCGGCGGAAACCGGGGTGGTGATGCTGATATACCTGGACAATGCCTGGGCTGCGCGCCGCACCGCGGGAGGGCGTCCCACGCTGCGCAATCTCTACGAGGCGGTGATGGAAGGCGCCGTCGAGCGCGTGCGACCGAAGATGATGACGGTGACCGCCATCATGGCGGGGCTCCTTCCGATCCTCTGGGGGTCGGGGGCCGGCGCGAGTGTGATGAAGCGAATCGCGGCCCCGATGGTGGGGGGAATGGTCAGCAGCACCATTCTCACCCTGGTCGTCATCCCTGCGATCTACTCCCTCTGGAAGGAACGCGAGGTGAAGGCCCTCCCGATCGCTGCCCCGGTGCCGACGGGGGCAGTCTGAAGAACTCTTCATCTGTGTTTCACCGTAGCGGCGGCGCGTCGTACCTAGCTTCACCACGAAGGAGCAGCGAGTGACCCAGCTCGAGGAACCAATGAACGACGGCGAACAGCCAGCGCCAACGTCGCGACGGACGTTTTTTCGCTGGGCAACCGGAATCGGCACCTTGCTCACGGCCACCCTGGTGGGCCTCCCTTCGCTGCGTGCGTTCCTGGCGCCGCTCTCCCGAAAGGCGAAGGGGACCAACTGGATCAAGCTGGGGGAGGTCGATCAGCTCGAGGTCGGGGTACCGACCCGATTCGATTTCGCCGAGAACATCAATGATGCGTGGGTCGAAACTCAGGCCCTCCGCGGGGTATGGATCTACACCGACGACAACGAAAAATTCACGGTGTATAACGGCCATTGTCCTCATCTCGCCTGCAGCTACGGCTTCGAAAAGGAACGGGGGATCTTTCACTGTCCCTGTCATCACGGACTTTTTGAGATGAAAACCGGCAAGGTGGTTGGCGGTCCGCCTCCCCGGCCACTCGATACCCTGGAGACGAAAGTGGAAGGTGGCGTGCTCTACGTGGCCTACCAGGATTTCCGTGCCGGGATCGCTGGCAAGGTCGCTACCTCGTGAGCGGGGGCCCACGATGAGTCGCGTCTACCGCTGGTTCAACGAACGCCTCGATATCGCAGGACTGCGTCGGGGGCTGCTCGACCGCGAGGTCCCCGATCGCCTGACGTGGTGGCATACCTTGGGGAGCGCCACGCTGACGGTATTTGTCGTCCAGGTGGTCACTGGAGTCGTGCTCGCGACGTTCTATTCTGCCTCGCCCGATCACGCCTACGACAGCATCCGGTATATCCAGACCCAGGTTGCCGGCGGCCCACTGCTCCGGGGAATCCACCATTGGGCGGCGAGCGCAATGGTGGTCCTGCTCCTCGCCCATATGGTGCGCGTCTTCTCGATGGGTGCCTACAAGTACCCCCGGGAGGCGAACTGGCTGATCGGGGTAGGGCTTCTGGCCGTGGTGATGGCCTTCAGCTTCACAGGGTACCTGTTGCCCTGGGATCAGAAGGCGTACTGGGCCACTCAGGTCGGAACCAGCATTGCCGGGACGACCCCGCTCATCGGAAATCAGCTGGTCTTGCTGCTGCGAGGTGGTGCGGATCTCGGCGCTGCGACATTGAGCCGGTTCTACGCCTTTCACGTGCTCTGGCTGCCGGGGCTGCTCGTCCTCTTCGTTTTTCTGCACGTGGCCGCGGTGATTCGCCAAGGCATCGCGCCGAGGACGAAGGCGCTGGAGGACGGGGCGCCGCACCGGACCAGCGATCCGGCCTACCCGGCGTACTACCGGGAGGCGTACGCATCGACCAAGCGGGGCGGTGTCCGATTCTATCCCGATGTCATCGGGAAGGATATGATCGTGGGCACGGTGCTCGTTGCGCTGATTGTCATCCTGGCACTCACCCTGGGCGCGCCACTCGAAGCTCCCGCCGACCCGACGGACACTCTCTACGTCCCGGAGCCAGAGTGGTACTTCCTGCCGTTGTATCAGCTGCTGAAACTGGTGCCCGGGTCGATGGAGAGCTTGGTCGCCGTCGGGATTCCTACGGCGTTGGTCCTGGCGCTGGTGGCGTTGCCGTTCTTCGATCGGAGGAGCACCCGCCATCTCCTCCGCCGGCCGGCGGCACTGGTCTCCCTCACGGTGATACTCGGTGGCGCGGGCCTGCTGCTCGGCGCAGCGATCCGCGATCGCGGACCCAAGGTCCCTCCTGAGGTCGGCCGCGCGCTCACATCGACGGAGCGTGCGGGGCGCGCGCTGTACCGGTCGCAGAAATGCGACGATTGTCACCTGATCGCGGGCGAAGGCGGGAAGAAGGGGCCCGAACTCACCTCGATCGGGCTGCGCCATTCCCCGGCGTGGATTCACAGCTTTGTGGAGCGGCCAGTGCTCTTCCGGGGCGACACCGCTTCGATGCCGGCCTTTGGTCCACCAACCCTGACCCACCAGCAGATCGAATCACTCGCCCAGTACCTGGCGTCGTTGCGCGGGAAGGGTTCCGCAGTCATCCCGCCGGCGATTTTCGACACCTTCCCGCCGCTGCCTGGCGGTGGGAATTGACCGGCAGAGCATTACCACCCTGACCGAATAAGGAGGATGCACTCATGATATTGCTCTCGTTACTTCTGGCCGCTGGATTCGCAACCGGTGGGACTGGTGACGGCACCAGGCTCGCATCGCTCCTGCGAAGCGCGCATTCGAGTTCCATTCCTGCGTGGGCCCGCAAGTACAATATGAATTGCTCCGGGTGCCACCTGGCAGCGGTCCCACGCCTCAACGCCACCGGCGTCCAGTTCAAGTGGGCCGGCTATCGGATGCCGGAGGAGATCGGCGAAGACGCCAAGGCCCAGCAGGTGTCCAACTACATCGCCGTCCGGACGCGATTCCGCTACGAATATGACAAGTTGCAGGGCGAGCCGGCGCAGACGAGCGAATTCCAGCTCCCCGATGCGTCGCTCTTCTATGCCGGCGCATTCGGAAAGAATTTCGGCGGCTTTTTTGAGCTTGCCAAGGAAGACGAGGCGGTGGAATTCGGCTCCCAGGTAGTGATGGTCTGGGGGAAGGAGCGTAGCCACGGCGGATTCCGCGTCGGGAAGACGCATATGCTGCTCAACTCCGGCCTGGCCGGTTTGGACCGCCCGATCGGGATCGCCGCACCAACACCGGTGGCTGGTCCGATCACCAACGCGTTGCCGTTCTCCTTTGCCGGCGACCAGGCTGGCATCGAGGCATTCTACGTAGTCGGTCGGAATCGGATTGGTGCGCAGCTC
>JANLPG010000195.1:0-2235 GCA_031367105.1 Gemmatimonadota bacterium | reverse complement strand
CAATGGCCTGCGCATTTCAAGGACCCCACGATGACATCACAGTGTGACCCCAGCACGGCGAGGGACGGGGGGGCCGCCGGAGGAAAATCCGCCTCGGAACTCAAGCCCACGCGGACTCGGATTTTCCGGTTGGCGGCCTCCCCCCGACCGAGCCGCCCCAACATCCCGCCTCGCGCTACTTCTTCGCCGCGGCCGCCTGCACTTCGTCGGCCAGCCGACCCGCGCCGTACACCTTGCGAAGCGCCTCGACGATCCCCTTGCTGTGGACCGCCACCGAGCGCGCGACGTCGTCCGTGAAGATGAAGCGATTCGGCAGGCTCTCGATATTGCCATCAAAAATCAGCCCCACCACCTCGCCGGCGCGGTTGATGACCGGACTCCCCGAATTGCCACCGATGATGTCCGCCGTGAGGACGAAGTCCAGCGGGGTCATCATATCGACCGCACTGCGCGCCGCCTGCCAGCGCGCCGGAAGCTTGAACGGCGCCTTGTCGTCGAACTCGGCACTCCGCGCGTACAAGCCGTAGAAGCTCGTCCGGTATGGGGCGATCGTCCCGTTGTACGGAAACCCCTTCACCAGGCCATCGCTGATCCGGAGCGTGAACGTTGCATCCGGCGGCAGACTCTCACCATACGCCGCGTAGATCGCCTGACCCACCAGCTCGACGTTCGCGCTGATGGTGGTGGTGAGCCGCAACGCCCGCAGCGCGTGCCGGGTGGCCAGCGGATTCACCTTGCGAGCCAGCACGATCATCGGGTCAGTGCTCGCCATCACGGCGGCGGTGCCACCCTTCAGCAGCGCCGTGCGCGCCTCGACCGATGCGAGGGTGGTGCCGTTCACCAGCGCTTCCGCTGCGACCTCCGGACTCCGGCCGCCCAGGGCAGCCATCAGGAACGGATCGCCGGCCGGCAGCGCCTTCTGCGCCATCGCGAGCTGCATAGCCAGCACCCGCTTCTCGGGCGCGAGGTCAATCGGGCTGCTCTGGGTCACCTGCGCCTTGATCCGGTTCAGCCCCTCGCCGCGATACTGCGGCAGCCGGAGCGAGTCGGCCAGCTTCTCCTGCTCCGGAATCCGGACCAGCGCCGCCGCCATATTCAACAGCGTCGACCCGACACCGAATCCCTGAAACTGCTGTAGCACCGCGAAAGAGCCGAGCTCCTTCTGCGCCGCTGCAATCCTGGCCCACGCCTGTCCGTATTTCGCGCTCAGCTCGGGCTTCGCGGCAATCCGTGAGCGAAAATCCTTCTCGAACGCCGCCTTGCGCGCCATGATGGCGGGATCGGTCAGACCGGCGCGATACCCCGTCACCGCCTTCTGCGAATTCTCGAGGCCGAAGATGTTGTTCTCGTACTTCCGCTTGTTCGCCTCGCTCTGCGCCGCCAGCTCCTTGAAGACCGCGATCTGCCCCTTGTAGTTGGCGAGCGTCGCCGGGTACTGCACGTCGCGGAGGTACTCCATCTGCGCCATCGTGAGCAGCCGGCCGGTGCTGCCAGGATTCCCGACCACGAAGGTCAGCTCCCCTTCCTTGGCGCCGTCAGCGCTCCAGCGGAGATAGTGTTCGGTTTGCATCGGCTGATTGTTGTCGTACACGCGGAGCAGCGTCAGGTCGAGGTCGTAGCGCGGATAGGTGAAGTTGTCGGGATCGCCGCCGAAGAACGAGATCGCTTCCTCAGGTGCCATCACCAGGCGGACATCGGCGTAGCGCTTGTAGCGGTAGAGCGAATACTTGCCGCCCTGATAAAATGTGACCACCTGACAGACCAGGCCACTCTCGCTCTGGCAGGATGTCTGCAAGTCGGCGATCGCCTTGTCTCGTTGCTCCACCTGGCGGGCAGTTGCGCTCGCACTCACCGCCGAACGGATCTTGGCCGTGACGTCCTCGGTCGAGATCAACTGGTCGGCGTACGAGCCGACACACTTCTTCTCCACCGACGCTGCTCCGGCGACGAAGCCTGCTTCCTGGTAGCTGGTATCACTCGGCGACGCCGCCGTGATGCACGCCCGGGCGCAGTGATGGTTGGTCATCACCAGTCCCTTGTCGGATACAAACGACGCCGAACATCCCGGGATCCGAACGCTGGAGAGCCGGACGTGGTTGAGCCACGCCTGGTCCGGATCGAAGCCGTAGCGCCCCTTCCAGTATGCCAGCGGCGGGGCGTCGAAGGTCCACAACGTGCCGAACTCCTTGATCCACCCCCCCGGCCCACTCTGCACCTTGGGTGTGGGCGCCACCG
>JANLPG010000185.1:0-1952 GCA_031367105.1 Gemmatimonadota bacterium | reverse complement strand
ATGCTCGATGTTGTCATCGCGGATAAACAGAAGTGTTTCACAGGTCGCATCTACCGCATCAATTGCGCCCGACACCAAGGGCGTTGAAAACCTCTCAGCGAGCGGCATCTGGGCTTCACACTCGGCGTAGAGAGCCTCAATCAACGATTTGTTCACCGTTGCACCGACTGCTCCTTCGCAGCAGGTTAACCAAGCGCGACGAAGCGCCTCTGGCTTCCCCCATCCGGTCTCGCGCGAGAATCGTTCGAAATGCTCAATCAGTCGTCCGCATGTTAGAGCAGCAAACGTCTTTTGGTGCGTCTTCGGCATGGCCTCCAGCCGGGATCGCACGATCGAAATCCACCGCTGACCGGTCGGCGCAATTGCCATCAGGGAAGCCTCTTAAGTGCAGACTCAATAATTGTTCCGGCTCGTTCCAATGCGGCTGCACAAGCACCGCAGACCGGCCTACTCGCTGCAGCGGAAACTAGTTGTTTGCCTTCAGCAGCAACCGCGTCAAGCAACTGCATTTCGGCATGACCTGATCCGAGGACTGCTCGCTCCCCGGGTTGCAGCAGTGCGCGTTGTGCTGGACGCAGGCGTCCCTCACTCGAAGCGACTAGGACCTCCGACGCACCACTTGCATCGGTGGAGATCCCTGTTGCCACAGTAACCGCGTTTTGGGTGCGAGGCGAAAGTGCACCAAGGAATTCACTCGCGCGGGCTGCGAGTTGCTTCGGATCCGGGGAGGAACCAGCAGCCAGCAATGGGAAGGCGGCTGTGGCCCAAATCCCAACAGGATCGTGATTTGCCCATCGCTCGTAAGTCCCGGCGAAGCTCTTGACACCCTCGCAACAACCATCCCCCTCCGGGCTCAGGCCGTACGGATCACTGAAGCTCGTGGGATTATTCCCCGCGTACGCATAGAGGTTGACGCCGCCGCTGAGGCCGATGGGATCTTGGGTCAGCAAGCACCCGGTAGGAATTCGTCGTACCGAGGTCCGCCCCCATCCCTATGCTGCTTCGCCTCTTAGCCGCTCCCGTTCAGCCGCTGCCGTCGTAAAGTAGTGCGCTCGGACCTAGACGCGAGTTTGGAGGGGGATGTCACTGCGGAGGACAGCAAGCGGGGGGTGGAGCGCGGCTGCCGGGAGCAAGCCCCGGTCAGGCGCCAATGATCTCGTTGAGGCCTTCGAGCACTTGATCCATCTCCTCCGGCGAGACCTTGCCGAGGCGCTTGCCGATCCGCTCGACCGAGAGCGTGCGGATCTGGCTGATCTTGACCCACGAGCGTTTGGGCAGCCGTGGCGTCGTGAGCTCCAGCGTCAGGGGGAAAGCCGCGCGCTGCGGCTGGCTCGTCAAGGCCACGGCGATGACCGTGCCGGATCGGTCATTAAAGACAGTGTGGCTGAGAACCAGGACGGGGCGCTGACCCGCTTGCTCATGCCCCCGGGTGGGATTGAGATCCGCCCAGCGAATCTCACCTCTCAGTATTCCGGCCATGACCCCATATCCGCGCCCAGCCCCTCCTCCGCCAGCGCCTGCTCGGCGGCCCCGTCGAGCTTCGCGCATTCTTGGGCCAAGCGGCGATGCTCGAGGCGGTCCAATTGCCCCGTCACCGCGGCTTCAATGGCCTGACTCCGGTTGGGATAGCGCGCCTCCCGCACCAAGCGATCGACGCGGTGCAGCGTACGGGTGTCGAGTGTCACGGCGACCTTGGTTTTGGCCATCGTTCCTCCTAGTTAGTATGACAATATATCATACTACCGAAACGTGCAATGGGTCGGCAGCATGGTGGTATGGCCAGGCCGCCGGCGCCTCCCGCCGCGTCATCGCCTACTACGAGGCCGAGAGCGACCAGCCCCCGGGCGCCCTTCTGGTCGATTTCGCCCGCGCCCTCCGGGTCACCACTGACGAGCTCCTCGGCGTCACGCCCCCGACCGCGAAGACCTCGCCCAAGACCGCTCGTCTCGGCT
>JANLPG010000180.1:0-5666 GCA_031367105.1 Gemmatimonadota bacterium | reverse complement strand
AGATACGCGATATGAATGAAGATCCAGGTGAGCCAGGCCAGGAAGCCACCGAAATGGAGCCGCCCCAGATTGGCGACCGCCTGTCCGCGCCCGATGACGGCGAGCTCACCTTTGTTCCAGTAGCGGAACGGCACTCGTTGCCTACCGGCAATGCTCGCGCGAATCGCCTTCGCGGCGTATTGCCCCATCTGGATGGCCGCCGGGCAGACGGCAGGGACCGCGGTCGAAGCACCGGCGTGCTGATGCGCCGCCGCGTCACCGAGAATGAAGAGCTCAGGGTGGCCGGGGGCGGTGCAGTCGGGTTCCACGATGACCCGCCCCTGTCGATCGAGCGGCGCACCGATGGTTTTGAGCAGCGGTGACGCCTGATTCCCCGCCGCCCAGACCACGGTGGTCGACGGAATTCGCCACCCCGAGGCCTCGACCGAATCTTCGTGAACCGCAGTGACCAGGGTGTTCTCGCGGACTTCCACGCCGAGTTCACGAAGTTCGTGCTTGGCGCGTTCGGAGAGCTCCGGGGGATAGGTGGAGAGAATCCGCGGCCCGCCTTCCAGCAGCACGACGCTCGCCTCACGCGGATCGATATGCCGGAAGTCGCGCGCGAGTGCATAGCGCCGAATCTCGGCCAGCGCGCCGGCCACCTCGACGCCGGTGGGCCCGCCGCCGATCACCACGAAGGTCAGGTACAGGTGCCGAAGCTTCGGATCCGGCTCGCGCTCCGCCCGTTCGAAGGCGAGCAGGACGCGCCGACGGATCTCGAGCGCATCCTCAATGCTCTTGAGTCCGGGGGCCAGTGCCTCCCATTCGTGATGACCGAAGTAGGCGTGGCGCGCGCCGGTGGCGACGGCACAGTAGTCATAGGGGATGGTCGCGCCGTCGGCGAGGTGGACCGTCCGGGCCACGGGATCGATCCGCGTGACCTCACCGAGGAGGACCTCCGCGTTGCGCTGGTTGCGGAGAATCGAGCGGATCGGGGAGGCGATATCGCTGGGATTCAGCGCCGCCATCGCCACCTGATACAGCATCGGCTGGAAGAGATGGTGGTTTCGTCGATCGATCACGGTCACTTGCACCGCGGCGCGCTTGAGGCCCTTCGCCAGGTAAAGTCCGGCGAAGCCGCCGCCGATGATCACGACGTGAGGGGTCGGCGGCGGTGTCACAGCCCCATCGTCTCACGCCGCCAGCGCGCAAAGCGGATCACATCCTCGACCGGTGGTACGGCGGCTTCGTCACCATAGGCGGTGTACATCCGCCAGCGCAGGTAGTTCCCGTCGGGGAGTGGCAGGAATGGCGGCTGGCCGAGCCAATGGCGCCGGCGGAACGCCCAGGCGGTCCGGAGCAAGTCGAGCGCCAGCCGCGGAGAGACCAGGGCGCGAAACGCGAGCGCCAGGGTCAGGGCGGTCCAGCTGCCCCGGTATCGGGGATCGATGTCGCGATGCGGATGCACGGTGTGGAACGTAGGGGAACGGTGGGCTGGTGTCATCTGGGGAGGGGTGCCGTCCCTATATTTCCGCGAATGCCCCACTCGCCTACCCGCACGCTCGATCACCCGCTCGCCCACTGGCGTGCCGAGTTTCCCATCTTCGAGCGGACCCGCTACCTCAATTCCTGCTCCCTCGGCGCGCTGTCGCGGACCTCCCGGGCGCGCATCATCGGCTATCTGGATCAGTGGGAGTCGCGCGGTGCGGCGAACTGGTACGATGTCTGGTGGGCAGCCCTCGACGAGCTGCGGGCACGCTATGGGAAGCTCATTGGTGCCACCCCTGGGGAGATCGCGCTGCATCCGTCGGTCTCGAGCATTCTCGCCGTGGTGGGAAGCGCTCTCGATACCACCCGGCGCCGAAAGATCGTCACGACGATGCTCGACTTTCCGACGGTGCCCTATCAGTGGCTCCCCAAGGAGATCGAGGTCGTGCTGCTGGAGAGCCCCGACGGGATTTCGGTCCCGCTGGAGGCGTTCGAGGCAGCCTGCGATGATCAGACCGCCCTGGTCGCCACCAGTCACGTCTACTTCACCTCGGGCGCGATCCAGGACATCGGCGCCATCGCCGCGATCGCGCGCCGACACGGTGCGCTCTCATTCGCCGACGGCTATCAGGCCGCGGGACAGATTCCAGTCGACGTCGCGTCGCTGGGCGTCGATTTCTACTGTGCCGGCGGGCTCAAGTGGCTGCTGGGAGGCACCGGAGTCTGCTTTCTCTATGCCCGGCGCGACAGCACGCACGAACTGCGTCCCACTGCGACCGGGTGGTTCGCGCACCGCGACCAGTTCGCCTTCGACCCGGCGCACTTCACGCCGCACGACGACGCCCGACGCTTCGAGAGCGGCACGCCGCCGCTGTTGCCGGTGTACGCACAGCTGGGCGGGCTCGATATCCTCGAGGCGGCGGGCGCGACAGCCATCCGCGAGGTCACGAGCGCGCTGACCGAGGATCTGATCGCGGCGGCACAGGCCCGCGGTCTCGCGCCGAAGGTGGCTGCGACGGCCAGCGAACGCAGCGCCATTGTGATGTTGCCGAGCGCGGACCCGCGCGGCGAGGTGGCGCGGCTCGCGGCGGCAGGATGCATCGTCGACGCCCGCCCAGGCCACGTCCGCGTCTCCCCGTACTTCTATAACGTCGCGGACGACCACCGCGCGTTTCTCGAGGTGTTCTGCAATGGCTGACTCGAAGCACCATCACCGCCCTCCCAAGCCGACCAGTAAGCCGACTGAGGACGAAAAGCTCCTCAACACGCCGTTGACCGATGAGGCGCTACGGGTTCGTCGCTCCTCCGATTCGTGGCGCGTGCTCCGGATCCTGGGGGAATTCGTCTGGGGCTTCGAGAATCTCCAGGGGGTCGCGGGCGGAGTCTCGATCTTCGGCTCGGCCCGGACCAAACCGGATGATCCGATGTATCTGGCGGCGATCGAAACGGGAGCGTTGTTCGCCAAGTCGGGCGTTCCGGTCATCACCGGTGGCGGGCCTGGCATTATGGAGGCGGCCAACAAGGGGGCGTTCGAGGCGGGCGGCCTTTCGATCGGATGCAACATCGAGTTGCCGCACGAACAGTACACCAATCCGTACCTGACGCAGTCGCTCGACTTCAAGTTCTTCTTCGTCCGCAAGACGATGTTCGTGAAGTACGCCGTGGGCTACGTGGTCTTCCCCGGCGGTTACGGCACCCTCGACGAACTATTCGAAGCACTCACCCTGATCCAGACCGACAAGGTCACCGACTTCCCCGTGGTGCTGTTCGGCACGAAGTACTGGGGCGGGATGGTCGACTGGCTGATGCAGACGATGCTGGCTGAAGGGAAGATTTCTTCCGGCGACGAGAAGTTGTTCATCGTCACCGATGATCCACACGAGGCAGTCCGGGCGATCAACGACTCCCGCAAGCGGCTGAACATCACGATGGTCGATTCGTGAGGGCTGCGCCTGCGGAACGGCAGACGCCGCCGCGGGTCTGGTTCGCCCTGGGCTTGCTCTCGTTCATCAACCTGCTGAACTATCTCGATCGCAACATCATCTTCGCGCTGTTCGAGCCGATCAAGCGCGATCTCGCGCTCACCGACGCCCAGCTCGGCTGGCTCGGATCCGCCTACATCCTGGTCTTTTCGGTGGCGGCGCTCCCCTTCGGAGTGCTCAGCGACCTGAAAAGCCGGAAGGCCGTGATCTCCGGCGGGGTCGCGCTCTGGAGCGCCTTCACCTTCATGGGCGGGCTGGTTCGCAATTTCTGGCAGCTGTTCATCTGCCGGGCGAGCGTCGGGATCGGGGAGGCCGCATACGGTCCGGCGTCCTCGTCGATGGTGGCCGATTACTTCCCCGGGAAGGACCGCGCCGTGGCGATGAGCATCCTTGCGGCCGGCATTCCGGTCGGCGGCGTGCTCGGACTCCTCCTCGGCGGCTGGCTCGAAGGGATCTACGGCTGGCGAGTCGCCTTCATGGCGGTGGGACTCCCCGGCTTCCTCTGCGCCGTGCTGGTCTACCAGCTCAAGGATCCGACCCGCACCGACGAGCCACTCACCTTTCGCAGCCTGATGCGCGACTTCGAGATCGGCATTCGCGGTGTGATTCGCCAACTCTATCCCGTGCTGGGAGCGACGGCGCTCGGGCTGCTGGTCGCGTGGAGCCTCAATCGCGAGTATGGCGTCGACTCGAGGAAGGACACCGCCGTGCTGGCCGCCGCGATCGGCATCGGGGTGGCACTCACGATTTTCCGCTGGGTTCGCCTGGTGCAGCTCGACCGCCGACAGGAGACGCCCTTCACACCGGAACTCGAAAGCGCCGTTGACGACCTGCTGCGTGCCAGCCGGACCGTGCTGCGCACGCCGACACTGGTGTACGTCTTCCTCGCCGGGGCGATGATCTCCTTCGGGATGAACGGTATCGTTGGCTGGGGACCGACGTTTATGACGCGCACGTTCTCGCTGAGCACCGCGACCGCAGCCGGGTTGCTGGGGAAGTGGGGGCTGCTGTCCGGCGTGCTGGGAGCAATCGCGGGGGGCTTCATCGCCGACTGGCTGAAGCGCTGGACGGATCGCGGGAGAGTGCTCACTGTTGCGGTGGGCTTCCTGATCGGTGGGCCACTCGCGATCTGGCTGTTGACGGTCCGCGATATCGAAGTGTTCATGCCGATCTTCGCGGTGGCGTTCTTCTTCCTCTCGTGGTACAACGGCCCGATGGCGGCAGTGATCTTCGATGTCGTGCCGGCCCGCATCGGCGCGACCGTCAGCGGCGCCTACCTCCTCTTCATCCACCTGGCAGGCGATGCGATCGCCTTCCCCTTGGTGGGCTCCCTCTCCGACCGGTTCGGCCTCGATCGCGCCGTGATGGTCCTGCCCGTGGTAGCGCTGATTGGCGGGATCGTGATGCTCGGGGCGATGAAGACGGTCACTCGCGATATGGCGCGGGCAGCACGAAAGCGCTGACGCACTCCGGGACTCACCGCCCCCACAGCTCCACCAGTTCCTCCACCACTCGCTCACCTTCCCCGGCGTCCCCCGACCGGATCGCGCTGCTGACACAGTGCGTCAGGTGGTTCTGCAGGAGCAGTTTCCCGACACTCCGCAGCGCTTCCTGGACCGATGCGATCTGGACAAGCACGTCAGCGCAATAGCGCTCCTCATCCACCATTTTCTGGAGTCCCCGGACCTGACCTTCGATGCGACGAAGGCGCTTCGACAGCGCATCCTTGGTCTCGGAGGGAACGTGGACGGCGTGAGTGGGATGCATACGGAAAACTCCAAGTGACGAGACGCGAGATGCGAGATGCGAGGCTCGCTTCCTGTTTACGGATTCCACCGCTTGAGCCTGAGACTGTTGCTGACCACGCTCACGCTGCTGAGCGCCATCGCCGCGCTCGCCAGAATCGGCGAGAGCAGCATTCCGGTGCTGGGATACAGCACACCGGCGGCGATCGGGATGCCGATCACGTTATACGCGAATGCCCAGAAGAGATTCTGGTGCATCGTCCGCATCGTCCGTCGTGACAGTAAGATCGCGTCGGCGACGCCGCCGAGGTCGGGGCGCAGCAATGCGACGTCGGCGGCCTCGACGGCGATATCGGTGCCACCACCCATCGCGATGCCGATGTCGGCTCGGGCCAGAGCGGGCGCGTCATTGATGCCATCGCCCACCATCGCCACGACGTGTCCAGCGGCCTGCAGCCGCTCGATCTCGGCC
>JANLPG010000040.1:0-18135 GCA_031367105.1 Gemmatimonadota bacterium | reverse complement strand
GTATTGGCAAGAAATGCCGTGGTGTCGCCCGACGCGGTGGCGATTGCCACGCGCCATCCGGCTGCACCGGCGGGGGGGTCGCCGAGCACGATATCGCCGCCGGCCTCGAGCAGCACCCGGGTGATGCCGTGAGTGCGGAGCACGCTGCGCGCGCTATCGAGGATGTAGCCCTTCGCGATGCCGCCGAAATCGAGCCGCATTCCGGGGAGATCGAGGCGCAACGCGTGTCGGCGACGATCCAGGTGAAGGTGCCTCCAGCCACTCACCGCACGGGCCCGGCGGATGGCGCTGTCAGGAGGGAGTACCCCAGTGCGGCGGGCATCGCGCCAGAGCGCGACCACCGGGCCCACCGCGGGATCGAACGCACCGGCGCTGGCACGTGCCACCGCGAGGGCGCGCTGGCTGACTTCGAAGAGTGGCACACTCACCGTTACCCACACGCCGGGGTGGTCGCCGAGGCGTCGGACCTCACTGCTGGGTCGCCAATCGCTGAGCAGCTGTTCCAGCTCCGCGATCGTGGCGTATGCCGCGCGAGCGGCGGCGTCCGCAGCCGCACGATCAGAGGTCGCCAGCACCAGGCGGACTTCGACGCCGAGATGCAGCTGCCGATACTCCTGTTCCGCCGCCCCGCTGGCCCCCTGTGCAATCGCGGCCACCGGGTGCAACTTGAGGAGGAGTGCGGTGATGGTCGCCGCTGCCTGCCGTCTCCATCGTCCCGATCGCATATCCTATGAAGCTATCCCGACTCACGCACGCGGTGCTCGTGGCGGCTGCCTTGGCACTCCTCCCCGGTGCGGTCGTCGCGCAGGGTGGTGTGACGGCGGTGCGGTTGCAGCCCTACAACGACACCATTCCCAGCGCGCTGATCTCGTTCACGATGCTGCCGGTCCCAGCCGGGTCGATCTCGATGCCGGGGCCAGCTGGACGGGTCACGGTCGCGGTGCCAGCCTTCTGGATCGCCAAGACCGAAATCACCTGGGATATCTACGACATCTTCGCCTTCCGGCTCGACGTCCCTCGGGAGGAGCGTCCCAAGCTCGACGCGACCGCCCGACCATCACGGCCCTACGGTGCGCCCGACCGGGGCTACGGCCACGCCGGCTATCCGGCCATCGGGATGACGGCCACCGCCGCCGAGGCGTTCGCACGCTGGATCTCCCAGAGGACGGGCCACAGCTACCGGATCGCGACCGAGGCGGAGTGGGCACGCGCCGCCGAGGCGGCCTTCGGCACGGCACCGCCGACGCGCCAGCGAATCGCCGCGGTCGCCTGGACCGCCGAGAATTCCGAAGGCCAGACGCACCCGGTGGGTCAAAAACTCGACGATCAAATCGGTGTGCAGGATTTGCTGGGGAATGTCGGCGAGTGGGTGACCACGGCCGACAGTGGCTATGCGCTCCGTGGCGGCACATTCCGCGATGCTGCCGCCCGCGTCACGCCCGCGACTTCCGCGCGTCAGGACCCGACCTGGAATCAGACCGACCCGCAGGTCCCCAAGAGTCGTTGGTGGTTGTCGGATGCGCCCTTTACCGGTATTCGCCTTGTGAGGGTCCCGTGAGCGTTGATCGTCGCACCTTCGTGCAGGTCACTGGCGCTGCCGCAGCAGCGCTCTCCTTGCCGCGCCGCGCCTTCGGGATCGGCCGACCCGACGCCGATCCCATCCGCATCGGCGTGATCGGCTGTGGTGGTCGAGGTACCGGTGCCGTCCGCGACGCCCTCGCCGCCAGCGAGAATGTGACGCTCACGGCGATCGGCGACCTCTTTCCGGATCATCTCGCGAGTGCACGGGAACAATTCTCGAAGATCGCGACGGCCGATCCCCTCTTCGCGGGCAAGTACCGAGTCACTCCGGAGCACACTTTCACGGGGCTCGACGCGTTCAAGCAGGTCATCGCCAGCGATATCGACCTGGTGATCCTTGCGACCCCACCGGCCTTCCGCGCCGAGCATCTCGCCGCCGCCGTCGCTGCAGGGAAGCACGTCTTCATGGAGAAGCCGGTCGCCGTCGACGTGGTCGGCGCGCTGTCGGTCATCGCCTCGGGCGAGGTGGCGCGGGCGAAGGGGCTCGCGGTGGTCTGTGGGACGCAGCGACGGCACGATCCGCGCTACATCGAGACGATCGGCCGAATTCACGATGGCCAGATTGGCGACATCCTCGCCGGGTCGGTGTACTGGAATCAGGGCGGACTCTGGAACTTCAGTCGCAAGCCTGAGTGGAGCGATGCCGAGTGGCAGCTCCGCAACTGGCTCTATTTCACCTGGCTGAGCGGCGACCATATTGTCGAGCAACACGTGCACAATCTCGACGTGGCCAACTGGGTGATGGGCTCGGTGCCCGTGCGGGCGATGGGAGTCGGTGGCCGCCAGGCCCGCACCGCGCCGGAATACGGGCACATCTTCGATCATTTCGGGATCGAATACGAGTACCCCGGAGGGGTCCGGATCACCTCGATGTGTCGGCAGCAGGATGGGACCGCCTCGAACGTCGGCGAGCGCTTTGCCGGCAGCAAGGGTACCTCCAACGGCTTCGACCGCGTCGAGGGGAAGAAAAGCTGGAAGTGGAGCGGTGCCGGCAACATCCTCCCCTACGTGGAGGAGCACCGCGATCTGGTCGCGAGCATCCGCTCGGGGAAGCCGCTGAACGAGGCTCGGCGGATCGCCGAGAGCACCCTGACGGCGATCATGGGGAGGGAGGCGGCGTACACGGGACAGCTGGTCACTTGGGAGAAGTTGCTGCAGACCCCACTCAACATTCGTCCGACCCTCACTGCGCTCGGCCCGCTCGCAGTGCCGGCAGTGCCGGTTCCCGGCCAGACGATGCTGATGCGGGGCTTCACCAACGGGTGGTGATCGCAGCGCGCTGCGGGCGCAGTTGCTGGCGCAGCAGACGGACATAACGGATATAGCAGAACAGGAAGTCGCAGAGCTCATCCCAAAGGATGAGCTCTGCCACATCAGGGGAGTCATCGAGCACAGTGTCGCTCCCCTCCCGCCAACTGCGTGCGTGTCGATGGTTCTGGTGAGATCGTCATCGGGGTACCATGATGCGACCGCCTTGCACCACCAGGCCATTGCGGCACCGCCTCGCGACAGCTGTACGCGAGGTGGTCAACGTGTGCGCATCGAATCCTGTTTCCGCCCCACTGAGCGTCTCTCTCCTGCAGCCCCTGAATCCGGTGGGGTGCCGCTAGGCGAGCACGGCTCGTCGAAGCTGTCGTGCTGGTCGATCGAGAACTGCGGGCCGCCGCTCACGTGCCGGTTCCCGATCCTGTTCATCCACAAGTTGAAGCTTGCCGCGAACCGGGCACCTCTGCGCCAGCTCGCGTCCACAGATATCAGGTCAGGGGGATTTCGATGCCAAGCCTTATCAGGAGCCGTACTTTCGCTGCACTATCTCGGCGTGTGCCGGTCGCACGGCTGATCGGTGCTGTTGCGCTGTCAGGACTACTCGTCGGGGCATGCGACGTGCACGGGATCAGTGGTCCCGGTTCGCTGTCGACGATCGTCGTCACGCCGAATCCTGTCACCCTG
Organism: Gemmatimonadota bacterium; assembly: GCA_031367105.1. Classification (GTDB taxonomy): domain Bacteria; phylum Gemmatimonadota; class Gemmatimonadetes; order Gemmatimonadales; family GWC2-71-9; genus Palsa-1233. The sequence goes on along the minus strand of JANLPG010000040.1, from coordinate 14,604 downwards.
GTCAGTGGCGCGACGCAGCAGTTCACCGCCGTGGGCAAGGACTTCTCCGGCGCCACGGTCACCCTCTCGCCGACCTGGTCGGTCGAGAGCGGTGGCGGCACCATCAGCAGCTCGGGCCTGTTTACGGCCGGTACCTCGCCGGCAACCTTCACGAATACCGTCAAGGCCGTCAGCGGTGGAATCGTGGGCACGGCGACGGTCACGGTGACAGCTGGTCCGCTGGCTACGATCGTCATCACCCCGAGTCCGGTCACACTCGCCGTCGGTGCCACGCAGCAGTTTGTGGTGGTGGGCAAGGATGCGGCGGGTAACGTTGTGCCGGTGACGCCCACCTGGGCTGTCGTAGCGGGCGGCGGTGCGATCACTGGAGCCGGGCTGTTCACGGCGGGCGGGATCGCGGGCACGTTCACCAATACGATTCAAGCCCGCAGCGGTAGCATCACCACGACCGCGACCGTCACTGTGACGGCTGGGTCGCTGGCAACCATCCTGGTCACTCCGAATCCGGCGACGCTGACTGGCGGCCTCACGCAGCAGTTCACGGCCGTCGGCGTCGACGCCAGTGGCAACGCCGTAGCGATCACACCGGTGTGGTCGGTGGTGAGCGGGGGCGGGACGATCGGCACGACCGGCCTGTTCACCGCGGGCACGACTCCCGGAACATTCACCGGCACAGTCAAGGCGACCAACGGCGGCATTTCCGGCGTCGCGACCGTCATCGTGACCGCCGGGTCCTTGGCGACGATCACCCTGACACCGAATCCGGCGACGCTCGGCATCAACGCCACGCAGCAATTCACGGCGGTTGGCCGAGATGCCGACGGCAACGTCGTCCCGATCACTCCCAGCTGGTCCGTCGTGGCCGGCGGGGGGACGATCGGCCTGACGACCGGCTTCTTCACTGCCGGCAACGTGACCGGCACGTATACGAACTCGGTTCGCGCCAACGTGGGAGGAGTGGTTGGCCTTGCCACGGTCATCGTGAATAGCGGCTCGCTGGCCTCCATCACCGTGACGCCGACACCGGTGTCGCTCCAGATCAACACCACGCAGCAGTTTACCGCGGTCGGTCGGGATGCTGGCGGCAACGTCGTTGCCATCACACCCGTCTGGACGGTGGTCAATGGTGGCGGCAGCATCAACGGCGGGAGTGGACTCTTCACCGCCGGTGGCGTGGCTGGAACGTTTGCCAATACCGTCAAGGCGACCAGTGGAGCGATCTCCGGGACGGCCACGGTGACCACGACCACCACGGCACCGGTAATGGCGAGCATCACCGTGACTCCGAATCCGGCTTCCGTCCTGACTTCTGGATCGCAGCAGTTCACTGCAGTCGGCAAGGATATTGATGGCAACGTCGTGTCGTTCACAGCGACCTGGTCGGTCGTCAACGGCGGCGGGACCATCAACTCCAGCGGCAACTTCACCGCCGGTACGGTGACGGGAACCTTCAATAACACGGTCAAGGCGGCGAGCGGCACCATTTCGGGCAGTGCCACGGTGACCGTGACTGCTCCGGCCCCGACGCCGAGCGTGAATCTCGGAACCGCGGCTCCGAACGGGATCATGGCCGGAACGGCTGTGACCTGCATCACCGGGGGCACCATCAACGCCAACGTCAGCATCAGCCCGGGGAACACGATCACGGGCTTCGGCCCCTGCGTGATCACCGGTGTGCAGCATCTCAATGATGCCGTGGCGGTGCAGGGACAAATTGACCTCACGACCGCGTACAACACCCTCGCAGGCCTGCCCTGCCCACCGGCGAACGCCATCGTGGCCAACCTCGGTGGAACGACCAAACCCGCCGGTGTCTATTGCACCGCGAGTGGAATCGGTGTGACCGGAACGCTGACGCTGGATGGCGGGGGAGATCCGAATGCGACCTTCGTCTTCCAGGCCGGCAGTTCGCTCACTACGGCCGGCAATATCGTGCTCATCAATGGTGCGCAGGCCAGGAATGTGTACTGGCAGGTTGGCAGCTCGGCGACGCTCGGCACGGCATCGCAGTGGCAGGGCAATATCCTCGCCCTGACAAGCATCACGCTGGTGGACAATGCGACACTGGTTGGACGCGCCTTGGCGCGGAACGGTGCGGTGACATTGGGCACCAATAACGTCATCACGCTGCCATAGCGCCGCGAGAGCTGGGGCCGGACAGCTGTCCGGCTCCAGCAACGTCCCCGATGGCGGGACGTTTCCGGATCGAAATCCCCCGGTCGCTACGACGGCAACCAGGCCACGAAGCTTTTCAGGAGAGTCCTATGTCAGTCAAAGTATTTGCGTTTGGTGTCTTGGCGCTGATCGCCGCGATTCCGGTGGCAGCGCAGCAGCGAGGGACCGTGGAGTTCGGCGCATTCGCGTCCGCTGCGTCGTTCGATAACAGCCTGAGTCTCAAGACCGGTTATGGCGGTGGTGGGCGCGTCGGCATCTTCCTGGTTCCCCGCCTGTCCATCGAGTTCGAAGACGCCCTGATGAAAGTCAGCCGTCCGAACGGACTGAAGAGTGTCAATATGGGCATCCTGTCGGGCCGCCTGGTGGCGGTGCCGGTGAAAAGCGGAAAACTCTCCTTGCTGCTCGGGGCGGGTGCCGGCGTGTCGACGGAGACCAATTTCATGCATACCTACGGGGCAGACGTGCTCGTGGGTGTGAAGCTGGCGCTCGGGAGCAACACCGCGTTGCGACTCGATGGTGTCTATGACTGGCTTGCCAACGAAGACTGGAAGTCCTACCGGAGCGTCCACTTGGGGCTGAGCGTGTATCGCCACCCCGCCCACGAGATTCGGACCGTGGTCGAGCCGGCCGCTGCAGCAACGGTGATGCAGCACGACGACTCCGTGAGCGCAGCCGAGACCCGCCGGCTGCGGGATCGCGAAGCGGCGCTCCTGGCACTTCGCGACTCGCTCCAGAAGGCGCCTCCAAGCTCGCGACCGGTCACCCCCCCCACGACCCTGGCGACGATGCAGGCGACGATCCATTTCGCCTTTGACAAGTCAGTGCTCACCGATTCGGCAAAGGCAATTCTCGACGAGAAGGTCGAGCTGTTCCGTGCCAACCCGAGCGTGACGATCGTGGTCGAGGGGTATACCGATCTCATCGGGAGCAGTGGCTACAATATGGCGCTCAGCGCTCGGCGCGCTCACGCCGCGAAAGCCTACATCGTAGCCCACGGCATTGACGCAGGCCGGGTCATCGTCGAGTCGAAGGGCGAGAGCGATCCGATTACCACCGCACCGGGCATCGCCGCGCAGGCGCCAAACCGCCGAGCGGTTTTCCGGCTACTGATCGCACCCTGAGCGTGCCGCAGTGATCTCCCCGTTACGTCATCAACTTCCGACGCGGGGAGACGATATTCGCAATCAGGGTACCGGCGACCAGCGACACGGCGATCAGCACCATTCGGAACGCCGTGTCGACGCCAGTATCAGTCTTGTTGTCCACAAACGATGCCATCGCCCGCAGCCCGACGCTCCCCGGCACGAGCAGTAGCAAGCCGGGAACCATCGTGATTTGCGCCGGACGATCGGTCACCCGGGCGTACCAGTTGCTGAAGAAGCCGGTCACCAGTGCGCCACCGAAGGCGCCGAGCTCCGGACCGAGCGTCCGCTGCCCGAGGCGGGCGCCGACGAATGACAGCACCCCTGCGAGCACGATCCATCCGGCATCGCGGGGCTCCGCCTTCAGCAGCACGACGAAGGCCAGCGGCGAGATCAGGAGCGAGAGGTAGAGCGTCCACTCAGCGAGTGGAATGACTGGCGTCGATGGCGTCACCCCGAATGCGAGGGTGGCGATCTTGGTCCCCAGCGCGATACCGAAGGCAATGCCGAGCAGCAGGACGAGCGCACCCATAAAGCGCGCCGTGCCGGAGGCGAGGTGTCGCGTCGACAGTTCGGTCATCGCGGTCGTGAGCATCAATCCCGGGATCAGGACGATCACGCCGGCGAGGGTGGCGAGGAAAACCGACAGCGGAAACCCCGCCGCCGCCATCCCCGCCGCGATCAGGGACGCCGTGAGTGCGGCCACCGGTTCGAACACCCGGCCGAGGCTCTCGACTCGCCCGGCGACGATCGCCAGCAACCCGATCACCAGTCCGATGGCAAGCCCGGCGAGCATCTCGTGCCAGCCCCCGCCAAGAAAGCGGGCCGAGCTGCCGGAGACGACCGCGAAGGCGAGGGTACTGAGCCAGGTGGAGTAGCGGGGCGGTGCCGCCTCGATCACTTCAAGCCGAGTGGCGCCTTCGAGAGGAGTGAGTACGCCGTTGAGTACTTCCCGCGTGACCAGATCGGCCTGTGCCAGCTGGCCGAGATTGGACTCGCCCGGTTCGACACGGATCAGAAAGGTCTGCTGGTCATCCTGGGGCCCGAACGATGCCATAATCGAGGTTGGCGTCGAGAAGAACTGACCCCGGAGGCCGAGCTGGTCGCTGGCAAGCTCAAGCGCTTCCTCCAGCCGGTGGGCGGCGTAGCCGGCGGTGTGCAGGGAGTGGCCGAGCCTCAAGACGAAGGCGATGCGGTGGTCGGGCGTGGCCGGCTCCCCTGGGAGCGGGAGTCCGCCCACTGGGGTCCATCCGGTCCACGCGGTGCGTGCAGGTCTCTCGGGCGAGTTCGTCATCTGGATCACTATGATACGCTCATCTCTCACCCACAGGCCAATGCGATACCTCTTCGTGGGCACCGTTCTCGTCGCCGCAGCGTGCGCGACGAACCCCGTCACCGGCAAGAGTCAGCTCTCCCTGGTGTCGGAAGCGCAGGAGATCGAGATGGGTCGCGGGGAGCTGGCCCGCGCCCGCCAGGAGACGGGGTTCGTTGCCGATGCGGCGCTGGAGCAGTACGTCGCCTCGATCGGCAAGCAGATGGCGGCGTCCTCGGAGCGCCCCGGACTTCCGTGGGAGTTCCACGTCATCGACGACCCGATGGTGAATGCCTTCGCCGCGCCAGGCGGTTTCGTGTTCGTGACCCGAGGGATTCTCGGCTACCTCAACTCCGAGGCCGAACTCGCGGCGGTGATGGGGCACGAGATCGGTCACGTGACAGCGAAGCACACCGTGGCGATGATCTCCCAGCAGCAGCTGGCGCAGGTCGGGCTGGTGGCGGGGTCGATCGCCGCACCGAGAGCCGCCGGCGGGATCGCCGGGCAGATTGCCGGGACGGTCACCTCGCTCTACTTCCTCAAGTTTTCGCGCAACGACGAGAGTCAGGCCGATCAGCTCGGCCACCGTTACTCGCTGAAGCAGGGCTACGATGTCCGCGAGATGCCCAACACCTTCCGCACCCTCGAGCGGGTCAGCGCGGCCAGCGGCGGCGGGAATGGGCCGCCGGCCTTCCTTTCGACGCATCCGGATCCCGGTTCACGGATCCAGAAGACCCAGGCGTGGGCCGATACCGTCAGCAATCCCTCCCGGCTTCACGCAGATCGTGACCGCTTCCTGACGCGCGTCGATGGATTGCTGTTCGGTGCCGATCCGGAGCAGGGATATTTCGAGGCGGGGCGCTTCGTCCACCCCACGCTGAAGTTTCGATTCGATGTCCCCCAAGGCTGGCAGACGGTCAACCAGCTCTCCCAGGTCGTGCTCGCCGAGCCCAACGGCCAGGCGCAGATCTCACTCTCCCCGGCGCAACAGAACTCGGTCGATGCCGCCGCGCAGACCTTTCTGGCACAGCAGGGCATCGTGTCGCCCGGCGCGCAACGCACGAGTTTGAATGGAATACCGGCGGTCATAGCCGACTTTACTGCGGCCACGCAGCAGGGGCAGCAACTGCGCGGGTCGGTCGTCTTCCTGCAGTACAACGGCCAGGTGTTTCAGTTTCTCGGACTCGCCCTGGCAGCCAGCTGGAGTCGGCAGGGCGGTGCGATCACCCAAGTGCTCCGGTCATTCGGGCCGACGGCGGCAGGGCAGCAGTTCCAGCAGCGGAAGTACCTCCGGGTCGTCACGCTCCCGCGCGCGACTGCCGTGGCAACGCTGGCGCAGCAGAGCAACGGCGCCATCTCGGCGCAGCTGTTGGCGATCATCAATGGCGTGCCTGACAATGCGACCCTTCCTGCAGGGAAGCGGGTGAAGACGGTGGGGTACCGCTAGGCGACTCGGCGGCTCTTCCCCTTGAGGAAGTCCATCAGCAGGAATTGTCCGAGCGTCATCGGGTTGGCGAAGTAGGCCTTGCCGCGGCAGATCTGCGACACCTGCTTCACGAAATCCACCAGCTGCCGGTCGCGCGCGAGCATAAAGGTGTTGATCATGATGCCGCTCCGCCGGCACGCGGCCACCTCGGTGAAGGTTGCTTTCAGGATGCTTGGGTCCAGCCCCATCGAGTTGACGTAGATCCGGCCGTCGGGCAGGGTGAGTGCCGACGGCTTGCCGTCGGTGATCATCACGATCTGCTTCATATCCTGCTTCTGCCCCGCCAGAATCCGCCGCGCCAGGGCGAGGCCCCCCGCCGTATTCGTGTGGTAGGGCCCCACTTTCACGTTGGCCAGCGCCGATACCGGAATCTCTTCAGCCGAGTCGTGGAAGAGGACCACGCGGATCGAGTCGCCGGGGTACTGGGTACGGATCAGGTGCGTGAGCGCCAGTGCGACCCGCTTGGCAGGGGTAAAGCGATCCTCACCATAGAGAATCATCGAGTGGGAACAGTCGAGCATCAGCACGGTCGCCGCCGACGAGCGGTACTCCGACTGCACTACCATCAGGTCCTGGTAGTCGAGCGGGATGGGAACGCCGAGGCCGTGCCGTGCGATGGCCGAGGTCAGGGTGGCGGGGACATCGAGGTTGAGGACGTCGCCGAACTGGTATGGGCGGCTTGCTGCTTCAGCCTCGTTGCTGGTGGCGAGGTGCGTGGTCTCGTGCGCACCGATCGCCGCTTTGCCCAGCGCGCCGAGCAATTCTTTCAGGGTCTTGTAACCAAGGAAGTCGGCGCCTTTTTCGGTGAGGTCGAAATGCACCGTGCGGGCGGCGGCACGCGCCTCCCCGCCAGAGGGTGCAGCCGGTGGCAGCTGCTGGCCCGACTGGTCGAGCTTGAGGTAGCCCTCGTCAATGAGGCGCTGGACGATCTGGTCGAGCAGGTCGGCCAGGTCACGCGTCACCTGGGCATCCTGCTCCTGGTCTCCGGTCGATCCTCCGCGCATCACCTGCAGCATATCCGCCGTCAGCTGCCCCGACTCCATCAACGCCTTGAGAATCGCCTGACGGAGGGAGTCGAGCGAGCGGTCGCCTTCGTCCGCTCCGTTCTCACCCCACCACGGTGTGCCGTCGAATCCCGACTGCAGCAGGAAGTCGCCGAGCTGGTCGAGCAGTGACTGCAGGTTCACCTGATCGGCGAGGCCGGCCAGGTACTTGGAGTAGGTGGTGTAGCGCATAGAGGGATGGTACCCCGGGGGGCGGAAAGGTTCAACGCGAACGCCCCCTCGCCCCCCTAGCGCCGGGATTAGCTTGGAAAGATGACCCTCCGCGTGCCACCCTTCCTCCGCCGCAGCCTCGAACCGCTCCGCGAGCTGAGTCGCGGGGTCTATCACGGCCCGGCGAGGGCGCTCCGGCACGTCGACTTCCGCCGCTTCCTCGCCGGGCAGGGTGTTTCCCTGGTCGGCACCTGGATGCAGTCGATCGCGCAGGGGTGGCTGGTCCTCGAGCTGACCCATTCGCCGTTTGCCGTCGGATTGGTGACCACCCTCAGCACCCTGCCGATTCTGCTGCTCACCCTCTACGGCGGCGTGGTGGCGGACCGGGTCGACAAGCGCCGCTTCGTGATGCTGCTCCAGCTGGTGATGCTTTGCGAGGCCGCCGTGCTCGCGGTGCTGACCCTCAGCGGTCAGGTGACTGTTGGCTGGATCTACGGGCTCGCGATCGTGTTCGGTCTCGCGACGGCGTTCGAGGTACCGGCACGACAGGCATTCCTCGTCGAACTGGTGCCTCCCGAAGACCTGATTTCCGCCGCCGCAATCAACAGCACCACCTACAATCTGGCGCGCGTCGTCGGCCCCGCGATCGCTGGTGTGGTGGTTGCGACCGCCGGCCCTGGCGCCGCGTTTGCGCTGAATGCACTCAGTTACATCGCGGTCCTGATTGGGTTGTCGCGGATCACCCATCCGCACGTGCCTCGTCCCGAGATCGACCGGCCCTCGGTGTTCACCGGATTGCGCTTCATCCAGTTGCGGCCCACGCTCGCTGCGCTCGCGTGGCAGATGGTGCTGCTCACCGTCTTCGCGGGGAGCTTCATTCCGATGCTCTCCGTGTATGCGCGCAACGCCCTCCACGTCGGCTCGCGTGGCTATGGTGCACTCACGGCGGCGGTCGGCGTCGGAGCCGCCATTGGCGCGATTGCGATGGGGGCCCTCGGCAACCGGATCTCTCGGCTGCGCACCTCGGTGGTGTCGTCGCTGACGCTGGCATTCGCGACCATCGTGCTTGCCACCATTCGCTCGCCGTGGCCGGCATTATTGACGCTCGCGGTTGCCGGGGCAGCGATGGCGGGGCAGGGGATCGCGACAGCGACGGAACTGCAGCTCGCCGCCCCCTCGGAACTCCGGGGACGAGTGATGGCGGTCTACTCCTTCGTGGTGCTCGGCCTCGCCCCGATCGGTGCCTTCCAGGCCGGGTTCATCTCGGAGCATTTCGGCGTCGCGTGGAGTCTGCTCTTCAACGGCGTGATCGGGTTGGTCGGGACGTTGCTTCTTCGCAAACGGCTATGGGTTCCCTCGGAGGTCTGAATGCTGATCACCATCTCGCGTGAATACGGGGCCGGTGGTTCTTCCCTCGCGAAACTGGTGTCCGACCGGCTCGGCTGGCGCGTGGTCGACAACCAGTTGGTGGATGAGGTCGCCGCACGGTCAGGCCTCACGCCCGAAGAAGTCCGCGATCGGGAGGAGCGGGGACCGACCTTCGGGGAACGCGTCGCCCGGGCGCTCACCGTTGCGACGCCGGAACTGCTGACCCCGACGACCGCAGAATTGCCTGAGGCGGAGGAGATGCGCCTGGTCCGGATCACCGAACAGGTGGTGGCAGAGGCCGCCGTGAATCACGCCGTGCTGGTTGGACGCGCAGCATCTGCGGTCATCGGCCGTCGCGACGACGCACTCCACGTCAAGCTGGTGGCATCGGTCGCGCACCGGCGCGGCGTGATCGCCCTGCGATTCGGGGTGACCGCAGCGGAAGCCGAAAAGCGGGTGTACGACACCGACAAACACCGCGCCCGCTACCATCGGCAGTACTACAACCGGGACTGGAACGATTCGCACGCGTACCACCTGGTGCTCAACACCGAGTGGCTGGGGTTGCCGAGGTCGGCGTCGATCGTCGTGGCGGCGGTCAGCGAGTAAGTGCCATTGGTCAATTCTCCCCCTTCCTCCGCGATGCCCGCGCCCGCTGCCAGCCATACTCATCGCTGCGCGTGATCCGCTGGCGCGCGGCGAGTGCCTCGAGCACGAGTTCGCACGCGGCCACGGTGCCATCGTGGTCCGCCACGGCGGCCAGTTCCCAGACGTGAACCAGGTCGAACAACCCGGGGATCAGTCCGAAGCCGCGCCAACAGCTTTCGGTCTTCTCCTCGGCACCGACCTTGAGTGCACCACCCTGGTCGAACCACGCGACGATTCCCTCGACCTCGGCATCGCCAGCGCGCTCCTCGAACACCGCGCCGGCGGCACGCCGGACCAGTTCACGTGCGACCGCATCGCCCCCCTGCAATTCACCCTCATACTCCAGCTCGAGTTTTCCGGTGATCGCGGGGAGGCCGGCATAGACATCACTCACGCGAGCCACCGCGCGCGATTCACCGGACGCCAGGGTGCGACGTTCGGCGTTACTCACCACGATCTCGAGGAGCGAAATCGGCAGTCGCTGACTCACCCCGGAACGCTTGTCGATCCGTTTGTCGGCCCGCGCCTCGAACGCCACCCGCTCGACCATTTCGGAGACGATCGACGGAATGCTCACCGTGCGCTCCCCGCGCCCGACCCACGCCTCCTGTGCGGTGATCGCCATTCCCAATTCAACGCTCTCGGGAGAGTGGGTGCGAATCTCCGAGCCGATGCGATCCTTGAGTGGTGTGATGATCTTGCCTCGCGCGGTGTAGTCCTCGGGGTTGGCAGTGAAGGCGATCAGGATGTCGAGCGGCAACCGAACCGGGTAGCCTTTGATCTGGACATCGCCCTCCTGCATGATGTTGAAGAGCCCGACCTGGATCTTCCCTGAGAGGTCGGGCAGCTCATTGAGGGCGAAGATGCCGCGATTGGCCCGTGGCAGGAGGCCGAAGTGCATCGTGAGTTCGCTCCCGAGGATGTGGCCACCACGTGCCGCCTTGATCGGGTCGAGGTCGCCGATGATGTCGGCGATCGTGACGTCGGGTGTGGCCAGCTTCTCGACGAAGCGTTGCGCCCGCGGCAGCCAGTCGATCGGGGTGGCGTCGCCGGTCTCCTCGATCAGGTCGCGAGCGTACTTGGAGATCGGCGCGAATGGGTCGTCATTGATCTCACTGCCAGCCACGATCGGAATTACCTCGTCGAGGAAGCCGACCAAAGCTCGCAGGAGTCGCGACTTGGCCTGACCCCGGGTGCCGAGCAGGATGAAGTCGTGGTGCGCCAGGAGGGCATTGACCAGCTGCGGCTCGATGGTGTCCTCATAGCCGAGGATGCCGGGGAAAAGTCGCTCGCCACGCTCCATCCGGACTAGCAGGTTGCTTCGGACCTCCTCCCGAACCGACCGCCCGCGGAGGCCGGGCTCGGCCCAGGGGCTGCGTGCGAGGTCACCGAGGGTGGCGGGGCGGACGGGCATAGCAGGCTCCGAAAAGATGTGGTTTCGACCAGTCAGGGATGATACGCGGGGCGCTCCGGATAGGTCCCGACCCCCTCCAAAACGCCGTTTCCAGGCCGGGGGCGGCCCGGAAGTTCTGACGCCAAATAGGGTTAGCTTCTTGACACCGGGCGTCAGCTCCGTAACTTGTGGCCGGTGCACTGGGCGACAGTGGCCGATACACGGTAACGGCTTCGGTGACCACTAGGTGACCAACGTCATCAAAACCAGGGGAGAGGCGATGCGGAAGTTCTTGATGGTGGCGGCTGTTGTGGCCGTTACGGCGTGCGGAGAGAAGAAGACCGAGACCGCGGATACGACGGCGATGGCGGCTCCGGCTGCGACTCCGGCTGCGACTGGCGACTCGATGGCGGCGACCCACGACACGATGGTGGCCAAGCACGACAGCATGGTCGCGAAGAAGGACTCGATGATGGCCCCGGCTCCGAAGAAGCCGTAATCAGTTCGTTCGGCTACTGTCGCACCCCGACGCCCCGGACCTCACGGTTCGGGGCGTCGCGTCTTCAGGCCGACTCGGTCGCGACCGCTTCGAAAGGCAACGCGACCACCGTCGCCGGCTGCCCCCCCGCCTCCACCACCTCGCCGCTGACGACGTCCCGCCGGAGCATCGCGAGCCCCAGCCAGTTGGCACCGAAGCGACCGAGTGTGCGGACCGTCCCGATCTCACGTTCGGCGGTTCGCACCACCGCGTCGGCAGGGCCGTTTTCGCCGATCCAGCGCAGGCCGCGCACCGCCCGGTTGGCGTGACCGCGGAAGTGGAGTCTGGCGACCGTTTCTTGTCCGGTATAGCATCCTTTGTCGTACTTCACGCCATCGAGCTCGTCGAATCGCACCTCCTGCGGCAGCGTCTTCTCGTCGATCTCCCGACCCAGCGTAGGCCATCCCTCGATCAACTTGAAGGCGTCAGCCCAGCTCGGTGGAGCGATCGGCCACCCCGCAGCGACCAGTTGACTCTGGTCTCGCTCAGGATGCTCGGTGAGGAGGAGTGCCGCGAACGGTGCCACGCTTCCGTGGGGACGTACCAGATCGGCAGCGACCATTGCCGCCGGCGCCGCACCGGTCATCCAGAGCACCGCGACGGTATCGGTTGCGTCGCGGACGCTGACGAGTCGGGGCGGGAACGAGCGGGCGAAGAGCTGCTGCACCGTGGTGCGCGCCGCGCCGGGGACGAGGACCCACGCCTCCGCACCGAGCCGGCGCACCCACGCATCGCTGATAATCATCCCCTTGGGGGTGAGCAATCCGCCCCACACCAGCGAATTCGCTCCTGGCTTGATCACGTCGTTGGTGAGGACGCCCTGCAGGCAATCGACAACGCCCGGTCCGGTGAGATGAAAGACGGCATCGGCGACCCGGAACACTGCGTTCTGGCTGGCGAAGGCCCGCAATACCGCACTGTTCAGGACAACGTGGGGTTCCACGGCAGCTCCTCCGGCGTGTGGCCAACAAAATCGTCCCAGATCTGGTCCGGTGACTCGCGCTGCAATTCGTCGCGGGAGTGCGACGTGGTCAGCATCGCAACCCGCATTCCGGCGCCCCGTCCGGCCCGCAATCCGGGCAGCGAATCCTCCACGACGACGCAATCGTGCGGTGCGAGCCCCAGCGCGGACAGTCCGCGAAGGTACCCTTCCGGGTCCGGTTTGGTGCGGGTCACATCCTCGGCCGCGACAATGGCGTGAAAGCAGCGGCGTAACGCGGCCGCGTCCAGCACGTGCTCGATCTCCCAGCGCCGCGCAGCGGAGACGACGACGAGTCGGACCCCCTGGTCCGAGAGCGAATGCACAAATGCCTGTGCTCCCGGGACGAGGGTGAGGTCCTGATTGAGCAGGGTGCGATAGCGCTCGCCCTTAGCCGCCACCAGCTCGGTCAGTTCGGTCACTGTCAGTGTGGGTCGCGCCTCACGCCAGGCGTGCCGGAAGCAGCCGGCATCATCGTAGCCGAGATAGTCCCGGTAGTAGTCGGCCGGATCGAGCGGGATGCCGTGGTCGGCCAGCGTCGCGATCAGGGCGGCGCAGTGGTGGCGTTCGTCATCGACGATGACGCCGTTGAAATCAAAGCAGGCACCGCGAATCGAGATCGTCACGCAGCGCGCTCCGGCACCTGAACGGCGGTGACGAGAACATTGCGCGGGTCGTAGGATTCACGCAGCCGGCTCACCAACCCACCCATCCCTTCGCGATAGGCACCAAAGTGTCCCACCGCTTCGCGGATGCGCCACGGCGCGCGCTCAAGCGTCAGCGGGATTTCCCGGGCCGCCAGCAACGACCGGAGTGCCCTCAGGCTTTCGATGTCGGAGTGACCGCTCCAGCGCAGCGAACCGCTCAGCACGCTCGCAGTCAACATCCCCTCACCCAGGCGGCCGATCACCAGGTCGAGCGTCTCATCCAGTCCGGCTGCCATCACGCCGAGGCGCAGGGTCACCGGCGCACCGGTTATGGCGCGGGCCGAGCCATTCCAGAGCAACCCGCTCCGCTCCGGCGGCAGCTCGCTCCAACCGGGCCACTCCGTCCCCTCCGCCAGCGTCGCACCGACCGCCTGCACTGCCGTCGCATCCGCACCGAGCAGCCGCACCGCCAGGACCCAGTCGGGCTCCGAGGCCAGCGCGGGCGAGATCAATTCGACGGCCGCAGCGGGAATCCCCCGCTCCGCCAGGTTGCGCGCGACCCGTGTCAGGCGATCGCGGTCGCCGATCGCCACCCAGGTCGTGTCGGCTCCGGGGATGGGCTGCAGCCGGATGCGGCACTCCGTGATCACCCCGAAGCCGCCGAAGCCGCCGACGTGGAGCTTCACCGGATCGACTTCGACCGACGGAGTTGCCGCGGCCTCCCCCGAACGGAGGATCCGCCCATCGCCGGTGACGACAGTGAGTCCGAGGATCTGGTCGCGCACCGGTCCGAAACCGTGTCGGAGCGGCCCTGCCGTCGCCGTGGCGAGCAGCGAGCCGACCGTCCGATCGGGGCGGCCCGGCGGGTCGAGCGGCAACCACCAGTCGGCCTCCACTGCTTGCCGGCGGAGCCGATCCAACGGCACGCCGGCCGGAACGACGACGCTGGGCTCATCCCGGTTGAATTCCGGAACCTGGTCGATCGCGCGCATCGAGATGGATATCTGGGAAGGGGTGTCGTCGCTCTGCCAGGTGCCGGTGCCGAAGACCACCGCCGACCAGCCGTCATCGTAGGCGAGGCCCAGGATGCGGGAGAGCGCCTCGGTGTTTGGAGGGGTGACCAGGACGCGACCGCTCACGTCGGACCGGACGAACTCCGGACCGATGGCGGCGGTGATGCGCTCCGCGACGTGCTCGTTCACGGTGCGCCGAGACCGGTGCGAGGGAGGGTGGGGCGGTGAGACATCGCCTGCAATCTAGGCGGCCCGGAACTCTCCCAGATGCTGGACTTCTGGGCAGGCGCGCAACTTGGCGAAGGCGCGCTCCCGGAGCTGGCGAATTCGCTCGCGGGTCACGCCGAGCGCCTCACCGATTTCCTCCAGTGTTCGCGCCTCTTCCTTGGGATCGAGGCCGTAGTAGAGGGAGAGGATCCTCCGCTCGCGCGGCGTCAGGTAACGGCGGAAGAGGCGATCGATGAAATCGCGTCGGAGCACCTCATCGGTGTGCGACTCGATCTCCCCCCCTTCGCCCAACGGGATCCGCTCCCCGAGTGACGCCGACCGGTTGTCGCCGCTTTCCACCGGGGCATCGAGTGACACCTCGGTCACGAAGAGTCGCTTCGCATCGCGGACATCGTCGAGCGACATATTGAGCGCGGTGGAGAGTTCCTCATCGGTCGGGGTGCGTCCGATCTCCTGGGCCA
>JANLPG010000165.1:0-2764 GCA_031367105.1 Gemmatimonadota bacterium | reverse complement strand
GCCGCGGGCGAGCGCTGTCGGTGGTCTGCATCGGATGTTATCCGGTCAGTATGTTTTGACTCACGTAGATCTCGACTATGTCGGCGAACCACCAGCTGGCCGGTTTGGCAATTTTCGCCTATTTGTATCCATTGTCTCCAGCGATCTCTCGAGAGCCTGCGTTGATGCACCGATTCCCCTCGCGACCGATATTCCCCCGATTCCGATTTTTCGAGGTGATTCCATCTTTGTTATCACTCGACAGGTATCAGCTGACGACAAGGTCGTCACGATGATTCGCGCGTTCCTGCCAACCGTCGATGGCTGCGACTGGCAACCACTCCAGCGCTTGCCGGTTCGGGTAAATCCCGTCGATTAGGCCTGAACCGATCCTCTCCCGGCGTCGGCTGCCCTGCTTCCGGGGCTATGCTTCGCGTCAGCACTGCTGACCAGCAGTCATCATACCTCTCCCCCCGAGTGTGCTATGAGCGTGCGTCACTCTCTGGCGACCATCGTTGTTGGTTCCCTCACCCTGTTGACATCAATCGTCCCGCCGGACGCCTCGGCCCAGTCCACCCCGGCGTGGAGCGTTGCCAAGGCCCCGATCGTCGCCGTCGGAGTCCGTGAGGGGGCGACAGGGTACGAATTCGCTGGAGTCTCGAGCGTCCGACGGCTCGCTGGCGGCCTCGTGGTGGTCGCCAACGGCAAGCCGCGCGAACTGCGCCTCTTCGATGCCAAGGGGAAATTCCTTCGCCGAATGGGACGCGAGGGGGAGGGACCCGGAGAGTTCCGCGGGGAGCTTCATCTGCTGCCAACCGGGGGCGATTCCATTCTGGTACTCGATCAGGGGCGGTTGCGACGAATGCTCTTCGGTCTTGATGGCAAGCTGATTGTTGAATACCCGCCGACGCCTGGCGGTTCCATCCTGACCTCTAGCGTGCTCTCCCACCGGACCTTTGTCCGCTCCAACGGGCTCCCCGTCAATGGCTGCGTGCGCCCGGTGCTGGATGCCTTGCCGAGGTCGGGCGAGCCAGTGCTGCGCGATCTCTTCCTTGATGCCGATGGGCGGAGTTGGGTGCGACCGTTCGGCGGTTCGAAGTGGACGGTCTATGGTGACAACGGAAAGGCCGTCGGTACCGTGCAGCTCCCGGCTGGCTTCGAGTTGATGCAAGCCGGCCCCGACTTTGTCGCCGGGATTGGGCGGCTGGCGGATGACGTGGAGCAGGCGGTGGTGCTCCGCGTAACCCAACCCAAGCCCAGCGCCCTGCGCCCCGCGTGTCTGCAGCGCACCGACTCCTTTCCGCCGCCGCTCACCCCGCAGGTCGCGCTGATGAAGACGACCTTTCGCCGCGCGGCTGTCGCCAACGAGGCTGCGCGGGAACGTTTCGGGCACTACGTGACGACGCTCGATTCCCTTCGGCTTGAGGCGCCCGCGGGCACCGTGTATCGTATCCTCCGCGCCACCGAAAACGGCTGGGCCGCGGCGCTGTTCGACACCAAGTCGTCGCTGGTGTGCACTATGGCGCTCGGGGATGCCACTCCGCCTGGCTGGACCGATGGTGTGCTTCGCTGCGGTAACTGAGAGGTTCCCGGTATCCTGTTGACTCTCGCGCTTCTCGCCCAGGTCCAATCCGCGACTCTGCTCCAGCCGCCCCACATTCGCCACCTGCGGATGCTGGCGCAGGTGCACCGAGTCTGGGACCCGGCCACTGGGCAGCAAATGGGGGTGGTGCCATTCGCCCTCGCCAACGATTTCACTCCCGGCATTCGCGATTCGGCGAACTTCGACGTCGATATCCGCGGGGCCGAAAAGTCTACCGCCGCTTTACCCGATGCGAGCGTTCACGCCTCGGCGACGCTCTTTCCCGCGTCACCCAGAATGAGCGGCGCGTTCTACCTGCCGCTGCCGAGCAAGGCTGGGACGTGGCGAGTGACCGCGCAGGAGGGCGAGGTGATCACGCTCGGCTTTCCCGGCGAACGCGTCGTCGCAGGACTCAACCTGGTCCAGCGAGAGATTGATGCTTCCCGACTCCCCGGTTCGCGGTACCGCATTGATGTCGAGGTGTTTGCGAAGGAGGGACAATCACTCGGCAAGGCCAGCGGAATGATCGAACTAGTCCGTTAGCCACCGACCGATAGGGCAAAGCCGATCCGGAGTGATATCTTTTCGCCCGAACCCCGACCCGGATCGCCCCGTGCTTCACACCGCCCTCGATGCCCGTCACCGCGCCCTCGGCGCCCGGATGATCCCCTTCGCAGGTTGGGAAATGCCGGTGCAGTACGCCGGCCTGGTGGAAGAGCACCACGCGGTTCGCACCGCCGCCGGGCTGTTCGACCTCTCCCATATGGGCGAGCTCTATATCAAAGGTGCCGAGGCCGACCGCGCGCTCGATGCCGCCCTGGTCACCGCGCCGAGCAAGCTGGCGGTGGGCCGCGCCCACTACTCGATGATCTGCGCCGCCGATGGCTCGGTGATGGACGACCTGATCGTCTACCGGCTGGGTGACACCTCCTATCTGATAGTGGCCAACGCTTCCAATGTCGAGACCGTGTCGGCGGCACTTCGGGAGCGGATCGTCGGCTTCGATGCCTCACTCGATGACGCCACGCTGCGGACCTCGCTGGTCGCCATTCAGGGCCCCAGGGCGGCTGAAATCCTCCAGCCCTTCACCCCGTTCGATCTTTCCACCCTCAAGTACTACGCCTCAGTCCAGACCACCGCCTGCGGCGTTCCGGCACTGCTGGCGCGCACCGGATACACCGGCGAAGATGGCTTCGAACTCTT
>JANLPG010000105.1:0-4729 GCA_031367105.1 Gemmatimonadota bacterium | reverse complement strand
CGACGGAAGCCGGATCGCCTACCTCGCCGAGGCCAATGGCAAGCCGCAGCTCTGGATCAGGTATATGGATGCCGAGGGGCTCGGGGTACAGCTGACGCGAGGGAATGATGCGCCGGGCGATTTCCGCTGGTCGCCCGATGGCAAGCAGCTGGCCTTCACGATGTTCGTCGCTGAACCGGCGTCGTGGATCGTGACACTCCCCTCGGCCCCGGTCGGGGCGAAATGGACCGATCCGCCGCGGCTGGTGGATCGCCTGCACTACCGGGGCGACCGGATCGGTTACTACGAGTCGGGACACACCCAGCTGTTCGTGGTGTCGGCTGACGGTGGGACACCCCGTCAGGTAACGCGCGGTCACTATGATGTTGGCGCCAAGTTTGACGGGCTTCCGGAAGGTGCCGGGATGGATTGGCTCGCCGACGGGCGCACCATCGTATTCGATGGCGACGACGACCCGGATGCCGACCGCCACTACATCGTTTCGAACCTCTATGCGGTGGATGCCGTGTCGGGCGTCGTGCGTCGACTCACGGCGACTCCCGGTTTCTGGCACGCACCAGCCGTCTCACCCGATGGCAGGTGGATCGCGTTCACGGGCCACGCCACCACCACCAACAGCTATCGCGCTGAGGAGCTGTGGGTGGTCCGTCCCGATGGCGGGGGTGCGCACTCGTTGAGCGGCAGCTTCGATCGCGATCCTGCCACGGTCACCTGGTCGGGGGATAGCCAGTCGCTCTGGTTCTCGGCGGAGGATCACGGCAGCGTGAATGTCTACTCCGTTCCGCTTGCCGGAGGCGGCGTCAAGGCGGCCACGAACGGCCAGCACGCACTCTCGCTGGGCGCGATCTCCGGGAAAGGGGGCTTCGGCGTTGCGATTCGGTCCGCGCCACAGCAACCGCAGGAGCTGGTTCGCTTCGCCCTCAAGAAGCCGTGGGATCTGCAGGCGTTGACCCACGTCAATGACGATCTCCTGACCGGAATGCGGCTCGGAGAGCTCGAGGAAGTCGAATACCACAGCGGCAATCAGCTGGTGCAGGGCTGGCTGGTGAAGCCGCCGGGCTTCAATCCCGCGAAGCGGTACCCGTTGATTCTCGAGATTCACGGCGGGCCGCACGGGATGTACAACGTGGGCTTCGATCCGATGTTCCAGAACTTTGCCGCCCGCGGTTACCTGGTGCTGTACACCAATCCGCGGGGCTCGACCGGGTACGGGACCGCGTTCGGTAACGCCATCGAGAAGGCGTATCCGAGTGTCGACTATGACGACCTGATGGCCGGTGTCGATGAAGTCATCAAGCGCGGTTGGGTTGATACCACGCGGATGTTTGTGGGAGGATGCAGTGGTGGTGGGGTACTGTCGAGCTGGGTCGTGGGCCACACCAACCGATTCGCGGCGGCCGCGGTTCGCTGCCCGGTAACGAACTGGCTCTCCTTCGCCGGGCAGACGGACGTCCCGATGTTTGCCAATCAGTTCTTCGCCAAACCGTTCTGGGAAGATCCACTCCCGTACTTGAAGACTTCGCCGATCATGTACGTCGGCAATGTGAAAACCCCCACGCTCCTGATGACCGGGGAGCTCGACTTGCGCACGCCGATGGCGCAGACCGAGGAGTTTTACGTCGCACTGAGGTCGCGGGGAATTCCCACCGCGCTGCTCCGCTTTGCCGGCGAAAATCACGGAACCGGTTTCAAACCGTCCAACTGGATGCGAACCCAGCTCTATATGATGGCCTGGTACGAGAAGTACGGGCCGGCGAAGTAACCCGCTGATCCCGAGCCAGCTTTCTCCTTCGGGTGAAATCCGCACAGCCGCAGAGAACGCCGGCATCGACCACCACAGCGCGGTTGCCCGGGAGCTGCCGGATGCCACTGATCTGGGTGAATGGCTGCGCGAGTGCCGCCATTGGCCTGCCGGTGAGGTTGACGATCCGACCCTGGGCGGCCACCGGAGTGGCGAGAACAACGGCGATCGCGACAATGCGCTGACCGGGAGACACTGACATCTTCCTCCGGATGACGAATGCACTACAGGACCGATTCAAGGATGCCCCCGCGCTGCGGAGCGTCGCGGCGGGCTACCGCGGACTGTCGAGCCAGCCGCCGATCACGCGTTTCGCCCCATCGCCAACCGGCGAGCTCCATCTCGGCCACGTGGCCCACGCCCTCTGGGTCTGGGGGGTGGCCAGCGTCCTCGATGCAACGGTGCTGCTCCGGATGGAGGACCACGACAGGAGCCGCTGCCGGAGCGAGTTCGAACGATCCATTCTGGATGATCTGGCGTGGCTCGGTTTCGAGGCTGAGCCGGGTTCAACCGCTTCCCTGAAGACCCACCCCTCCGGCTATCGCCAGAGCGATGTCTCCGAGCGTTACTCCGAAGCGTTTGCGCAACTCGCTCGCACGACCAAGCTCTATGGCTGCGTCTGCACCCGCGCTGCACTCGGGCCAGCCGACGCCGACCGCGAACGACGCTACCCCGGGACTTGTCGCGGGATGCCGGTCGACCGAGCTGAGAAACACGTGATCCGCGTGCAGCTCCCCGCGGGAGCGGTGTCCACGCGGGATCTCCGCCTCGGCGCGCTCAGCGAAGATCCGCAGGCCACCTGTGGCGATATCACCATCCGCGACGCGCTCGGGCAGTGGACCTACCAATTCACCGTCGTGGTCGATGATCTCGCGCACGGCGTGAATCTGGTGGTGCGCGGCGAGGATCTAATCCATTCCACGGCACGACAGGCATTGCTCGCACGGCTGCTTGGCCGGGAGGAATCCGTGATCACCTTGCACCATCCACTGGTCTGTGATGTCGATGGCCGGAAGTTGAGCAAGCGCGACCGGAGTCTCACGGTGCGCGCGATGCGAGAGGGAGGTGCGACGGCGGAGGAGATCCTCGAAGCGGCGTGGGGAGCCTCGGGTCTCGATCGCTAGCGCCGCGCCGTGCGCGGCGCGGATCTCGAGGTCGATCGAAGCCGGAGTGTCCGTCGTTCAGATGATCCGCGCCGTGCGCGGCGCGATGCTAGCGGGTGCTGCCCGATGCTCCGTAGAGGAGCCGGTACATCGCGACGTTCCGGACGATGATCCGGACGTAGTCGCGCGTCTCCAGGTACGGAATCCGCTCGACAAATGCCTCGATATCCTCGATCGGGGCGCGCACGGCATCGCCACTCCGGGCGTGACCGTCGAGCAGGCTCGCCGACCAGCGGTCGACCGGCGTTCCCCCCGCATTGTATGCGGCCAGGGCTCGTTCGATTTCAGGGTACTTTCGGAGTGCAGCCGCAAAGTGCCGCATTCCCAGAGCCAGATTGACATCGGGGACCCACAGCAAGGCGGGATCGAAATCGGCGAGTCCCACGCTGCGGGCCAGCTCGCGGCCCGTGGGCGGCATGATCTGCATTAACCCGCGCGCATCGGTACGTGATGTTGCGTGCGGAACGAAGCCCGACTCCTGCCGGATCACGGACGCTGCGAGCATCGGGTCCACCCCGGCGCGCTCGGCAGTGGCGCGGAGCGTGACCTCGAATGGCAGCGGGTAGAGCAATTGCCAGAGCGTCGCATCGCGCGGTGCACCGGAGGCGCCCGCTCGAAGGCCCAGCTGCTGTGCTCTGGCCGCGAATCCGCTGGCGGCGAATGCCTGAGCGGTCGCGAGCAACGCATCGGCACCTCGCGAGGCATTGGCGAGGCGATCGAGTTCGAATCGCGCCTCGCTATCGAGTCCCAGGGAATCGAGCCGCATCGCCCGCGCGAGGAGCGCTCGCACGGAGTCCGGTGTCGGCGGCAATGCTGGCGCGGTGAAGCGCCAGGGAATCGTGTCGAGGCGCACGGCGCCGCGGAGCGCGTAGTAGTTCTCCGGTCCCCGGCCGACCAATTCCCGGAATCCGGCGCGTGCGGCGACACTGTCTCCCGCCAGCAACCGCGCCCGGGCAAGCCAGTAGCGCATCGCATCGGCTTCGGCCCCGGCGCCTCGGGCGATCGCCTGCTCGAGCTCGCGAATCGTGGTGGCAGCCTCCCGCCGCTGATACGCAATCACTGCTGCGAGGATGACCGCTCGTGGGCGCTCGGAGGCGGTGGGATACCGCTCGGCGAGCATCCGAAAGAGACGGCGGGCGGAATCCGGTTGCGCGGCGTCGATCGCGAGGTCGCCAAGGAGGAAGAGTGCGGTTGCCGCGGCGACGGTGTCCTGCGGAAAACGCCGCACGACGTCGTGGAGCGCCGAAATCGCGGCACCGGCGTTCCCGCTCCGCAAGAGGGCGCGCGCGCTGAAGTACGCGGCGTGTCCCGCGAGGGCGGCAACCGTGACCCGGTGAAACTGCTTCGCGGCCTCGGGCCAGCGGTTGAGCTGACCGAGTACCGTGCCGTAGCTGAAGCGGTCGGGCCCGGTCAACGGGCTGGTCTTCGCCGCGGCTGCAAAGGCATCCATCGCCTGCACCGTGCGGCCTGCGGCAGCGGCTCGACGCGCGACGGTGAGCTGCTGGTCGTGCGTGAAATGCGGTGCGAGTCGCTCGAGCAGGTCGAGCGCTTCCCGGGCCTGCGTGACGCCGGCACCAGGCCCAACCAGCGCCACCAACGCGGTGATCACCCGGGCACTGTCGCCGCCGCTGTGCGCGGCGCGCCAGCGCATCCGGAGCGCGGCCGTCCGTGCGCCCAGGCGATCATACTGTGCAGCGGCGCCGGCGAAGTCTGCGGCCCGCTCTCGCGCCAGTGCGTCGGTCCACGGCCCTCTGGCGACGGCCGC
>JANLPG010000077.1:0-1794 GCA_031367105.1 Gemmatimonadota bacterium | reverse complement strand
ATCGTCACCACCGCCGATGACGAGGAAGGACGCCGCACGGTGTTCGACCTGATCCAGGATTCGACCGGATTGACGTACGTCGGGCGACTGGATGTGATGACCACCGGCCTGCTGCTGCTCACCACCGACGGCGAAGCGGTGCATCGGCTGACCCATCCGAAATACCGGGTGCCCCGGAGCTACATCGCCCTGGTGCACGGCGTCGACACGGCGACGCTCGAACTGCGTTCCAGGGAGAAAGTGGTGATCGAGGGGCGCCCCGTCGTCCCCTCGCGCGTGCGGGTCCGCCCGGGCAAGGACGGCCGCAGTGTGCTGGAAGTGACCCTGAGTGAGGGTCGCAATCGTATCGTGCGCCGGTGGGTCGAAGCGATGGGGGGCAAGGTCGAGCGGCTGGCCCGGGTCTCGTACGGCCCCGTCCGGCTCGACGACCTGCCGAGCGGGCACTGGCGTCCGCTCACCCCGCAGGAGACGCGTGGTCTCTACAAGGCCATTGGTATGAAGGACGAGGAGGACTGAGTGCTTTTTCCGGTGCAGGATGTGATGGCGGAAGTCCGCAAGCGGATTGTCGGCCAGGAAATGATGGTCGAGCGGCTGTTGATCGGGCTGCTGACCGGTGGCCACGTGCTGCTGGAGGGCGTACCCGGTCTCGCCAAGACCCTGACCGTGCGCACCCTGGCGGATGTCCTGCACGCCTCTTTCTCGCGCATTCAGTTCACTCCCGACCTGCTGCCTGCCGACGTCGTCGGCACGATGATCTACGAGCAGCAGCGCCAGGCGTTCACGGTGCGGCACGGGCCGATCTTTGCCCAGATCGTGCTCGCTGATGAAGTCAACCGCGCACCGGCCAAGGTGCAGTCGGCCTTGCTGGAGGCGATGCAGGAGCGGCAGGTAACCATCGGCGGAACCAGCTACATCCTGCCGGAACCGTTTCTGGTGCTGGCGACGCAGAATCCCATCGAAAACGAAGGGACGTATCCCCTGCCTGAAGCGCAGCTCGACCGCTTTCTGCTCAAGATCAAGGTCGGCTACCCCGACCGAGCCGAGGAGCGAGAGGTCCTGATGCGGATGAGTGTCTCCTTCGACAGCATTCCCGTGCGTCGCCTCGCCGAACCGGCGCAGGTACTCGCAGCGCGAGCCGAGATTGAGGCGATCCACCTCGACCCTCGGCTGGCCGATTACATCGTCGATTTGGTGCGTGCCACGCGGGAACCCGCGGCAATCGGCCTTGGTGCACTGACGCCGATGATCGCGTTCGGCGCGTCGCCGCGCGCGTCGATCGCGCTCGCTCAGACGGCCCGGGCGCACGCCTACCTGCGGGGTCGCGACTATGTCGCCCCCGCCGATGTGCAGGCCCTCGCTCCGGATGTGATGCGGCACCGGATCGTGCTGACATTCGACGCAGAAGCCGAGGGGCTGGACACCGACGCGGTGATCGCGCAGGTGCTCGCAGCGGTGCCGGTGCCGTGAGATGGCGGGGATCCTCCCACCAGCACTGCTGAAACAGGTTCGCACCCTCGCGTTGCGGGGGCGTCGCGCGACCGATGCGATCCTCGGCGGCGAGGTGCGTTCGATGTTTCGCGGGACGGGGATGGAGTTCACCGACATCCGCCCCTACACCGAGGGCGACGACCTCCGTCACCTCGACTGGAATCTGCTCGCCCGCACTGGCCTGCCGTACATCAAGCTCTACACCGAGACGCGCGAACTCACCCTGCTGCTGGTGGTCGATCACTCGCGGTCGACCGGCGTCGGCGATCCCGCACCCAAAAGCGCGCGCGCGGCAGAGGTCGCTGC
>JANLPG010000069.1:0-19724 GCA_031367105.1 Gemmatimonadota bacterium | reverse complement strand
GCAGTTTCTCGAACCGCGGATTCCCCTTCAGCGACGCGAAGGTCGGATCGAGCCTGAGCCGGCCAGGGGTGATGGAATATTGTGCGTGCGACAGCGACTCCAGTGCATCGATCGCCTTCTCTTTCTGTCCCGCAATGATATAGACGCGCGCCAGCTGGACTCGTGAGTAGAGGCTGTTCTGGTCATTCGGCTGCGGGGCCGCGAGCGCGACCGCCTGCTCCGCCTCCCGGATGCCATCGGCGCCCCGACCGGTCAGGGCCAGGACCACGCCGTAGAGCGCGTGCAACTGCGGATCGGTCGGATTGGCCGCCGACTGCGCAGCCGAAATCGCCAGCGACGAATCAGCATACGCCCGTGCCCGCACCAGATCACCGCGTTGGCTCGCGGCAATGGACAGCGACTGCCCCCACCAAGCCTGGTCGTTGTCGAAAGCCGCTGGCGAGAGCCGGAAGAGCAGTTGATATTCCCGGTCCTCGAGCAGCCAGCCCAATTCGTTGTACCCGGCGAGGTACGCCACCAGCTCGGTGGCCGAGGCCGGCCCGATCGCGTCGCGGATCACCGCACGGGCACCGGCAAGGTCGCCTTTCCCGACGTGGGCGAGTGCTGCGTACTCGGTGGTACCCAGATCTCCGGGGGCAAGCGCCAACGCCTGCGGGGCGGTCGCCAGCGCCTCGTCAAACCGGTGCAGGTTCACCAACACCGTCAGCAGCGTCGAGAGGGTCGGCTGTGAGCGCGGATCCAGTTCCCGCGCCCGCTGCAGTTTTTCGAGCGCCGCCTCGAAGCGGCCAGCCTGCATATCCAGGTTGGCGGACTGCGAGAGCACATCGGCGTCCTTCGGTGCGGCAAGTAGCGCGAGATTGATCTCCCGGTCGGCGACGGTGACGTTCCGATCCACCAGCTGGTAATAGCGCGCCGCCGCTGAATGCGGCATCGGCGTGTGCACCGCCAAGGCCAGGGCACGGTCGATCGCCTCCTTCGCCCGCCGCCCAACGGACGGATCCCGGGTCCCATTGTTGTACACGGTCGTCAACGCACGCCCCAGCCGTGCCCACGCTTCGGCGAAGGTGGAGTCGAGCGCGACCGCTTGCTCGAAATAGCCGGCTGCCACCCGCTGCGCGGCGGAGGAGTTGGTGACGATCGCGCGACCCTTGAGGTAGAGGTCGTACGCCTCGGTGTTGGCGGTGGGGCGCGCCTCGAGCTCCGCCTTGTCCGCGGTGCCGAGCACGGCACCCAAGGCCCCGGCCACCTGCGAGGCGATCGAGGTCTGCATCTGGAAGACATCGCTCAGGTTGGCGTCGAACGACTGCTGCCAGGTGGTCGCGCCGGTCTTCCCGTCCACCAGTTCCGGCACGACTTGCACCCGTCGGGTGGTCCCCGGAGCGCCGGCCCAGCGCACCTTGCCCGTGAGCAGGTAGTCGACGCCGAGTTCCCTGGCGATTTCGACCGGCGTCTTGGGTGAATTGCGATACTGGTTCGCGCTGCTCGAGGCGATCACCGTGAGCTGCCCGACCTTCGCGAGCTTGCCGCGAACCTCATCGACGATGCCGTCGGCGAAATAGGCATCGTCTGCCGTCCCTTGATTGGCGAACGGCAGGATCGCGAGCTTCTTGAGCCCGCCGCCGCTACTCGCTCCAGTGGGCGGAGTGACCGCCAGCATTGTGGCCGTCATCGCCCAGATGGCGAGCGCCGCCACGCCGCCGAGCGCGGCGTTCCGCCAGGTCAGCAGCGCATCGAGGCGCCCCGGTGGCGACTGGATGCGGCGCCGCGCCTCGGCACGCGATGTGAGCACCAGTGCCAGCGCCCCGCTGCCAATCAATACTCCGGCGAGCCCCAGCAGCCAGCTCGGAAGCCCGCGGCGTACCGCCACCACCACGAATCCCGTCAGCGCGATCAGCGCCGCCACGCCGAACAGCAGCCACGCCTTCCCCGCAGGTGCGGCGGCAGCGAGTGGCACGGGCCGGCTGCTGCCACGCTCCTCGACTTCGCCCGAACGGAGCACGTCAGCCATCTCGGCCGCACGAATCGCCTCGACCATCGCGGCGGCCGTCTGGAAGCGATCGGCCGGCGACTTCGCGAGCGCCCGGCTCACCACCGCACTCACCCGGGGTGAGAGTCCTTCACGACTGGCGTTCAGCGGCCGGGCAGATTCCGTGAGGGAGCGGGCGATCACCGCTTGCGCCGTAGGACCGGAGAACGGCGGCTCACCAGCGATCATCTCATACAGCACACAGCCGAGGGCATAGATATCCGTGCGGCCGTCGATGTCACCCTGACCCATCGCCTGTTCGGGACTCATATACTGCGGAGTGCCGATGGCGAGGCCGGTCTGCGTCAGCGCCTTGCCACCCCCCGAGATCGCGCGTGCAATGCCGAAGTCGGCCACCAGCGCGTGTCCGGTGCTCAGCAGGATATTGGCCGGCTTGATGTCGCGATGCACGATACCGCGTTCGTGCGCGTAGGCCAGCGCTTCGGCCACCTCGCGCGCGAGTCGCAGCGCCTCGGAGATCGGGAGCTGCCGCTCGCGCGCCAGCCGTGACGGCAACGATTCGCCCTCGACGAAGGGCATCACATAGTAGAGGAAGCCCTCGGACGCGCCGGAATCGAACACCGGCAGGATGTGCGGATGACTCAGCTGCGCCGCGATTTCCACTTCCCGCAGGAAGCGCTCCGTCCCCAGCGTCTCGGCGAGTTCCGGCCGCATCACCTTCACCGCCACCCGACGCCGGTGCTTCGGATCCTCGGCCAGGTAGACGGTCGCCATCCCACCCTCGCCGAGGACCCGCTCGATCCGATAGTTCATCGCCAGCGCCCGGGTAAGCCGCGAGACCTCCACCGCTCCCGTCGGCGCGATGCGCTCCGGCACGCCGGGCTCGGTGGGAGTCGCCGCCCCGCAATTCAGGCAAAAATGCGCCTGCATCGGCAACGGAGTGCGGCACGTCGGGCACGCACGGCTGTCGCTGGTCAACGCTTGGCCCCGTCAGGACTTGGGATATGTGAACAGGAAGCCCTAAAGGAACGATGAAAGGGGAGTCGCCGCAAGCTGTTCGACGGCCACCCCCGGGAGGGGGCAAGCACTTCCCCCGCTGGCGCCGGACCGGCCGTCGTCGTATCGTCCGCCTTCCCTCACCACCTTTCCCCCGACTGTCCTCCACCTGCCGCGGAGCGCCGATGTCCTCGCGTCGTACCTTTCTCAACGCGCTCGCCGGGGCCACGGCCGCCCTCCCCGTCTTCCGTGACTCCGCGATGCGCCAGGTCGCACGAGCCACCGATCGCCTGACGAGCGCCGATCCCGCCGCGGCCGCCGATGATGAGGCATACTGGGGTGAAATCCAGCGGGCCTTCGACGCCGACCGCTCGATGATCAACCTCAACAATGGTGGCGTCTCCCCGACCCCGACGCACGTGCTGGAGCAGATGATCCGCGATCTGCGCTTCAGTAATGAGTTGCCCGCCAATCATATGTGGGCTGTGCTCGAGCCACGGATCGAGAGCGTGAGGCGCGACCTCGCCCACGACTTCGGCTGTGATCCCGACGAGATCGCGATCACTCGCAACGCCTCGGAAGGCCTCGAAACCCTGATCCTCGGGATGGACCTTCAGCCCGGTGACGAAATTCTCGTCACCAACCAGAACTACGGCCGGATGCTCACGACCTGGGACCAGCGGGTCCGGCGCAACGGGATCGTCCTCAAGCAGCTCTCGTTCCCGGTCCCACCGCCGTCTCAGGAATACCTGGTCGAACTCTTCCGGAAGGCGATCACGCCGAAGACGCGGGTGATCGAAATCACCCATATCACCAATCTCACCGGACAGATCTTTCCAGTGCGCGAGATCGTCCGGATGGCGCGGGAGCGGAACATCGAGGTGTTCGTGGACGGTGCGCACGCGTACGCCCACTTCCCCTTCACTCGCGACCAGCTCGACGTCGACTACTACGGCACGTCGCTGCACAAGTGGCTCCTGGCACCTATCGGAACCGGCTTCCTCTATGTGCGCGGGGCCAAGATCAAGAATCTCTGGCCGATGATGGCCGCGCCCGCGACGATGAACGGCAACATCCGGAAGTTCGAGGAGATCGGCACCCACCCCGCAGCAAATCACAACGCCATTGCGGCAGCACTCGCCTTCCATCGCGGCATCGGCGCCGAACGCAAGATCGCCCGGCTTCGCTACCTCCGCGATCGCTGGGCCAAGCGCCTGCTCGCAGCCAGCGACCGGGTAAAGATCCCGACCCAGCTCGATACGCCGTTTTCCGGTGCCATCGCGCTACTCTCGATCGAAGGGATCGAACCCGGCAAGCTGGGGAGCTGGCTGCTCGACAAGCACCGGATCGTCTCCACACCGATCAGCCACCCGGAATTCTCCGGGCTGCGCGTGACACCGAACATCTACACGACGATCGACGAGATCGATACCTTCAGTGACATCATCCTCAAGGCGATCAAGACGGGGATTGCGTAACGCGACCGCGAACGATCGATCATCACGTCGCCTTCAGCGGGTGCGCCGCCACCAGCACTGCGGTGAGCAGCGCGAGCGCCGTGACCTGGTGGATCACACCAAGGGCCACCGGCACCTTCAAGAGCAACGTCGTGATGCCGAGTCCCGCCTGCACCAGCACGATGAGCCCGGCAGCGGTCGTAGCACGGCGGAGTCGGGCTGGCAGCTGCGGCCGGCGCCCGATCGCGGCGAGCACGAGCAAGAGCACGGCGGTGACGAGGGCCAGTACGCGATGATGGAACTGCGCCGCGGCAGGGTTCTCGAACGCGTTGCGCCATCCGGCTCCGGGCAGCGTGTATCCCGGGGGCACGAGCCGTCCCCCCATCAGTGGGAAGGTGTTGTATACCCGGCCAGCGTCGAGACCTGCGACAAATCCGCCTGAAAGCATCGTGATGATCGTCAAGCATACCGCAGCGATCAACCAACCGCGCAGCTGCCGCGGGGTCGTGCCAGCCTCGGACCGGGGCCCGCGCAGATCCAGCGCCGTCCACACGCAGATGATGTAGATGACCAGCGCCATCCCGAGGTGGGCCGTGAGCCGGTACGGGCTGACGTCCAGTCGAACCTGGAGTCCGCTCTTCACCATATACCAGCCCAGCGCACCCTGCGCCGCCGCGAGCAGCGGGAGGAGAAGCAGCCTCCCGCGGTGGGCGGGCCGGATGTGTCCTCGTGCCAACAACACAAAGTAGGGAAGCGCCAGAACCAACCCGACGAGTCGGGCAAGCAGCCGGTGCACCCACTCCCACCAGAACAAGGCTTGGAACTGGCCCAGTGTGATCCCGCGGTGAACCGTCTGTGCCTCGGGAATCGCCAGATAGCGCTGATAGGCCTCGGACCATTCGGTGTTTGAGCGCGGCGGCAGGATCCCCGACACCGGCCGCCACTCGGTAATGGAGAGTCCACTCTCGGTGAGGCGGGTAATGCCGCCAATCGCCACGGCGAGCACCACTGCCGCCGCCGATGCCAGCAACCAGCGCCGCACCCTGAGATCTGATGTGGCGTTCATCGCCTGAGCGCCTCAGCGTGCAATTCGAGCATTCTGCGCTCGGCATTGAAGGTCACGAGGGCCACCTGTCGCGGCGTGAACGCGAACACCGTATCGAGGATCAAGCTGGGCGGGATCGCCGCGCGCGCCCTCCGGGCGCGCTCCGTGGCCTCCCGCTGGGCGCGGCCGGCGTAGAGCCCGGTGTCGGCAACTGTCACCACAGCCTCGGCAAAGGCCGCCGCGTCATCATCCGTCTGCTCACGACGCGTCACCCCGACCCGCAAACGATGCTCCCCCGTCGGGACAGGAAAGTCGCGCAGCACGTAGAGGGGCCGGTCGTGCCGCAACCCGGCGCCGTGAATCACCGTCTCCCCGACGGAACGGCCATCCACCTCCACCCGCAGGGTGTATGATGCGAACCCCCCCTCACACTCCACCTGCTGGCGCATATGCTCCTCGCGTTGCGCCTGCTCCTCGGCTGAAAGCTGTCGGCACACCTCGATGCGCTCGGGGCGGGCGCTCCACGAAATCCGTAGCCGTGCCGCATCCTCGCGGTGGTACCGCACCGGCACGGCCGATGCGTACGCCAGCAATGCGAGTCCTGCGGCGGTGGCGGTTCCGGCGATGAGGA
Organism: Gemmatimonadota bacterium; assembly: GCA_031367105.1. Lineage (GTDB taxonomy): Bacteria > Gemmatimonadota > Gemmatimonadetes > Gemmatimonadales > GWC2-71-9 > Palsa-1233. The sequence goes on along the minus strand of JANLPG010000069.1, from coordinate 13,608 downwards.
TCCGCGCGAGCTTCACTGCGCCCTCTCCGCCAGCACGACCGGCTCGCAGAGCAGGTCGATCTCGACCTCTCGCTCTGGCTCCGGTGGTGCGAGCGCCGCGAGCGCGCGCGTGAACTGCTCAAACGCAGTCACTGTTCCGGCGAGGTCTCCGGGCGCCAGGGTTGCCGTACCAACGCGACGGCGCTCGACGCGCGGTTGCAGTTCCGCCTCACGGTCATTGAAGAGCCGCTCGTGCAGCCACTTGGGACCTTCGCGGCTCACGCAATCACGGGGTGGGCAACCGCACGTGATCACGCCCGCTGCGCCGTTCCGGATCAAGAGCTCGATCACCGAGGAATGCAGGTTGCCCACGCACGACACCGAGTGGATGTGTGCCCCGCGAGAGCGCAACGCAGCAAGATGGGCTGCGGGTGCCTGCGTGCAGCAGATCGCGATGACTGGCACGGGGTTGGCAACGGCAAGCGCGGGGAGGGTGACCTCGCGCAACTCGCTCAGCTGGTCCCGCCCACTTCGGCCCGGGGGACCCACACCCATCGGTGCACAGGAGCCGGCGCAGATGCCACAGCTCACGCAACGCGAAGGGTCTACCAGGGCGACCAGCGTGGGACGGTCGTCGTCCCGCGCCACCATCGTGATCGCCTCCCACGGACAATCCTGGGGACATTGGTTGCACCCGGTGCAGAGTCGCGCGTCCACGGTGCTGGGCGCCCAGCTCCCCTGCCGTGGACGGCGGGTGAGCCGAGGTACCAGTAATGTCAGGAGCAACAGCACGAGGCCGCTGACCCACGCAATCCCCGCCGGGAGCCGCTCCGAAAGCGGGAGCCACCACGCCACGACCAGGTCGGTCGGTGTGGACGCGGCGAGGTGGAGCGGGTTCGCTGCGGGGCCGAGTGTCGCAGGGAGCAGCACCGAGGCGATCGTCAATGCGCCAATAATCGTCCACATCAGTCGCCTGGGCGGCAACAGCATCGGGCGCGCGAGTCGGGAAACGTGCAGCCAGAGGCCAATACCCAGCCCGAGCGGCAGCGCAATGTGGATGAAGAGATTGACGAAGAAGAAGGCGCTCGGTACCGGGCCGTCGCCTGCAAAGATGCGGCTGAGCGGCTCGGAGAAGATCGGCAGCACATCGAACAGCCGGCCTCCTTCCAGCGCCAACCGCTCGCCGAAGGTGTCCCACGCCATCACGAATCCGGTCCAGGCGCACACCATCCCGGCCCCGAACAGGAACAGCCCCGAGATCCACGCGAGAGTGCGCGGGCCCCAGCTTCGGTCCTGGGCAAACATCCGAACCGCGTGCAGTGCCACGGCAATCACGAACAGATCGGACGAGTACCGGTGCAACGTGCGGAGCCAGGCACCCAGCCACGGGTCGGCGGCGAGCGCCGCCACCGAGGCGGCGGGGGAACCCACCCGATAGTAGAGGACGAGATACAGCCCGGTTCCGAGCAGGACCAGGAGCATGGCGACTGCCACCGTCCCGGCCTGATGGATAGGGTTCCATTCCCACCCATACAGCCTGGCAAGGACGGCATCGAGGCCGGTGAGGAGGCGGCGGAACGGGCGCTTGAGGAAACGCATATTGACGTAAGATAAAATTTATCATATAATCATGATGTTAGCAAGATTCTTCCTCACGGTTATCAGCCTATGTGGCTCAACAGTACGGCCCAGAACGCACTCCGCGCGGTGCTGTACATCGCCGAACACGCTGCCGACGGTCCGGTCCGGGTGGACGACGTCGCCGCATCGCTCGACTCCCCTCGCAACTACCTCTCCAAGACTCTCCACGCCCTCGCCCGGGCCGGCGTCCTGCGCTCGACCCGGGGACCGAAGGGGGGATTTCAGCTCGTCGATCCGCCCGACCGCCTCGCCCTCGCCCGCGTCGTGCGGCCGTTCGAGCCCGCCGGTGAACGGCGCTGCCTGATGGGACGGGCCACCTGCGGTGACGCGCATCCCTGCCAGATACACCATCGCTGGTCCCGCACAGCGACGGCCGTCGAGGACTTTTTCGACCACACGACAGTGGCCGACCTGCTCCGCCAAGACCGTCGTTCCCGATCCACCTGAGCCATCCCACCCGACCATCGCGAGGAGGAATCACGTGTCATCGCCACCAAATCCACCTGAGGAGCCCGTCGAGCGTCCGCCCCTCGGACAACGCCTCTTCGACAATGTCTTTCTACTGCTCGCGCTCGGAATGCTGATCATGTTCGTGGTGTACACCGGCTGGGGGGCGTATGAAATCCTCTCGATGCCACAAGCCACCCTTCCCTGAGAGGTCGTGATGCTGACCAAAGTTCATACCGGACTCGATCCGGTTCCGGGCATCTGGTGGCAGCCAGCGCACAAGGCGGAGAAGGTCTGGGTCGCCATCGCCTTCGGCTGGTGTATGGTGCTCTTCGCGATGATGCCGTTGTGGCACTACCGCGGCGGACAGAACCCGTCGGGTATCCGGCGCCGCGTGGAACCAAAGGCGTACTACGCCCGCACGATGGCCTTCGCCAAGCAATACCGGGTCGGCGAGGACCGGGGCCTGCCAATCGTGGCGCCACCCCCCGGTGCCGACGTCTACCTCATCGGCTTCACATTTCAGTGGTACCCGATCCTCAAGCTCCAGCGCGGCAAGGAGTATCTGCTCCACCTTTCCTCGCTGGACGTGAACCACGGATTCTCGCTCTTTCCGCTGAGCGTCAACTTCCAGGTGGTGCCCGGCTACGACTACGGACTGCGGGTCACTCCCACGGCGGCGGGTGACTTCCGGATCATCTGCAACGAATTCTGCGGCATCGGCCACCACACGATGGTCGGCCGGATCATCGTCGTCGATGAGGCGGGACGGCCAGTGGCCGACAATGCCAAGGCCACGATCCACTCCGGAGGTACGCCATGACCGCGCCCGCGGCTTCTTCGTTTCGGATCTGTCCCGTGACCGGCCGAACCATTCACCTGCGGGCCGAGCAACTCATCAAGGCAAACGCAGTCGTGGCGGTCGTCGCGTTGCTGATTGGCACTATCGCCGCGCTCTTGCTGGTGCTGACCCGCTGGCAGGCGGTCCACCTCCTTCCGGCGGTGTGGTACTACCGACTGCTCGGCGTGCACGGCATGAATATGCTGATCTTCTTCATCATCTACTTCGAGATGGCGGTGCTCTGGTTCGCCAGCACCGTGCTCCTCAACGCCCGGCCCGCGGCACCGAGGTTCGGATGGTTCAACTTCGGGTTGATGGTGGCAGGTTCGCTCCTGGTCGAGTGGGCGCAATGGAGCGGTCACGCTGACGTGCTCTTCACGTCGTATCCCCCACTCAAAGCGCACCCGCTCTTCTACCTCGGTGTCATCTTCTTTGCCGTCGGCGCGCTGCTGATGGTCTGCCAGTTCTTCGCCACGCTGGTCATCGCCAAGCGGGAAAAGACCTACACCGGCTCGATGCCACTGGTGGTGTACGGTGCCACGACCGCTGCCATCATCGCGGTGATCACGCTGGTACACGGCGCCCTGGTGTATATCCCGACGTTCCTCTGGTCGATTGGCGTGATTTCCAAGGTTGATCCCGAACTCTACCGGATGCTCTGGTGGGCACTGGGCCATTCTTCGCAACAGATCAACGTGGCCGCGATGGTATCCATCTGGTATATGCTGGGCGCGCTCACGGTCGGATCGGTCGTCCTGAACGAGAAGGTCAGCCGCTCGGCATTCGTGCTCTACATCCTGTTCATCTCGATGGCCTCGGCACACCACCTGCTGGTGGACCCCGGGTTCGGCTCGGCGTGGAAGATCGTGAACACTTCCTACTTCATGTATATGGCGGTGCTCGCGTCGATGGTCCACGGCTTCACCGTGCCGGCGGGTATGGAGCTCGGTATGCGCCTGCGCGGCTACACGCAGGGCCTCTTCGGCTGGCTCCGCCACGCCCCCTGGGGCGATCCGGGGTTCTCTTCGCTGGTGTTTTCGGTGGTGGTGTTCGGGTTCGTAGGTGGCATCACCGGCGTGACGCTCGGCACCGAACAGATCAACATCATCGCACACAACACGCTGCGGATCCCGGGACACTTCCACTCCACGGTGGTCAGTGGCACCGCGCTCGCCTTCATGGGCGCCACGTACTACCTGCTGCCGCTCATCTTCCGCCGGAAAGTTGCCTTCTGGAAACTCGCAAAAATCCAGCCCTACCTCTTCTCCGGCGGGCTGCTGCTGCTGGTGATGGGGATGACGTTTGCCGGCAGCTTTGGCGTGCCACGCCGGCATTGGGACATCTCCTTCTCGCAGGCGCCGTTCGACGTGCAATTCAATCCGGCGGTCGACTTCTTCCTCGCCGTGATGGGCATCGGCGGGATCATTGCGGTCACGGGGGCGCTGTCGTTCATTCTCATCGCGGTGAAGTCGGTGTTCTTCGGTGAACCGGTGACGGAGTTCCCACGCGGTGCCGAGATCGCCGGAATACCGCAGGGACTCACCAACCCGCCGGTCCACGCCGCCAATGTGGACGAGATCAACGAGGCGCTGCATGCACCCGGGCGCGGCATTGCCGGTGCCACGCCAGGCACGCTGGTGCTCGTGGGCGTCTTCCTGCTGGCATTCATGCTCTACTACTTCGCCAACTGGAAACTGCTCTCCTTCCTCTGGAAGATTGGATGACCAAGCCAGGGCCGGCACGGCCAGGCGCGGCCTCGCTCGCGCTGCTGCTGATCCTGGTGATCACGGCGGCGTGGTGGGCGCTCGCGCTCTGGCCGGTCGGTTCCGTGGAGCCGGCGTGGTTGCTGCGAACACGTGCCGCCTGTTTCGGGTCGGCTCCCGGCGGCTTGCCCGATGCCGGCGGATGGGTGCTGCTCATCGGCGAGCCGATCGGGATGCTGGGCGTCCTGCTCCTGGTCTGGGGCGGGGCGCTCCGCGATGATCTTCAGAGACTGCGCGCCGACCGCCGCTGGCGTCCGCTGATGGTCGCGGTCGTCGGGATGGTCCTCATCGGCGTCACGGCAGCGAGTCAGCGGGTCGCAACCGCAGTCGGAATCGGAACTGCTCCGCCGGCGACACCACCCGGCACCCCCACCAGGGTCGACATCGACGCGTCCGTGTTCGTGCTGACCGACCAGCGAGGCCGGCGCACATCGCTGGCAGATTTCCAGGGTCGGCCAGTGCTCCTCACCTTCGCCTTCGGCCACTGCACCACGGTCTGTCCCACCATCGTGCGTGACATCCGGCTCGCGCGCGTGGCGGCTGACCGTCTCGAGGTCCCGCTCCTGATCATCTCCCTGGATCCGTGGCGAGATACCCCCGAGCGGCTGCCCTCCATTGCGTCGCAGTGGGAGCTCGGCCCGGAGGACCTGGTGCTCTCGGGGCGCGTCGAGGAGGTGGAGCAAACGCTTGATGCGCTTGGGGTTGGACGACGGCGCGACGGCTCCAGTGGCGCGGTGTACCACTCCGGCACCGTGATGATCCTCGACGATCGAGGGCATATTGTATGGCGGCTCGATGGCGGGTGGGGTCGGCTGAAGCAGTTGTTGGGCACGCTGCCCCGTCCAACAGGCAGTACCGAGGGACAACGCGATGACCGTTAATTCGACCATTCCCACCATCATCCAGGGCGGAATGGGAGTGGGTGTTTCCGACTGGCGTCTGGCGCGGGCCGTTTCGCTTCGCGGGCAGCTGGGCGTCGTCTCCGGCACCGCCATCGATACCGTGTTGGTGCGTCGGCTCCAGGAAGGCGATATCGGCGGCCATATGCGCCGAGCGATGGCAGAGTTCCCGATACCCGCCGTTGCGGACGATGTGCTCCGGCTCTTTTTCCGCCCCGAAGGCCGGCAGCCCGATACCCCGTACAAAATGCTCCCGTTGTACAAACAAGTGATGAGCCAGGCGCGACAACTGGTGATCGTGCTGGCGGCATTCGTCGAGGTGTTTCTGGCGAAGGAGGGGCACCCCGGACTGGTGGGGATGAACCTCCTCACCAAGGTCCAGATCCCCAACCTGCCGGCCCTCTACGGGGCGATGCTCGCTGGCGTGGATGTCATCCTGATGGGTGCAGGTATTCCCCGGGAAATTCCCGCCGCACTTGATCAGCTTGCCCAGCATCAGTCGGCCTCGCTGCGGTTCGAAATGGAGGGTCCTCCGACCGGCCGAGACGACCGCCTCACCATCGACCCGAAGGAATTCTGGACCACGCCGCCGCCACCGCTGCCACGCCCGCTCTTCCTTGCCATCATCGCCAGCAACTCCCTCGCGACGATGTTGGCGCGCAAGGCCAGTGGCCGTGTCGACGGTTTTGTGATCGAGGGCCCCACCGCCGGAGGCCACAACGCACCACCGCGGGGAGTGCCACGCTTCAACGAGCGCGGCGAGCCACTCTATGGGGAACGTGACGAAGTCGATCTGGCGAAGATTTCGGAACTCGGCTTGCCGTTCTGGCTGGCAGGTGGAGCCGGACGCAAGGGACGCTTGCAGGAAGCGCTGGCGGCCGGTGGTGCCGGCATTCAGGTGGGAACGCTCTTCGCCTATTGTGACGAGTCCGGACTTGCCGAGGAACTGAAACATTCGGTGCTGACGCACGCGGAACGCGGCGATGTCACCGTGACCACCGACCCACGCGCTTCACCCACCGGATATCCCTTCAAGGTGGTGAGTTGGCCCGGCGGACCGGGTGACGAAGCCCCTCGGGTGCGCCTCTGTGACCTCGGCGCGCTCCGAGTGCCCTACCAGACGCCAGAAGGGAAGATTGGCTATCGCTGTGCCAGCGAACCGGTGAGCGCGTACGTCAGGAAGGGCGGCAAAGTGGAAGACACCGAGGGGCGCCGCTGTCTCTGCAACGCCCTGATGGCCGACATCGGCCTCGGTCAACTCCGTGATGACGGCAGCGTCGAGCCGCCGCTCCTCACCAGCGGCGATGACCTCGCCACGATGGGCGGGTTCCTCGCCGGACGGTCGCACTACAGCGCGTCCGACGTGGTCGACTACCTGCTCTCGGGCACCCCCTAGCCCGCGATGCACTCGCTCGTCCGGCGCTATATCAAGACCGCGATTGCCTTCCTCGCCGTGGGATTGTGCCTCGGTGGATGGATGCTCATCCGACGCGAGTTGGGGCAGTCGCTCCCCAGCGCCTACGAGACGAGCGCCCACACGCACGCGATCTTCGCGGGCTTCGTGATGATGATGATCCTGGGCGTGGCGCTCTGGCTCTTCCCCCGGCCGGAGCGACACGATATCCGGTATCGCCCGGCACGGATCGAGGCAGCGTACTGGGCATTGACCGTGGGCACCGCGGCTCGCATCGCGGGAGAATTGTTGCGTTCAGGCAACGACGCGAGCTGGCTCCGCTGGGCCGTGTTGACGAGCGGGCTGATGCAGGTCGCCGGGCTGCTGCTCTTTTTCTGGACGATCTGGTCGCGCATTCGCGCGGTCGGAAGCCAGCAGCGGGAGGAAAAGGGAGAGCGTTTCTAGCCGCCCTCCCCTCGCCTTGCGCCACTCGCTTCGGGTTAGAGCGGCTTCCGCCCCTGGATCACGCGAATCACCACCACAATCAGGGCGATCACGAGGAGGATGTGGAGCAACCCCCCGAAGGCATATCCACCGACCATACCCAGCGCCCACATAATCAGGAGAATGATGACAATTGTTTCGAGCATTGGAATCTGCCTCTCGTAAAGGAAGGTTGAAAATCAACGAGTGCGACGTGCCCCGGAGAACAGGAGTCCTGCTCCCACCGCGATGCCTAGCCCCGCCGCCCACGGCGGGACGGACTGCTGTTCGCTGGTGGTGACCTTCAGGTCGCCGACCTTGAGCACATCGTGCTTGGTGGTGAATCCTCCGCCGCGAATCAGCACGAACGCACTGACCACGATGAGCACGATCCCGGCGATAGCAGTTGGGCGCATACGGTATCCTCGGCGAAGTGTTTGGGGTGTTCCATCAGGCTACGGGCACCTGTGAGGACGTAGCCGGTCACCCCGCCCCGCACACCCCACCCGCTCGCCGCCGCTCGAATGTGTCCCGCCCTGCCCCGGCGTCGTCTTTCCCTCGGTGCCCGTTTCCCGGATCCTTCGGGGCGGCCCACGACACTGGAGAACCCGCTGACCACCGACGCGCCGTTGCCCCAGTCGCTCCCGATGGGAGCACGACTGACCGGAGCGCGATGCAGCTTCCGCGTCTGGGCACCGCACGCCTCGCGAGTTGCGGTGATGGGCACATTCAATGACTGGCGCGACGCCGAGCATTTCCTGCAGCGTGGCGACGACGACAGCTGGCACACGAGCATCGAGGGCGTGCAGGCGGGTGACGAGTATCTCTACGTCATCGACAATCGTGGCGGCGATGCGCACAATCCCGGTCAGCTGGGGTTGCGGCGGATCGACCCGTGGGCCCGTGCCACCCGGCACGCCAGCGGCAACGCCGTAATCGTGGATGTCGCGGCGGAACTGCAGGCGAGTGGTTTGCAGGACGATGCATTCAGCACACCCAAGGGCGCCGACTGGCTGATCTATCAGGCCCACGTCGGCTCCTTCACCGGGAAAGGCGACGGCATCGACACCGGTCCGACCGGTACCGGAACATTTGAGCAGTTCGAGCGGAAGCTCGATTATATCCGCGCGATGGGGTTCAACGCCATCGCCCTGCTCCCGATTCACGAGAATCCCGGCGACGGAAACGAGGGCTATGCGCCGGCGCACCTCTTCTCGCCCGACTCATCCTACGGCTCACCGCTGGCATTGCGACACCTCGTCCGCGCCGCACACGACATCGGCCTTGCAGTCCTCTTCGACGTCGTCTGGAACCATATGGCCGACGTCGATAACCGGCTCTGGGAATTCGACGGGATGACGAGCGATGGCGGCATTTTTTTCGAGGGCGGCGAGCGCTCCCCCTGGGGACCGCGGCCCGCCTTCTGGAAGCGCGAAGTCAAGGAATTCATCGTGGCGCACGCCCGGATGTGCTTCGAGGAGTACCACGTCGACGGTCTGCGGATCGACGCCGCCGACGAGATCTCCCGCGATGTCCTGGTCGAGGTCGTCACCCGGGTGCGAGCGGAGCCGCTCTGGCAGGAGAAGCTGCTGATTGTCGAGTGGAGCGGCCACGAGGCCGGGATCTGGCCCGAACTGACCGAGGCACTGCACTTCGACCGCGTCTGGGCGTTGGGCGATCCCCCGCTCTTCGCCGCCGCGGTCGACACCGTGCGCGAAACCGACCCGGCGCAACGCGTCGACCGCCTGCTCGAGCTGCTCCACCTCCCCGATGCCGCGCTCCGGATCCGCTATCTCCTCGGCTCCCACGACAACGCGCACGACAACGAAGGGGGTGCCCGGAGCGGGTACCGCCATTTCGTGGAGCTTGCCGGCGGTCGAGACAACTGGCACGCCCGCGCCAAGGCACGCATCGGCTGGGCCCTCTGCGTGACACTTCCCGGGACGCCGATGTGCTTTATGGGTGCCGAATGCCATCAGCCCGGTTACTGGCATCCGCGGATCGACGCCAATGCATTTGGCGATGATCATCGCTTCGACTGGGCCCTCTGCGATGACCAGGTTGGCACCCAGATGCACACTTTGGTGACCGATGCCAACCAGCTCTGGTGGGAGACTCGAACCCTGCGACGGGGCGCCCTCGATCTCGTCCACATCGACCGGGAGAATGGTGTGGTCGCCTTCCTCCGGCCCGATCCCGAGGGTCACCCGATCCTGACGGTCATCAACCTGAGTGAGTCAGCGTGGCCGAACAATGGCTACCTCCTCCCGATGACCGAGGGGCCAGGGAGTTGGCGCGTGATCCTCGATTCCCAGGCGGAGCGCTACGGCGGCGACGGCCTCGAGCAGCAGCCGGATCTTCCCGTCAGCGACGGTGTCGTGCAACTGACCCTTCCCCGCTGGTCGGTGCTCGTGCTCGCCGCCTGAGCGCCAGTCAGGGCTTTCCCTTCCCTTTCCCCTTCCATTTCCCCTTCTGCTGGCCGTTCCCGTTGTACTTCTGCTCGTGATCGAAGCGCTTGTCGAAGCCGCGCCATCCCTGATCCCGCGGCGGGAGGAAATATTGATCGCCGTACCGGTACAGCCAGACCGGACGGGCTCCGCTGGCTTGTGTTCGGTAGTAGTGGCCGTTGATGTCGTACAGGGTGACCGGCGTCCACTTCTGGTAGTTGCCACGCCAATCGCCGAGCCGTTCCGGGGTATAGGCGAAGACGCCGATTTCGGGGCCAAGTTTGGCGCCAATGGTGACGTTTACTTGCGCCGGCGCGCGCGTCGGCACTCCGATCAGGCCCCCCAGTAGCGGCAGGGCCAACAATGTTGCGAGGCGCATTCGGTGCTCCCGTAGTGACGACCGTGATCGATTGCAACCACGGAAAGCTAGGAGTCTACCCCGGGCCGCCACATCCATCGAAAGCATCAATTCGGGTCTAGGCCCGGAGTGGTTTTCACCCGGGCAAGCCATATCCGACCAAAAGAGTCCCCATTTTGATTCCCCACGGTGGCCGGGCTGGCGAGTAGCGTGGCCCGAAATTCGGGCCCATCTTACCTGTTGCCTCCCGATCCAACTCAGCCTGTTCAGTTCGCAATCGTCCCTCCCGACCCGGACGCACAACTTGCTCCCTTGCTGGCGCAGGCCGCCCGACCCGATGGACACATTCCCCCTCCTGCGACTGCAGGTCCGCCCCGACCCCGAATGGGCTGCCTCCGCGTGACCGACCGTCGCGAACAACTCCAGGCGGCGCTCGGTCGCGGCTATGCGATCGAGCGCGAACTGGGGGTCGGTGGGATGGCGACCGTGTATCTCGCCCACGACAGCAAGCACGATCGCGATGTCGCCATCAAGGTGCTCCACCCCGATCTTGCCGCCGCCGTCGGCGCGGAACGCTTCCTCGCCGAAATCAAGACGACGGCGAATCTGCAGCATCCGCATATTCTGCCGCTGCACGACTCCGGTACCGCCGGAGGATTTCTCTACTATGTGATGCCGTATGTCGATGGGGAAACGCTGCGCACTCGCCTGAATCGCGAGCAGCGGCTGCCACTCGTCGATGCCCTCCGCCTGATGGGTGAGGTCGCCGGCGCACTCGACTACGCGCACCGCGCCGGGATCGTGCACCGCGACATCAAGCCGGAGAACATCCTCATCAGCGAAGGACACGCCGTCGTGGCAGACTTCGGAATCGCCCGCGCGGTCGCCCAGCCCGATGCGTCGCGACTGACGCAGACCGGGGAGATGGTCGGTACCCCCGCCTATCTCTCTCCCGAGCAGGTCTCCGGCGACGCGCTCGACGGACGCAGCGATCTCTACTCGCTCGGCTGTGTCGTCTACGAGTGCCTCACTGGCGAGCTCCCCTTCAACGGGTCGATGATGGCGATGCTGGCGCAGCGGATGACCTCCGCACCGCCATCCGCCCGTGGCAAGCGGCCAGAGGTGACGGCGCAGCTCGACCAGATCTTGCTGAAGACGATGGCGACGAAGTCCTCCGACCGCTTCCGTACTTGCCGCGAACTTGCGGAGGCACTGGCCTCACCGGCGACCGCTGGGGCTTTGCGCGATCGGCGCGCCATCGTGGTGCTCCCGTTCGCCAACCAGAGCCCCGACCCCGACAACGAATATTTCAGTGACGGACTCACCGAAGAGATCATCAGCGACCTGGCCGCCATCAAGTCACTCCAGGTGATCTCACGCACATCCGCGATGCTGCTCAAGGGCACCTCCAAGGATGTCCGCACCATCGGCCGTGAGCTCGGCGTGCGCTACGTACTCGAAGGCAGCGTGCGGAAGGCCGGACACTCGCTCCGCATTACGGCACAGTTGATCGACGCTACCACCGACTCGCAGCTCTGGGGCGAGAAGTATGCTGGCACCCTCGATGATGTGTTCGAACTGCAGGAGCGAGTCTCGCGTGAGATTGTCGCCGCCCTCGGCATCACCCTGACATCCGACGAGGACCGCCGGCTCGCGCATCGCTCCATCGAGAACGTGCGTGCCTTCGAGTTGTACCTGCAGGCGCGCCAGGAAATGCGCCGCTACGGTGCCGCCGCGATCGAGCACGGCGAGGCGCTGGTGCGGCGCGCGATGGAGATCGAGGGAGCGACCCCCCCGCTGCAGGCGCTGCTGGCGTGGGGGAAGGTGTCGCTGGTGCGCGCCGGACTGGCACCCGATCGCAGCGGTCTCGATGCGGCGGCCGCGGTCGCGAACGAGCTGCTCCAGACCGCCCCGGATGCACCCTATGGCCACGCGCTGCTGGGCTTCGTCAACTACGAGCGTGGTCAGATGGTCGAGGGCGTGCGGCACCTGCTCGCCGCGCTCGAACTCGAGCCGAACGACGCCGACGCGCAGTTCTACCTCGGCATCTGCTACGTCGCCGTGGGTGCCACCGATGCGGGAGCGCGCACCGCCGCGAAACTGATGGAATCCGATCCGCTCTCGCCGCTCGCCTGGCTGCTGTCGGGGCTGATGCCCTGGTGGATCAATGCGGCGGCGAACGGGCTGCCGAAGCTGGTGCATGCGATGGAGATGGATCCCGGCAGCGTGATCATTCGCTGGACGCTGGGATACGCCCGGGCTCTCACTGGCGACGTGGCCGGTGCGTCGCGGGATGCGCAGCTCCTGCTGGAGCAGGCGCCTGATATGCCCTATACCAGTCAACTGGTTGCACTGGTGCACGCGATGCAAGGCCATCAGGACGCTGCCCGCGTCGCCCTCGGCGGTGCCGCCGGACTCGATGCGCATCACAAGTTCCATCTCGCCGAGTCGTATGCGATGGCCGGCGACACCGAGCGAGCCTTCGAACTGCTCGAGGAGGCGGTGAGCACCGGCTTCCATCCCGGCAAGTTCATCGCGTACCACTGCCCGTTCCTCGAGCCGTTACGCGGCACGCCGCGCTTCGAGGCGATCGCGACGACGGCGATTCGGTTGACCGAAGCGTTCGCGTCCGCAGAAGGTCGTACGTGACCGCCGCCCTCGAGCGCCTCACCTCCGCCTTGGCCGACCGATACCGCCTCGAGCGCGAGCTCGGTCAGGGTGGCATGGCGACGGTGTATCTGGCACAAGACCTGAAGCACGAGCGCGAGGTGGCGATCAAGGTACTGCGCGAAGATCTCTCCGCGTCCCTGGGGGCGGGACGGTTTCTGCGCGAGGTCAAGATCGCCGCCCAGCTGCAGCATCCGCACATCCTGCCGCTTCTCGATTCCGGAGAGGCCGACGGCTTTCTCTACTTCGTGATGCCGTACATCAAGGGACAATCGCTCCGCGAACGGCTCGCCCGCGAGGGGGAACTGCCGGTGCACGAAGCGGTACGGCTGGTGACGGAAGTGGTCGACGCCCTGGTCGAAGCGCACGCGCACGGCGTGGTCCATCGCGACATCAAGCCCGACAACGTGATGCTTTCGGGGCGTCACGCGCTGGTCACCGACTTTGGCGTGGCCAAGGCGATCAGCGAGGCGACTGGCCGCAATACCGTCACCACGCTCGGCGTGGCCATCGGCACGCCGACGTATATGTCGCCGGAGCAGGCCGCCGCCGACCCGCACGTCGATCATCGCTCCGACATCTACTCTGTCGGCGTGATGGCGTATGAAATGCTCAGCGGGCGGCCGCCATTCACCGGCAGCACGCCGCAGCAGGTGCTCGCCGCGCACGTGACCGAAGCGCCTGACTCGG
>JANLPG010000064.1:0-26449 GCA_031367105.1 Gemmatimonadota bacterium | reverse complement strand
TCCGATCGTCTTCGTGCAGGGACTCGCGGCGGCACTGTTCCGTGACCTCTCGATCTCGGTGGTGCTGACCGTGAGCGCCTCGCTGATCATGGCGCTGACGATGATGCCGGTGATGATGACGCTGGGGCATCGCCGGGAACGGGGCGAAGAAGGTGGCGAGCAGGCCGCCCCGAGCAGCGAGCCGGAGGAAGTGGTGCACCGACACGGTACCACCGAAGACCACACCCGGATCACTCGCTGGGGTCACGCCCTCGCCCAGATGTACGAGGATGGGATGGCGTGGTCGCTGCGCAATCCGAAAAAGGTCTTCCTCACCGCGATCGGGGTGACGGTGTTCACCATCTTCATCACGATGCGGTTGCCGCGCGAAATCCTGCCGCAAGTCGATGAAGGAACCGCAGTGGCCGAAATGCGCCTCCCGGCTGGCACCGCGATTGAAGAGACGACGCGACAGGCGGCTCGCATCGAGGCCGCTGCCAACCGGCTGGGGAGCAAGGGGGTCTATGTCCGCGTCGGCGTGGCCACCGACGAAGAGGTGCTTTCGGGCGCGGAGCCAGGTTCCGCCGGCACCGCCGTGTTCGTGATTCCGGTTCCCGCCGGAGTGGCTGCGACGAAGTTCGCAGACGCTCTCCGCAAAGCGGTGCCGGACCTCGCCGCGGGCTCGCTCTCGCTCGATCTGGCAGGACAGTCGGAATTCGGGTCGCTGATTGGTCGCGAGGGCCGTTCGGTGAAGGTCGAAGTCTCGGCACCGAAGCGCGAGACGGCGGCTGCTGCTGCCGACCAGGTGCGCGCCACGTTGGCAAAGATCCCCACGCTTGCCGACGTGCAGAACGCCTTCGCCGGGACCCAGCCGATTGTGGAAGTGACCTTGCTGCGCGACCGGATCGCCCAGCGCAACATCTCGATCAGCGCCGTCACCAACGCACTCAAGGGGGCACTGGGCGGCGTGCCGGCGGGCGACCTGCGCGAGACCGATCGCCGCACTCCCATCCAGATTCGCTACTCCGGGGTTGCCAACGAGAGTATCGACGCAGCGCTCGCCAGCACCGTGCAAGGGGTACCGGTCGGCCAGCTGGTGAGCATCCGCGAGACGCGCGCGCCGATCGAGGTCGTGCGCATCGGCCAGCGGCCGGTGTCGGTTGTGGAAGCCTCAGTGGAGCGGGGTGGCACGGCCAAGGCCGCCGCCGATGTCGAGACTGCGATGCACCAGCTCAAGACGCGCCTCGATCCGGCAGTGGAGTGGGCCGTCACCGGCGCCAACACCGAACAGCGGAAGACGACCCGCGAACTGGGCATCGTCGCCCTTCTCTCGGTCGCGCTGATGTTCCTGGTGCTCGCCGGCGAGTTCGCCTCTTTCACGACTCCGTTGCTGATCATGACCACGGTGCCGCTCGCTGGCGCTGGTGGCATCCTCGCCCTCTGGATCACCGGTCAGTCGATCAATGCGGTGTCGTTGATCGGCATTGTGGTGATGATCGGGATGGCCGACAACGAAGCAGTGGTGAAGCTCGACGCCATCCGCCGTTTTCGCGAGATGGGTCATCCGATCGAGGAAGCCATCCTGCTTGGGGGCGCGCAGCGACTCCGCGCCATCGCGATGACCTCACTCACCACCATCACCGGCGTTCTCCCACTCGTCTTCAACTGGGGCAGCGGTGGCGCGCTCTACCAGCCGCTCGCAGCCGGCATCATCGGCGGGTCGGTGTCGGCGCTGCTGGTCACCTTCTTCCTGCTCCCGACGGCCTACGCCGTGATCGAGCGGCGGAAGGAACGGAAGGCGCTGCAATGATCCGCTGGGCCGCGACCCGGCCGGCAGTGGTCTGGGCCTTCGCCGCGGGACTCACCATCGCGGGGGGCGTCGCCTTCACCAAATTGCCGCTGGCCACCAGGACCACCGTCGACCTCCCCAAGATCGCGGTGAGCGCGGCGTGGCGCGGGGCGTCGCCAGAACTGATCGAGACCTACCTGACATCGCCCATCGAAGCGGCAGTTCAGGGAATTCACGGTGTCCGGAAGACCAGTTCGCTCTCCAACAGCGATCAGGCCTCCGTCACCGTGGAACTCGATCCCGAAGCCGACATCACGATGGCACGGCTCGCCATCCTCGAACGGATGGAGACACTGCGGCGGGACCTGCCGGCCGCGGCGCAGAACACTATCAATGTCTCCAACTATGTCCCGGAGGAACTCGACCAGCAGCCGCTGCTCGAAGTGAACGTGACGGGACCGTACACCCCGGGTGCGCTGCAACGGATTTCCAAGGACCGGGTCCGGCCCCGGCTCGAAGCACTGGCAGGGATCGCAGGCATCGGTGAAAATGGCGGCGCCGAAAATGGCGTCCTCCTCTCCTACGACCCGAGCCGGCTGCGGCAGCTGGGCATCGACCCCGCGCTGCTGGTGCAGGCGCTGCTCCAGGCCAAGGTGGTCGACGCCCTCGGAGTGACGCGCGAGGGCAGCACCGAGCGACACGTCTCGTTGCGCGATGTCCCGCACGCCATCGACGATCTCGAACGGCTCCCGGTCCGTGGACCCGGTGGCCAGATCTACCCCCTCGGCGAACTTGCTGCGATCCATCCCGAGGAGGACAGTCGGGGCCGATTCTATCGGCTCAACGGCCAGACCGCCGTCACCCTGTCGCTCCAACGACAGGCCGGTGCCGACGCCATCAAGACCGCAGCAGCCGCCCGAGCGCTCCTCGACCAGATCCGGCCCACGCTTCCGCGGGGCGTGACCCTGCGCATCGAACGCGACGAGAGCGTCGACCTCAACGAGGAACTGAGCAACCTGCTGCTTCGCGGCGCGATCGCCTTCGCCTCGGTGCTGTTGGTGATGATGCTCACCCTCCGCGACATCGGCCGCTCTCTCCTCGTCCTTGGCAGCGCGGTGGTCGCCATCGCCGGCACCGCACTCGGCCTCTACCTCTTCAAGATTCCGGCGAATCTGCTGACGCTCGCCGGCCTCGCGATGGGGATCGGCATTCTGGTGCAGAACGGCCTCGTGGTCGTCGAACGGATGCGTATGGTGCCCAACACGCCCGAGGCGCGTGCCGCAGCCGGGGCGGCCATCGGGCCGGCCGTGATCGGCTCGACGCTGACGACGGCGGTGGTGCTCTTCCCGTTCCTCTACCTCCAGGGCAATGCGCGCGCCGCCTTCATGCCGTTTGCATCGGCGTTCACCTTGGCGCTGTTCTGGTCGGTGATCACGGCGCTGGTGCTGGTCCCGGCGGTGGGGCGTGGTGGTGGTGGGCAGCAGGCTGCCTGGTCGCGCCTCGCGCACTTCTACGAGCGGCTCTCGTTCCACCTGCTCCGCTGGCGCTGGGCGACCATTGCGCTCACCGTGGCGCTGGTCGGCGTGTTGACGTGGGGCTTCATCAAGAAGGTTCCGCGCAACAGCTGGAACGGCAGCTGGGGCGGTGGCGACCGCACCACCGTCTCCGCCGGCGTCACCTTCCCACGCGGCGCCGATCCCGCGGATGTCGAACGGATCATCAGTGAGCTCGAGCGGGTCGCCGTGGGACGGCAAGGTGTCGCCCTGGTGCGCTCAAACGGCTACGGCCTCGGGGGCGGACTCGTCGTGGAGTTCACCAAGGCGGGAGGGCTGACCGATGAGCCCTACGTCATTTCGGAAGAGATGACCCAACGCGCCGTGCTGATCGGCGGCGCACAGAATGTCCGCGTCTCACCGCCACAGGGACCCGGCTTCAACGGCGGCTCCGGCGGCGGCGGCTCGGTCAGCAAGCAGGTGAAGATCCTCGGCTACTCGTTCGAGGGGGTGCGCCGGGTTGCCGAGGACCTCAAGGCCCGCCTCGACCGCATCCCGCGGGTGCGTGAGGTGAACATCAACGCAGCCGGCTGGTGGAATCGCGAGCGCGCCGCATCGATCTCGCTGATTCCCGATCGTCAGGCGCTCGGGCGCGTGGGCGCGACGGCGCAGGACTACGCCAACAGCGTCGCACGTGAAGTCCAGAGTGCGTCAGGTGGCACCGAACTCGAAATCGACGGCGAGAGCGTCACCGCCAATGTGCGCGCCGCGGGGTCGAGCTTTCGCCAGCTCGACGAA
Source organism: Gemmatimonadota bacterium (assembly GCA_031367105.1). Lineage (GTDB taxonomy): Bacteria > Gemmatimonadota > Gemmatimonadetes > Gemmatimonadales > GWC2-71-9 > Palsa-1233. The sequence continues at coordinate 22,390 of JANLPG010000064.1, read as the reverse complement.
CTGCGCGGTGGCCAGGTCACGAATCCGAGCGGTTCGCCGGTGCGGATCAGTGATGTCAGCCGCGTCGAGGAGGTCGAAGGGCTCTCGCGCATCGAACGGGAAGACCAGCAGTACGTCCGCATCCTGAGCTACGACTTCCGTGGCCCGCAAAAGCTCGCCGACCGCACCCACAAGGCCTTTATGGGGTCGATCACCGTGCCGCCCGGCTACACCGTCAGCGACGATCAGGGACGCTGGGCCGACGATGAATCCTCCAAGGGGCTCTGGCTCGTCTTCGGAATCGGGCTCGTGCTCGTCCTCCTGGCCGTGGCGCTGGTGTTCGACTCGGTGTGGGCAGCGGGGATGGTCTTTCTCTCGCTGCCGATGGCGCTCGGTGGCGTCGTCGCCGCCTTCTGGATCACCGGCAGCGCCTTCACTCGCGAAGCGGCGGTCGGCGTCATCCTGGTCGTCGGGCACGCCGTCAACCAGTCGATCCTGCTGATCGATGCGGTGCTGCTCGCGCGACGGCGGCACGGCGGCAAGGCGACTGGCGCCGATGTGTTACGCGCGATGATCGATCGGGCAGGGATGATCGTGATCGTCACCCTCACCACCACGGCCTCGCTGATTCCAATGGCCTGGGGCACCGCCTCCGACACGATGTTCGGGGCGATCGCACTGGCGATGGCGGGGGGAATGCTCGCAGGTACCCTCGGCGCACTCTTCCTGCTGCCGGCCTTCCTCCTCGGCTTCCGCCACCGGAAGTGGCGACATCCGAGGCTGTCACGCCCCGCGCACCGCGCGGGGTGAGCGGGATCGCGACTTTGCCGTGCTGGCCGATTTGCTGCCCCATAACTACCGACTCCACAACAACTTAGAACTGTCGCGCCCCCCTTCTTTCACGGCCCGGAAAGGGCTATATTTCGCTGTTTCCGTCCGCCCTGGCTGACGACCGTCTCCTTCCCGTACTCCGGACCCAGATGACCGCGCCGAACTCACGCGAACGCATCATCCCGCGCCTCATCGAAGAAGAGTTGCAGCAGTCGTTCATCAACTACTCGATGAGCGTGATCGTCTCCCGCGCGCTCCCTGATGTGCGCGACGGACTCAAGCCGGTCCACCGCCGCATCCTCTACGCGATGAACGAACTCGGCCTGCTCCCGAACCGCGCCTACAAGAAGTCTGCGACGGTCGTGGGCGACGTGCTCGGCAAATACCACCCACACGGCGACTCCTCGGTCTACGAAGCGTTGGTGCGGATGGTGCAGACCTTCTCGCTTCGCTATCCGCTGGTTGATGGCCAGGGCAACTTCGGCTCGGTCGACGGCGACCGTGCCGCAGCCTACCGGTATACCGAGGCACGGCTGACGCGCATCGCGCTCGAGATGCTGGAGGACATCGACAAGGACACCGTCAACTTCGTCCCCAACTTCGACGACCAGCGCGAGGAGCCGTCGGTTCTCCCCTCGAAGTTGCCGAACCTGCTGGTCAACGGTTCGAGCGGGATTGCCGTCGGCATGGCGACCAACATCCCGCCGCACAACCTGCGCGAGGTCGCCAAGGCGATCGCGGCGCTCGTCAGGCATCCCGACGCCACCACCGACGACCTGCTCAAGCACATCAAGGGACCCGACTTCCCCACTGGTGGCTACATCTACGGCGAGCACGGTATCCGCGATGCCTACGAGACCGGCCGCGGCAAGGTCATCATGCGCGCCCGGGTGCGGATCGAAGAGAATGAGCGCACCGGCCGGAACGCGCTGGTCATCACCGAACTGCCGTATCAGGTGAACAAGGCCAATCTCGCGATCGCCATTGCCGACCTGGCTTCCGAAAAGCGGATCGACGGAATCACCGGTGTGCGCGATGAGTCCGACCGCGAGGGAATGCGCCTCGTCGTAGAACTCAAGCGCGACGCCATCCCGCAGGTGGTGCTGAACGGACTCTACAAGCACACTGCCATGCAGAGCACGTTTGGTGTCATCAACCTGGCGCTTGTCAACGGTGCGCCGAAGGTGATGCCGCTCAAGGAGATCCTGCAGCACTTCATTGATCATCGGCACGTCATCATCGTGCGCCGGACCGAATTCGACCTCGCCGAGGCGAAGAAGCGGGAGCACATCCTCCTCGGCCTCAAGATCGCCGTCGACAATATTGATGAAGTCATTGCCATCATCCGCTCCTCGGCCGACACCCCCACGGCCGACCGCCGCCTGCGCGAGCGTTTCGCCTTCAGCGAAGCGCAGAGCGACGCGATCCTCAATATGCGGCTCGCGCGGCTCACCGGCCTGGAAATCAGCAAGCTCGAGGCCGAACTGGCCGAAGTGCTGGCGACCATCGCCGAACTGGAAAGCATCCTGGCATCACGCGAGAAGCGCGAAGGGATCCTGGTCGGCGAGGTCGACGAACTCGCCGCCACCTATGGCGACGCACGACGCACCGAGATCCTCAAGGATCAGGGAGAGTTCTCGGTCGAGGACCTCATCGCCGAAGAAGACATGGTGATCACCGTCTCCCACACCGGCTATATCAAGCGGATCCCGGTCACCACCTATCGCCGGCAGCGGCGCGGCGGACGTGGCCTCACCGGAATGGACACCAAGGAAACCGACTGGGTCGAGCACCTCTTCATCGCCTCGACGCACGACTACCTGATGTTCTTCTCCGACCACGGCACCGTGTACTGGCTCAAGGTCCACGAGATTCCGCAGGGCGGCCGCAACGCCCGCGGCAAGCCGATCGTCAACTGCATCAACATCCGGGAGAATGAGCGGATTGCGGCCCTGGTCCCGGTGCGAACCTTCGGCGACGACGAGTGGCTGATGTTTGCCACCCGGAACGGCACGGTCAAGAAGACCGTGATGTCGGCCTACGGCAACGTCCGCACCGTCGGGATCAACGCCATCAACATCGACGAGGGAGACGAGCTCATCGATGTGCAGAAGACCCGTGGCAACGACGACATCGTCCTCGCCACGTCGTCGGGGATGAGCATCCGCTTCCACGAGAGCGACGTACGGGAGATGGGCCGCGCCACGGCCGGCGTGAAGGGCATCGAACTCGATGCCGCCGATCGCGTGATCGGAATGGTGGTCGTGCGTGAGCGCGCCGAGTTGCTGGTGGTGAGCGAAAAGGGCATCGGCAAGCGGTCGATGGTCGCCGACTACCGGGTGCAACGTCGCGGTGGCAAGGGGATCATCACGATGCAGCAGACTGAGAAGACGGGTCGGCTCATCGCGCTCAAGGACGTCGTCCCCGAAGACGAGTTGATGATGATCACCAAGGGTGGCGTCATCATCCGCTGCCCGGTCGAAGGAATCCGGGTCAGCGGACGGAATACGCAAGGCGTCAAGCTGATGAACCTCGACACCGATGATCGCATCGTCGATGTTGCCCGGGTGCAGAAGGAGGCGGACGATGGCGTCGAGGAAGGTGTCGAGGCCGGCGTCCCGTCACCCGACGACGATGAGGGTCCGGTGGGGGAGGGGTGAGCGGACCCTCGCTCGACAACTTGCGTGAGGCGGCAGCGGGGCTCGTCGGCATCGCCGAACGGACCCCGCTGCTTCCGTTAGTGGAGCTGGTGTCCGGCATCGAGGTGCGCCTCAAGGCCGAACAACTTCAGCCGATCGGCGCCTTCAAGATCCGTGGCGCCTGGACCGCAGTGCGTCGCCTCTCCCCGGAGGCGCGCCAGCGTGGCGTCGTCACCTCATCGAGCGGAAACCACGGATTGGGGGTTGCCTTCGCCGCAAATCGCCACGGCATTCCGGCCGTGGTCGTGATGCCCGAGTCAGCTCCCGCGATCAAGGTGGCCGGAGTCCGGGAGCTGGGCGGCGAGGTTGTCCAGATCGGAGCGGTCCGAGGCCCCGAACAGACTGCCGAGGCGGCCCGACTGGTGGCCGAACGGGGGCTGGCAATGATCCCGCCCTACGACCATCCCGACGTGATGGCTGGCCAGGGGACGTGTGGCCTGGAGATCCTCGAGCAGTGGCCCGAAGTCGAGATCATCGTGGTCCCGGTGGGGGGCGGCGGGCTGCTCGCGGGAATCTGCGCCGCCGTCCGGGCATTGCGCCCCGGGGTGACCGTGGTCGCGGTCGAGCCCGCCGGGGTTCCCAAGCTTTCCGCCGCGATCCGGGCGGGGCACCCCGCAACATTGGCCGGTGGCACAAGCCTCGCAGATGGACTGCTCACCCGGTCGGTGGGAGAACTCACCTGGCCGGTCATCCAGTCCAGCGTCCGAGAGGTTGTATCCGTGACCGATGATGACATCGCCGCAGCGATGAAGTGGCTGGCGGTCCGGGGGATTCGTGTCGAGCCCTCCGGAGCCGTCACCACCGCGGCGCTTCTCGCCGGTCGATACCGACCTGACGGCCCGACCGTCGTTGTCGCCACCGGCGGCAACGTCGATCCCGCACACTACCGCGCACTGGTCGGCTGATGCAGCTCAACCCCCGTTTGCTGCTGGCCACCGAAGATACGGCACTCGCCCGAACCCTCTCCTGGGTTCTCAAGGAGAACGGCTACGACGTCGTCACCGCGCAGGGCGGCCCCCAGCTCATCGAGCGGCTCGAGCAGGAGGAATACGATCTTCTGGTCGTCGACCTCGCGGGCGCCGATGCCGGGACGATGGATCGCCTCGCACGCATTCGCGACGATGGCCGCTACAAGGACGTCCCGCTCTTTGTCCTGACCGACCCAGGCTTCAAGCCAGCCACGCTGATCCCCTTCGGCCTGGTTGCCGCCGACATCGTGCAGCGTCCCTACCGGATCCGCGAATTATTGTCGCGCATCAAGGCGCATCTCCGCGTCGGCCGCCAACTGAACAAGGCGCGCGCCGAGGCGCGCTCACGGGCCGAAATGGTGGGGATCCTCAAGGAAGTCACGGCCACCCACAACCCCGACGAGATCTACCAGATTCTGGTGCGTCGCGTCGCGCAGGGGCTCCGGATTGCACGCTGTTCCGTCGTGCTCGCCGCACCGGGTGCCACCGAGGGGACCGTCGTGGCGGCCTACGAGAACCCGACCCTGCGCGAACTCAAGGTCGAGTTGGCGAAGTACCCCGAGATCCTGCGCGCACTGCAGACCGGGGAAACCGTGATGGTGGGTGACGTCAACGCCGATCCGCTCTATCAGGATGTGCGGATGATCATCGCCACCGAGGCCAACGCTGCCTCGCGGACGCGTTCGGTCATCGCCCTTCCCTTCCCGCTCAACGGGCGGCTCGCCGGCGTCTTCTTCCTCCGCACAACCGCCGACGATCCCCCGCTGAATCGTCTCGACCTCGGCTTCGCTGAGCAGGTGATCGAAGCCGCCGTCACCGCGCTCGAAAAGGCCTATGATCTCGAGCACTCGACGCAGGGCCACCAGCAGCTGCGGGAGCTGGCCGACACCGACCCCCTCACCGGGTGCGCGAATCGGCGCGTACTCGACGAGCGGCTCCGCGAGGAACTCGACCGGGCGCGACGCTACGACCAGGTCGTCACCGTCGCCTTGTTTGATGTCGATGATTTCAAGCGCATCAACGACAGCTGGGGCCATCAGGTCGGTGACAAGGTCCTCCAGCAGATCGTGGTGATCCTGCGTCGGGAGTTGCGCACGATGGACCTGCTGGCACGCTATGGTGGCGAAGAGTTCGTGGTGCTGCTGCCCGAGACCGGTGGGACGGGGGCCCGGCTCTTCACCGACCGGATCCTCCGTCGAGTGGCGCAGCACAACTTCGGGGATGAGGCCTCCCCCATCTCCGTCACCGTGAGTGCCGGCCTCGCCACCTTCCCCGACGATCGCGCCGCCGACGACGAGTCGCTCCTCAAGCTCGCCGATGAAAACCTCTACAAGGCGAAGCGCGCCGGTCGCAATCGCTACCGGGACTAGGTCGGGAGCCTCGGGCCACCTCCGCCAGTGCCGTGCCTGCGCGAGCGACCTCCGGCGATACATTTAGCGGCTTCACCACCGTCCGGAGCCTCCCAGTGCCAACCACGCGCGGTATCGCCACCACCCCCCTCATCGCTGGCCTCACCCTCCTCGTCGGGCTGGCCGGCGGCGCACTACTGACGCGCCCTCACCTCGCCGCAATCGGTGCGGACCCCGTCACTACCCACGGCGAGTGGGTGAAATTCATCAACGCCAAGGGCGATAGCATCCGCGCCTATGTCGCCTACCCGGAGCGGAAAGAACGCGCGCCCACGGTCATCGTGATTCACGAAATCTTCGGGCTCACCGACTGGGAGCCAACGATGGGGGATCACTTCGCCGCGAAGGGGTACATCGCGGTGGTGCCCGACTTGCTCTCGTCGCGCTGGGGCAGTTCTCCTGCCTCACCCGACAGCGGACGCAAACTGGTGGCGCAGCTCACCCCCGAGGGCGTCAACGCCGATCTCGATGCGACCTACCGGTATGTGAATGCCTTGCCCGCGGCGCGGAAGGAGCGCACCGGCGTGATCGGTTTTTGCTGGGGTGGCGGTACCGTCTGGCGCTACGCCGCGGCGAACCCGAAACTCAAGGCGGCCGTGGTCTGTTACGGTCCCCTCGCCGACACCCTCCTGCTGAAGACCATCAGGGCGCCGGTGCTCGGCGTATTTGGCGAGAACGATATGCGCGTCAATGCGATGATTCCTCTGGAGCAGCGCATCCTCGGCGCCCGGAAGGTGCCGTTCAGTGCCGATAGCTACCCCGGCACCGGGCACGGCTTTCTGAAGCCGGGGCGCAAAGGCGCCGGCACTCCCGAGGCGGCAAGAGCGCTCGCGAACATCGATGCCTTCTTCAGCCAGCGACTCGAGCGGAAGTGACCCCGCTGACTCGACGCACCGCGGCAGTCCTCACGCTCGGCGTGGCGGCCGCAGCCTGCAATCTTTCGCCGCTGAAGAATCGTATCAAGGTTGGTGAGGAGGCGATCGTCGTCTTCGTCGGGGAAGGCACCGACGGTAACACCGATCTCTTCGTGGTCCCGGCGAGCGGAGGCGCGATTGCCCAACTCACCTTCACGCCACTCCACGAGTCGATGCCTCGCATCAGCCCGCGGGGCGACGCCGTCGCGTTTCTTCGCGCGCGCGACACGGCCGCCACCACGCCCGGCGAGCTCGTGCTGATGAATCTGCTCAACGGGGCGGAGCGCGCGCTGCCGCTCCCGGATAACGCCGGGCGCGTCACCACGATCGCCTGGGGCGCCGACGGCAGTTCCCTCCTTGTCCGCACCGCGAAAGACACCTGGCAACTCTCGACGCCACCCGAAGCGCCACGGGCAACGCCCGCACGCGGGGCGCTATTCGTCACCGCCGACAGTCTCTTCGAGTTGTGGGTGGGCGAGCCCCGATTTGCACGGATCGTCACGTGCAGCGACGGCGGCGTCTGCGCGGTGGGGCCGCGAGTCGATACCACCGTGCTGTCGGCGTTGGGTCGGGATCCGCTACGCTGGGGCGAGGATTCGGTCGCCTGGTTCGAGGGCGAGGGGATGGTCATCCGCGGCATCGGTCCGGGGACGGTGCGACGGATGCTGTGGAAGCAACCACCGGCTCACCCGCGCGACGGGAGCTACAGCGGCGTGACGAACACCGGCCGTTAGCTCCGCCCGCGGAGGTCAACTGCGGACGTAAAAAACGAAGCTCTCGAGCTGCGCGATCTTGCTGTCCTTTTCTTTCAGCTCGTGCGCCAGCAAGTCGCCGGTCGTCACCACACCCTCGATGCCGTCCGGCCCGACGACCGGCAAGTGACGGATTCGGCGCTCGCTCATCACCGCACCGCAATCGTCGAGCGTCGCGTCGGGAGTGCAGGTGATCAACGAAGTCGTCATCACTTCTGCCACCGTCGTTGCCCCCGGCAGGCGGTCGACGGCCACAACCCGTCGCATCAAATCACGTTCGGTGAAGATTCCGGCCAGTACACCAGCTTCGGTGATCAGCACGCTGCCCGTGCCCTGGTCGTTCATCATCTGCGCGGCCTGGAGGACGGTCGTGTCCGGCGATACCATCAGCAGCTCGTGGCCCTTCTGTGCCAGCATCTCCCGTACCGTCTTCATTGACGTTTCCTGAGCAATTGAGGAAGTTCGATACTACCCGACTTTACCCCGACGTGCCAGAGGGACCCCCACGGCGAGGACTGTCACGGGATGACAACCCGCGAGCCGACCCGCTACGATTCGGCAGCGTGGTTTCCGTCGGTTCACCATCATCCCGCCAGGCTATGACCCGTCTCATCGAGTGTGTCCCGAATTTCTCCGAGGGACGCGACCCGGACATCATCCGGCAGATCACCGCAAGTATCGAGGCGATCGACGGCATCCGCCTGCTGAACGTCGACCCGGGCAAGGCGACCAATCGCACCGTGGTGACCTTCGTGGGAGAGCCAGAGGCGGTGATTGAAGCTGCCTTCCAGGCGATCCACACCGCCGGCGCGTTGATCAATATGCGGGCGCACACAGGTGAACATCCCCGGATGGGCGCGACCGACGTCTGCCCGCTGATTCCGATCGCCGGCATCACGATGGCCGAAACCGTCGAGTACGCGCGTCGCCTCGCCGAGCGGGTCGGGCGCGAGCTCTCCCTCCCGGTCTACCTCTACGAAGCAGCCCAGCCCGACAAGAACCGCAGCAACCTTGCCGCCATTCGCGCCGGTGAATATGAGGGGCTGGGCGTAAAGATCACCCACGCCGACTGGAAGCCGGACTTCGGGCCCGCCCAGTTCGATGCGCAACGCGGCGCCACCGTAATCGGCGCCCGCGATTTTCTGGTCGCGTACAACGTCAATCTCAATACCACATCGACCCGCCGAGCCAACGCGATCGCGTTCGACGTTCGCGAGGCCGGGCGCAAGGTCAAGGACGCGGCCGGCAAGGAGGTGGTGCAGCCGGGAACACTGAAAGCGGTCAAGGCCATCGGGTGGTACATCGCCGAATACGGCATCGCACAGGTATCGATGAACCTCGTCGATCTGGATGTGACGCCGGTACACCTTGCCTTCGACGAAACCTGTCGCGCCGCCGAGGCACGTGGCATCCGGGTGACCGGCTCTGAACTCGTCGGCCTGGTGCCCCTCCGCTGCCTCCTCGATGCGGGTCGCTACTACCTCGAGAAGCAGCAGCGCTCGACCGGCGTGCCGGAGCGGGAGCTGGTCCGGGTGGCGGTGCGTTCCCTCGGCCTCGATCAACTCGCCCCCTTCAACGCCGAGGAGCGGGTCATCGAGTATGTATTGGCCGAGAAGGCCGAGTCACGCCTGGTGCGAATGACCCTCACCGATTTTGCGTACGAGACCGCCAGCGAGAGCCCGGCACCTGGCGGAGGCTCCATTGCCGCCTACCTCGGCGCCCTTGGCGCAGCGCTCGGGACGATGGTCGCCAACCTCTCAAGCCACCGGCGCGGGTGGGACGATCGCTGGAAGGAGTTCTCCGATCACGCCAATACCGGGCAGCGCCTCACCCGGACGTTGCTCGATCAGGTTGACGAAGATACGACCGCCTTCACCCGGGTGATGACCGCGTTTGGGCTTCCCAGATCGACCGACCTGGAGAAGGCGACGCGCCATACCGCCATCCAGAGCGCAACGCGGGAGGCGACCGAAGTGCCCTTCCGGGTGATGCAGACGGCACTCGCCTCGATGGCATTGATCAAGTCGATGGCAGAGTCTGGTCAGGAGAGTTCGGTGTCCGACGCTGGCGTCGGGGCACTGTGCGCACGGAGTGCCGTGATGGGGGCCTTCCTCAATGTGAAGATCAATGCGGCCTCACTGACCGACAAAACATACGCGAACGACATCGTGTCACGTGGCGCCGAACTGGAACGCCAGGCGCAGGCGCTGGAGACCGAAACGCTCGCCATCGTCAACGGGAAGCTGTGAGTATGCCGGTGATTCGCGCCCCACGCGGGAACAGCCGTACCGCGCAAGGCTGGATTCAGGAAGCCGCCAAGCGGATGCTGATGAACAACCTCGATCCCGAGGTCGCGGAGAAGCCGGAAGAGTTGATTGTCTACGGTGGACGTGGCAAGGCGGCACGCAACTGGGACGCCTACCACCGCATCATCGCTACCCTCGATCGCCTCACCAACGACGAGACGCTGCTGATTCAGAGCGGGAAGCCGGTTGCGGTCCTCCGGACCCACGACCGCGCACCGCGCGTCCTGATCGCCAACTCCAACCTGGTGCCCAAGTGGGCAACTTGGGATGAGTTCGATCGGCTCGACCAGCTCGGGCTGATGATGTATGGGCAGATGACCGCCGGCTCCTGGATCTACATCGGCACCCAGGGAATCCTCCAGGGCACTTACGAGACCTTCGCCTCGGCCGCAGTCAAGCACTTTGGCGGAACCCTTGCGGGCACCATTACCGTCACCGCCGGCCTCGGCGGGATGGGCGGCGCGCAGCCTCTCGCCATTTCGCTCGCCGGTGGTGTGGCTATCTGCGTGGAAATTGACGCCACACGGATCGGGCGCCGACTCGAAACCCGGTATCTCGACGAAGTCGCCACCTCGCTCGACGATGCCATCGCGCGTGCCGAGAGTGCCCGCCACGAGCGGCGGGCACTCTCCATCGGCTTGCTCGGCAACGCCGCCGAAGTACTTCCCGAGATGGTGCGCCGGCGCTTCACACCGGAGCTGGTCACCGATCAGACGTCGGCGCACGACCCGATGTGGGGCTACCTTCCGCCGGCGCTCCCCGATGAAGATCTCGACGAGCTTCGTCGCGCCCGACCTGACGAATACCTGATACGGACTCGCGCTGCGATGGTGGCACACGTCGAGGCAATCCTCGAGCTGCAACGCCGTGGTACGCTTGCCTTCGACTACGGTAACAACTTGCGGGCGCAGGCACAGCTCGGTGGACTCGAAGGGGCGTTCGGCTATCCTGGATTCGTGCCAGCGTTCATTCGAGACTCCTTCTGCGAAGGCCGCGGTCCGTTTCGATGGGTTGCGCTCTCGGGCGACCCCGCAGATATCGCTGCGACCGACGCCGCGATGAAGGAGCTCTTCCCGGAGGACAGCCGCCTCCAGCGCTGGCTCGGCTGGGCCGGCGACCGGATCGCGTTTCAGGGACTTCCCGCCCGGATCTGCTGGCTCGGTTACCGTGAACGGGACAAGGCCGGCCTGATGTTCAACGAAATGGTCCGCGATGGGCGGTTGAGTGCGCCGATCGTCATCGGACGCGACCATCTCGACGCCGGCTCCGTCGCCTCGCCGTACCGCGAAACTGAAGCGATGCTCGACGGCTCAGATGCGGTGAGTGACTGGCCGCTCCTCAACTTCGCTACCGGAATCGCGAGCGGTGCCGGCTGGATGTCGTTCCACCACGGCGGCGGCGTGGGGATGGGCTATTCGCAGCACGCCGGGTTGGTCGCAGTGGCCGACGGGTCCGACGAAGCAGCGTGGCGCCTGTCGCGTTGCCTGCTCAACGACCCGGCGATGGGCGTGATCCGTCACGCCGATGCCGGATACGAGCTGGCCCAGCGCATCGGTCGTGAACGCGGCCTCGATATGCCCTCACTATGATCGCCGACCGGCTCCTCACCGGGATCTCGCAACTCGTCAGCACCGCCGGGATCGGCGCTGCGCGTGGCGCCGCAATGGGCCAGCTCGACATCATCTCCGATGCGGCCATCGCCATCGCCGGTGAGAGCATCACCTGGATCGGCCCGCGCAGCGAGTGGCGCGGCAACGCGACGAGTGAGGAACATCTTGGCGGACGCGCCGTGCTGCCCGGGCTGGTCGACCCGCACACCCACGCGGTCTGGGCGGGCGACCGTCTGGACGACTTCGAAGCTCGGGTAAGCGGCGTCCCGTACGAGACCATCCTCGCTGGTGGAGGTGGCATTCGCTCCACCGTGCACCACACCGCTGCCGCGGATGCCGAGACCCTGCTCACTCTCGCCCTACCGCGCATCCGGGCGCTGCGGCGTAGTGGCGCCACGACGATCGAAGTGAAGAGCGGCTACGGCTTTACCCGGGAAGCCGAGCTGACGTCCCTGGCGGCGATCGCATCGCTCGCGCGCAGTGCGGTCGCGGGCATCGAGGCCACGCTGCTGATCCATATCCCCCCGGCCGAAGCCGCGTTGCGCACAGACTATCTGGCGATGGTCACCAGCGAACTCATCCCCGAGGTCGCGCGCCGAGGTCTGGCGCGCGCGGTCGACATCTTCATTGAGCGGGAAGCGTTCACGCTGGCCGAGGCAGCAGCGGTGTTCGTGGCGGCACGCGCGAGCGGCTTGAGCATCAAGGCGCACGTCGATCAATTTCGCGCCATTGGTGGAGTCGAACTTGCCATCGAGTACGGTGCCCTCTCGGTGGATCACCTCGAGGCCTCCGGCGCCGAACAGATTCGTGCGCTCGGCGGGTCGAAAACCGTTGCGGTGATTCTTCCCGGCGTCACGCTGCATCTCGGATTGCCCGCCGCACCCGCGCGCGCCCTGATCGAGGCCAACGCCGCCGTTGCCATCGGTACCGACCTGAACCCCGGTTCGTCACCGCTCTTCTCGACGCAGCAGGCGATGGCACTCGCGGTCCGTCTCAACCGGCTCACCCCTGCCGAAGCGCTCACCGCCGCCACCGCAAACGCCGCGGCGGCGCTCGGCCGCGGTGACATCGGGCGACTCCGCCCGGGGGGGCGTGCCGATCTGGTCGTGCTCGGGAGCGCCGACTGGCGCGATCTTCCCTATACGCTCGGCGCATCGCCGGTCGAGCGGATCTACATCGCCGGACGCGAGGTGCCGCTGTGAATGCTCCCACACTGGTCGGTCGCCGACTGACACTTCACGATGTCGTCCGGGTGGCTCGCGGTGGCCAGCCCGTCGCACTCTGCCCCGACGCGGCAGGCCGAATCTCCGAATCCCGCGCCTATATCGAGCAGATCGTGGCCGAGGGACGCGTGGTCTACGGCGTCACCACCGGCTTCGGCAAACTCGCCAACGTCCGCATCGACCCAGCTGATGTTCAGCAACTGCAACGCAACCTGATCGTCTCCCACGCGATGGGAGTCGGCGAACCATTCTCGACCGAAGTGGTGCGGGCAATGTTGCTGTTGCGAGCGCAATCCCTCGCCCAGGGAAAGAGCGGTATCCGGGTCGACGTCATCGTCCTGCTGCTGGCGATGCTCGATCGCGGTGTGCATCCCGTGATCCCCTGTCAGGGATCGGTGGGAGCGAGCGGCGATCTCGCGCCATTGGCACATATGGCGCTGACGCTCATCGGCGAAGGATTCGCAGAGTTCGGCGGGAAGGTTCTCCCCGCCACGGAGGCGCTGAGCAGCGCCGGTCTGTCGCCGGTGGTGCTCGAGGCCAAGGAAGGACTCGCCCTCATCAACGGCACCCAGGCGATGACGGCGATCGGCGCACTGGTGATCCACGACGCGATGGAGCTGGCCACCGCCGCCGACATCGCGGGTGCGATGTCGCTCGAAGCACTGAAGGGCACTCGCACATCGTTCGATCCCCGCGTCACCGCGGTGCGGCCCCACCCTGGCGCGACCGCGACGGCAGCCAACATTCTCGCCATCTCGGCCGATTCTCCGATCCACGCCTCCCACGCCGACTGCGACAAGATCCAGGACGCCTACTCGCTCCGCTGCATTCCGCAGGTCCACGGCGCCTCCCGCGACGCCCTCGACCACGCGGCGGCGGTGCTCGACCGGGAGATCAACGCCGTCACCGACAATCCGCTGGTATTTGCCGCCGACGATCTCGTGATCTCCGCCGGCAACTTCCACGGTCAGCCGGTGGCTCTGGTGATGGACTATGCCAAGATTGCGATCGCCGAGCTTGCCAACATCGCCGAACGGCGCATCGAGCATATGCTCGATCCTGCGGTGTCGGGGCTGCCGGCCTTCCTCGCGCATCAAGGTGGCCTGCATTCCGGGCTGATGATCTCGCAGTACACGGCAGCATCCCTGGTGAGTGAGAACAAGGTGCTTGCCCACCCGGCCAGCGTCGATTCCATTCCGACGAGCGCGAACCAGGAGGATCACGTCTCGATGGGCACCACCAGCGCGCGCCAGTGCGCGATGATCCTCGAGAACTCGCGCTGGGTCATCGCGGTGGAAGTCCTCAACGCGGCGCAGGCACTCGACTTCCACACCCCGCTCGAACCCGGCCCTGGCGTCGGCGCCGCGGTCCAGCTGGTCCGCAGCGTCGTGCCACCCCTCGATGCCGATCGCATTATGACCGGCGACCTTGCTGCCGTGCGAACGTTGATCGTCGAGGGCGCGCTGCGAGCCGCGGTCGAAGCGGCAGTTGGCAAGCTGCGATGATCGAACGACGCTACGCCTCTCCCCGCACCAGGACGCCGCGTGCAGCACGTACCGCATCGCGCGTCCCGACCAGCACCAGCGTATCCTCGACTTCGAGTCGCTCGGTCTTGCTCGGCGCCGGAATCCCCACCCCTCCCCGAGTGATCGCAAGTATCGTCGCGCCGGTGCGGGCCCGCAGCCCCAGCTCGGCCAGCGATTTCCCCACCCCGTAGTGCCCCTGCTCCACCCGGAACGGCGTCGGCATCCCGATACCAGGCAGCATATGCGTCGCAGTCGCGAAGCGATCTGCCGTACCCTCGAGCGTTGGAATCTGCATCTCGACCGTCGCGTGCTCCGACGGGAGTGTCGAGCGCACCGCCTCGATCAGCAGTTCACTCCCCGCGCGCACGTGTCCCTCAAGATTCCGGACGCTGCGCCACGCCGCAATCGCCAGAAACGAAAGCAGTGCGGCCAGTGCTGCGGCGCCGCGAAAAGGTGGAAGAAACGGCTCCGTGACTGCCAGGATCGGCAATCCCGTCAGCAACAGGATGGTGATTTCGATGGTCACGATCAGCGAAAGGCGCGGAGTTGCAGCCCGATCGAGGCCCTCGCCCCGAGGCAAGGCGGCCGTGGCCAGCAGCCCGGCGAGCCCACGACCGGTGCGAACAATGCCGAGGACGAATGGCGCCGCGGCGAGCAACGCCCCGGCGCCGAGCACCAGACCGCCAGCCCGCGCGCTGAGGCCGAAGCGCGAGGCGGTCCAGCCGAGCAGTTGCGGCGCCATCACCGAGGCCGCGATGATGATCGCCGACACCAATGCCGCATCCAGGAAGAGCCAGCGGATCAGCGGACCGGCCTGCTGGCCCCGTCCGCGCTCCCTGGTCGAAGCGCGGATGTCGTCGATCCAGGTGGAGTACAAGGTCGCAAAGGTCTGGAGTGGCCGCGGCAACTTGCGATCGACCAGCGCGGTCACCCGCCCCGACCCGCGCATCAGCCACGGCGTCGAAAGCGTCGTGATGGCCGATACCGCCACCGCGACGGGGTAGAGGAATGGCCGCACCGCCCCGGTGGCGAGGCCGAGCGAGGCGATGATGAACGAGAACTCGCCGATTTGAGCCATACTCAGCCCCGCCTGAACCGAAGTGCCGGTCCCTTGCCCCGCCAGGAAGGCGCCCATCGAAACGGCGAGCACCTTGCCGACAATCACCACTGCAGTGAGGACGAGCACCGCCACCCAGTGCTCCAGCACCAGCTGCGGATCCAGCAGCATCCCGACGGCCACGAAGAACACCGCCGCGAAGATGTCGCGCACCGGCTGCACCAACTTCGCGACCTGCTCCCCTTTCCCCGATTCACTGATCATCGAGCCGGCGATGAATGCGCCGAGCGCGACAGAGTAGCCCAGTGCGCGCGCGAGCAGGGCGAACGCGAAACAGAGTCCGATGCTGGTGACCAGGATCGTTTCGGGACGCATCCGCTTCACCAGTCGACGCATCCCGCGCGGAATCAGCACCAGACCGATCGTCACCCAGCCCAGCAGCAGCGTCACAAGTCGCGCCAGCGTCCCGAGCAGCGGCGTCGGTGTGCCGGCGGCCTCGGGCCCGAGGGTGGCAAGGCCGGCGAGGAAGAGCACGGCGAAGAGGTCCTCGACGATCAGGACCCCGAAGACCAGATCGCGCAACCGACGGCCGACGCCGCGTTCCTCGAATGTCCTGGCAATGATCGTCGTACTCGAGATCGCCGTCATTGCACCGGTGAACAGCGCCTCGCGGCCACTCCAGCCCAGCAGTCGAGCGGCGCCGATACCGAGCCACATCATCAGGGAGACATCGATAATTGCGGTAATGGCGACCGGACCGCCGACGCGCAGCAACCGTCGGATCGAAAACTCCAGCCCAATGCCGAAGAGCAGCAGGATGACACCGAGTTCCGCGAGCGTCTCGGTGGTGACGCGGTCGGCGACCAGCGGTAGCGCCACGTGCGGGCCGATGATCAGCCCCGCCAGCAGATAGCCGAGGATCACCGGCTGTTTCAGCCACTGGCAGACGACCGTGGTGAATGCCGCCGTGCAGAGCACGACCGCGAACGTGATCAGGAACGCCGGCGCGCCGTCGTGCATCGTGGTCTACGGGGTGCCGCTGCCGGGAGCCGCGGAGCGGGGAGGGGCGCCCACCACGATCGGACGCCAGGCGATCGCCTCCCAGGCCGCGTCGAGGGTCGCGAGGGCGTGCGGATGAGTCGCCGTCCATTCCCGGCTGGCAACCTTCTCGGCGGCGAACGACACCAGTGTCAGCCAGACCGCCGTCCACAACTCCACCACCCCGGCGCGCACACTGCCTTCCTGCTTGCCGAGCGCAATCAGGTGCTCCAGCCCCACGCGCAGCTCGGCCGCGGCGGCGCGTGATGGCTCGTCCAGCTCCTGGGGCAGCCGCCAGCCGAGCAGCAGCCGGAGCCGGGCCGGTTCCCGTTCCGCCCGCTCCAGCCAGTAACGACCAATCCTTCCGAGGCGCTCGCCGACGGCGATCCCCTTCCCCACCGCCGCCTCGCGCACGATGGTCCCACCCCAGCGCTGCGTCTCCTGGTACGCCGCATTGAGCAGCGCCTGCTTGCTGGGGAAGTGACGATAAATCGTCCCTTCGGCCACCCCGGCCCGCTTCGCGAGGATCGGCGTCGTCGTGGCGTGATAACCGGCGGTGGTGAACAGCTCCCGAGCGGCTTCCAGCAGTCGATCCCGGGTGGTCGGAGCAGCGTCAGCCATCATCCCTCGCAGACGGGTGGGGCCACCCCGGAGGGCGGATTATCTTCGGGCCGGCGGTGGTACCGACCCGATGGAGAGGAATTCTATGAAGATGCTCGTTCTCGGCGCTGGCCTGCAGGGCTGCGCCTGTGCCTTTGATCTCCTGCGCGACCCCGAGGTCACCCAGGTCACCCTTGCCGACCTGCAACCGGAGGGGATGGCGCGTTTCCTCTCCCGGCTCGACGATCCCCGCCTCCGGCCACTCACCCTCGACGTGACCGATCACGCCGCCGTCCTGACGGCGATGCGCGGTCACGACGCCGTGATGAGCGCCATCCCATACTACTTCAACGGACCGATGGCGCTACTCGCCGTTCAGGCCGGTTGCCATTTCGCGGACCTCGGCGGCAATACCGCAATCGTGATGGAGCAGAAGAAGCTCGAGGCCGAGGCGCACGCCAAGGGGCTCTCGGTAATGCCCGATTGCGGCTTGGCTCCCGGAATGGTCAACATCCTCGCCGCCGAAGGGATCCGCCGACTCGATCACGCCGACCGCGTCCGCATCTACGTGGGTGGCCTACCGCAGCATCCGGAGCCACCACTCAACTACCAGATCGTCTATTCGCTCGAAGGGGCGCTCGACTACTACACCACCTCGTCGTGGGTCCTGCGCAACAGCAAGAAGGTCAAGGTCGAGGCGCTGACCGAACTCGAAGCCGTCGAGTTCCCTCAGCCGCTGGGTCTGCTCGAGGCGTTTCACACGGCGGGCGGGCTCTCGACGATGGCCTTCACCTTCGAGGGAAAGGTCCGCGAGATGGAGTACAAGACGCTCCGTTACCCCGGACACGCGGCGCTGATGAAGGCGATCCGCGATCTCGGCCTGCTCGACCTCACCCCCATCGTCGTCAAGGGGAAGCCGGTCGTGCCGCGCGACGCGTTCATCGCCTGCGTCTCCCCAAAGCTGACCAAACCCGAAGGACGTGACCTGGTCGCATTGCGGGTGATCGTCAGCGGCACCAAGGATGGCGCGATCAAGACCACAACCTTCGACCTGGTCGATCACTTCGACGAGGTTCATCACGTCTCGGCGATGATGCGCACCACCGGCTACTCGCTCGCCCTCACCGGCCTCACCCAGGCCCGTCGCCAGGTCATCCGCTTCGGTGTCACGACCCCCGACGAAGGGATGCCGTTCGATCGCTACGTGGCGGGATTGAAGGCGAGAGGGATCCTCATTCGCGAAAGCTAGGAACGAGAGGCGAGAGGCGAGAGGCGATGGAAGCCTGTCATCCTGAGCGAAGCGAAGGATCTTCGGTATCTGCCACGCGAGAGGCTGCGCTCTCCGCGATCGGAGAGCCCGAAGATCCTTCGACTGCGCTCACCTGCGGCTCGCTCCGCTCAGGATGACATTCCGGCCCGCCCCCCATCGCCGATCGATCCCTACCAGCTCCACCCACTACTCACATACCACCTCGTCACCCCCGCCCCGCGCGCCGCCGTGATGGTGAGCTGTGCCGATCGGAGGACGCGGATCGCGACACCGCCACCGACGCCGACGTTCCAGTTCTGGGCCGTCAGATTCAAGCCACTTACCGGATAGCGCACACCGGGGGTCGGGTCCACTAACGGCGAAAGTTTGTCCTGGTACGCCCGGCTCCCATCAACGAACACCACGGCCGTAATGGCACCGATCTCCCCGACATTGAGCAAGTCGTGGCGCACCTCGCCACTGGCGAGGTCGCCGCCGCGGCCAGGCACGGCGCCGATTCCCAGGCCACGATGCGAATTCGGACCACCAAAGGTGGTGATCGGCGACTCCCACGCGGGAATTTCGTGGAGGATTCCGATGCCGTCGGTCTTCGACACGCGCTGCATTCCGATCCGTGCAGTGAGTCGGGTGCCGCGGCGCGGCGAGACCCAGCCGCGCGCGATGGCGTAGCCACCGAAGTAGCCTTGGTCGCCGCCACCACTGCCGGTGAACAGTCCTGCTTCGATCAATGCACCCTTGCGAGTATCAAATTCGCGGTCCCGCAAGTCGAGCACCAGTGCCGCACGACCGTTGATATCGGTCTGGCTCACGTGCTGACCCGTCACGGCAAAACAGAGCATCGGTGGCGGGCAGCCATCGGCGTCGATGGTCGTTCTCGGATAGCGGAAGTACAGGCTGTAATCACCTTCAATCCGTTGATGCGCCACCGCGCCGCGCAGCGCGAGCTGCAGCGGTCCCTTGAGCCGACGCGTGACATCGACCCAGCCGCCAGCGCGGCTCCGCGAAATCGGAGCCTCCGGTACGCCGAAGTGCGGCTGACGGCCGCCCTCCACGCTCGCCGCGAGGCGCCAGCCATCCCGCAGCCGTGGCAGGTCGACTCGCCCGCGGAGCAGCCAGGCCTTCCTGGTGGAGTAACCGCCCTCGAGTGCCACAGCATCACGCAGCGACACGCGATCGTCGTAGTTCGCTTGCCGGAAGAAGAGCACTCGACCGATCCCCATCAGGCCATCGTTGGGCGACACCGTGAAGTAGGGGAAGTACGACGTCCGCCACGGGACGTCCGTTGCGGGCGTCGAGGTGGATGTGGAATCCTGGGCCGCGAGCGGCGTGGCGAGCACCAGCAGGGTCAGCGCCGCGGGGAGCAGTTTCATGCGCCGAACAGCGTGGCGCACGCTTCGAGGCGCGCGCCGTTGGCGTCGCACACGGCAAAATTCGACTTGGTCATCGCTGCTGCACCGTACTCGCCCCGCTTGTTGACGGCGTAGAATTGCAGCTGGAACTTCGGTCGCCCCTGCGCATCGAGGTACCGCGGTGGTGCCGCAGCAATCACCCGCTTCAGCGTGGCGAGTGCCGCATCCTTGGGATGCATCCCCTGCCGCATATGTTCGACCGTGAGAAACCCGCCACAGACCATGATGTTCAATTCTCCCAGCCCCGTCGACCCCGCCGCACCGATGTTGTTGTCGGTATACTGACCCGCACCAATGATGGGAGAGTCACCCACCCGGCCGGGAATCTTCCACGAAAGACCGCTGGTGGTGGTGACCGAGGAGATGTCACCATTGGGCGCCACGACATCCATATTGATGGTGCCCGTGGTATACGCCAGCTTGGCACTGGCGGGCTGGTCGACCCAGTTGTCGTCGGCGCCACGATTCGCTCGCCAGTGCAGCCACGCCTCGCGCGAGGCGGGCGTCAGCAAGTCTTCAACCGGATAGCCGAACGACGTGGCGAACCGCTGCGCGTCCTTTCCCACCAGCATGATGTGGTTGGTGTACCGGAGGATCAGCCGGGCGATCTCGCTCGGCGACTTGATCCCTTCGAGCGCCCCCACCGCCCCGGCCCTCCGTGTCGGCCCGTGCATACAGGCCGCGTCGAGCTGGACCACCCCCTCTTCGTTGGGCAGCCCGCCGTAGCCCACCGACTGGTCGTTCGGATCCAGTTCCTGGATCTTGACCCCCTCCACGGCGGCATCGAGCGTGTCAGCACCCTTCATCACCAGCTCCACCGCCCGGGCCACCCCCCGGAGTCCATTGGCACTGGAGACCGCGACGGGAGCGGCAAAGGAGCGGCGGAGCACCGTGGGGGCGGGCACGGCCAGCACCGGCGAAGGCGCCAGCGAGGCCCCGGCCACGGCAGCGCCGGCAACGCCGAGGAAGGAACGACGGGAAACGGTGGAGTCGGACACTTCCTGCTCCGGAGGTTGTGGAAGCCAAATAATACGCAATTCAGGATGACAGGCGCCCTGTGGGAGGACAGATTTCCCCGCAATGACCTCCGCCCGCCTCAGCCGACTCGATCCCGCCATCTTTAATCTGCCAGTTGAGAAGATGCGCGCGGGGTATTACTCCGACAAATACTTCGTTCGCGCCCGCGATATCCTGCGGCAGGATGGCCACTCGCCTCGGGTCACCGTGCAGGTGTTCAGCAAGGCCGACGCGCTCCTCGGCGGCATCGACGAGGCCATCGCGATCCTCAAGCTCTGCAGCGATGACTACCGCGCCCTCACCATCCGTGCCCTGTACGACGGCGACACCGTCGCCCCCTGGGAAGTCGTGCTCGAGATCGAAGGGCCCTACGATCAGTTCGCCCACCTCGAGACGCTTTACCTCGGTGTCCTCGCACGCCGCACCCGGGTCGGCACCAACACCCGCCGAGTCGTCGACGCCGCGCGACCCAAGGACATCATGTTCTTTCCAGCACGGCACGATCACTGGCTGGTGCAGACCGGTGATGGGTATGCCGCACACATCGCCGGGGCCATCGGCGTCTCCACCGACGCCCAGGCCTCCTGGTGGGGGAGCGAAGGGATCGGCACCGTCCCCCACGGACTGATCGCCGCGTATGGCGGTGACACCGTGATGGCGGCGCGAAAGTTCCTCGACCATATGCCCGAGGTCGTACGTCTCGTGACGCTGGTCGACTTCGAGAACGACTGCGTTCGGACCTCGCTTGAGCTCGCCGACGCGCTGGGGCCGTCTCTCTATGGTGTCCGGATCGACACCAGCGAGATGATGGTCGATCGCTCGGTGCTCCCGATGATGGGCAGGTTCAAGCCGACCGGGGTGAATCCGCAGCTGGTGCACAACGTCCGCGATGCCCTCGATGCCGCCGGGCACCACCACGTGCGCATCGTCGTCTCGGGGGGATTCACGGTGGAGAAGATCCGCGAGTTCGAAGCGCTGCATGTGCCGGTCGACGCCTATGGCGTCGGCTCGTCGCTGTTCCAGGGGCGCTTCGATTTCACCGCCGACATCGTGCGTCTCGACGGACGATCCTGTGCCAAGGTCGGCCGCGAATACCGCCCGAACTCGCGACTCGAGCTGGTGACGTGACCACGATCTGCTGGGATGTTGATACCCAGGTGGATTTCATCCATCACAACGGCGCGCTTGCGATCCCCAATGCCGAAGCGATCCTACCGCAACTCGCCGCGCTCACCGCGTGGGCGCACCGCACCGGGGTGCGTGTCGTTGCCACGGCCGATGATCACGATATCGGCCACGCCGAAATCAGCGATCACCCCGACTTCGTCACCACCTTTCCACCACACTGTATGCGGGGCACGTTCGGCCAGACGCGGGTGACCGCGACGGCCCTGCGCGAGCCCCTCGTCATCCAGCCGGTTCCGCTCGAGGCGGCCCGGCTCACCAGCGCCATTCGGGCGCATCACGGCGACCTGCTGCTGAACAAGCCCGGCACCGATGTCTTCCGCTGGAATCCGAACAGCGCCACGGTGCTCGCCACCCTCGCTCCTGCCCGGATCGTCGTCTATGGCGTTGCCACCGATTTCTGCGTCAAGGCGGCGATCAACGGGCTTGCGCAACACGCACGCGGCGCCGAACTGGTAATCGCGCGCGATGCCACCCGAGCCATCGACGAAGCCGCTGGTCGCGAGCTGCTGACCGAGTGGGCCGCGCGCGGGTTCACGATCTGCGACACCGTTGCGGTCGTGTCGTGACACTCTCCGGCCGCTACTTCATTCCCGG
>JANLPG010000056.1:0-2519 GCA_031367105.1 Gemmatimonadota bacterium | reverse complement strand
CCCGGTCCCTCAGGGTTCCGGCAAGTGCCCTATAGACGTGCACTATATAGTTGATATAACTTAAAAAAATAAGATACTGCGCAATCCTGGCGGAACCTGCCAAAACCTCAAAAAAGCGTCTGGGGGACTGGGGGTCGCGGGTTCAAATCCCGCCGCTCCGACCAATGAAATCAAGGGCTTAAGATATTTTCCGAAGATCGCCGAAATCACCGTGGACCCACTGTGGACCCAAAAAAGCGGGCGCAGCCAAGTTCAGGCATGTGATGATTTTACCCGCCGGGCCCACAAGAACTGCGGGTCTGCCTTCGCCTCTCAGGCGATACAGGCTCTCGCGGCAAGGCCGGCGGCCGGGTCCAAAGCACAGCTCTCACGCTGTTCCTAACCGCTCCGTTGTCAGCAACTCCTTGAGCCGGGCGAGACGCTCCCCTTCCTTGATCCACTCCTCGGGTGCGTCGAACAGCTCGGCCTCTTCGCTCCCGCTGTCCGCCGCCTCTCGCGCAGCCTGCTCACCCTCCCGGTAGACCTTTTCCATGTGCTGGACGTAGACGCCGATCACGTCGGTGCCGAAAAGCTCCCGGATCGCAGCGACGAACTTCGGCAGCTCGCGAGCGAACTCGGGATGCCCCTCCGCTGTGGCGACGTAGGTCATCAGCTTCTCGCCGACCAGGTAGTCGAGCGCCGCGAGCGGGCCATGCGCCTCCAATATTCCGCGCGCCGCTTCACTTTGCTCGGCCCAGATGTCCTGAAATCGCTTCATATCCGCTGCCCGCTTCTCCCGCATTGACCGCGAGGTTAGCGCAGGGTGCGCGCGGTGTCGCGTTGCAGCTGCGATGTGCAAGCAACCGGACTCGTCCGGCATGGGTCTGGCCGCGCGCGTCAGCCCATGGGGCTGGCGCCGCGCACCGGCGCGTGGATGCCCCCTAGCCAATCCAGGTCGCACCTCCCATTTAGTCTAGTAGGATATTCACGTAATGTGAAGCCGATTGAGATCACCCCATGGCCAGCGACCCAAAGAAGGACCGACCGCCGCGACAGGGAGGGCTGGGCCGTGCAGGTCGTGCATTGAGCGCCGCTCGATCCGGCGGCTTCGTCCCGATTGATGACAACCCTGAGCGGGCAAAGGCACTCGCTGCCACGTTCGCCGATCTGAGGTTAGCTGCCAACAAGGCGAAGGGCGACCACGCCCTCTCGGACGATGAGTTGAGGTCGGTGCTGAGAGCCGTCGCCGTCTCGATCCGCGCTCCGGAGATCGCCCAGCTCCTGCCCGAGCAAGCACCTGAGTTGTGGTCGCAGCGCGACCTCAATCTTCGGGAAAACGCGCCCCAGTTCATCCGTCGCGTCTACGGACGGTGGCTGGGCCGAGGGCTCGCCCGCAAAGACCTTCCCCGCCTTGATGACGACCTCTATCGGGCTCTCGCCGTCTGGCTCTCGCGACACCCCGATGACGAGATCGCCCGGCTGCTCCCGACACAGAGCGATCAACTCGACGAACTGATCGACCGCCTCACCGGGGAGTACCCGATCGAAGTGCTTCGCAAACTCGGCTACGCCATCGACAACCGCCTCCGGCGCCAGAACTAGAAATTATTTCGATAACCATACTAGACAAAGTTATCCCGCGTACCTAAATGGCTTTGCATCCGAACTCCCAGGAGGTCGGGTCGCCGGCGGTAACGCCATCCCAACACCAACCCAGAATTCAACACGTGCGCCACCCTTGGCGCATGGAGGAGACCGCTATGCTTGTCGCCGCCCACATCAACGACCCCCTCGCCCATCTCCGCGTTCTCACGATCGATAAAGTCTGCGAGCTGACCACCTACACCGCCCAGCACATCTACCGGCTCGAACGGGCCGGCAAGTTCCCGAACCGTTTGCGGCTGGGATCGAACCGCGTGGCGTGGAAGCTCTCCGAGATCGAGACCTGGTTCGCCGAGCGCCCCAAGGCGCGGCCCGAAACTCCGGTGACCCGTTCCGATCAAGACCGCGCCTGATCCAACCTGCCCTTCGAAAGCGGAGGGCAGGACATCATGAAAGTCCACGACCATGACTACGACCGTCGTTACGAACCCCACGACCCCACTGCTGACCGACCTTCCCAGCATGACCGATGCACGCCTTTGGGGCGAAGCGCTTGCCCGTGACATGAACCTCTACCGTTCCGGTCGCCTCGCCTGGGAGCATCTCTCTCCATCCTGCATCCTCTATGGGCCACCCGGCACCGGCAAGACCATGTTCGCCGAGGCGTTGGCCGCCACGTGCGGCATTCCACTGGTCGCCGCGAGCCTGCCAGCCTATCGCGATCCCCGCGATGTGATGGCTGATGGCACTCTGGATGGGCTGGCCAAGACCTTCGCTCTTGCGCTGAAACACGCGCCGTCGATCTGCTTCATCGACCGCATTGACTCCCTGCTCGCTCGCGATGATGGCGACGGGAGCGAATCCTTTATCCGGAACACGAGGTCCCTTCTCGATCTGTTCGATGGCCGTGCGCCCGATCACGAAGGCTTCGTCCTGGT
>JANLPG010000039.1:0-16064 GCA_031367105.1 Gemmatimonadota bacterium | reverse complement strand
CCAGCGAGATGATGGTCGATCGCTCGGTGCTCCCGATGATGGGCAGGTTCAAGCCGACCGGGGTGAATCCGCAGCTGGTGCACAACGTTCGCGATGCCCTCGATGCCGCCGGGCACCACCACGTGCGCATCGTCGTCTCGGGTGGTTTCACGGTGGAGAAGATCCGCGAGTTTGAAGCGCTGCACGTTCCGGTCGACGCCTATGGCGTCGGCTCCTCACTGTTCCAGGGGCGCTTCGATTTCACCGCCGACATCGTGCGCCTCGACGGACGATCCTGTGCCAAGGTCGGCCGCGAGTATCGCCCCAACTCGCGACTCGAGCTGGTGACGTGACCACGATCTGCTGGGATGTTGATACCCAGGTGGATTTCATCCATCACAACGGCGCGCTTGCGGTTCCCGACGCCGAAGCGATCCTGCCGCAACTCGCCGCGCTCACCGCGTGGGCGCACCGCACCGGGGTACGTGTCGTTGCCACGGCCGATGATCACGATATCGGCCACGCCGAAATCAGCGATCACCCCGACTTCGTCACCACCTTTCCACCACACTGTATGCGGGGCACGTTCGGCCAGACGCGGGTGACCGCGACGGCACTGCGCGAGCCGTTCGTCATCCAGCCGGTTCCACTCGAGTCGGCCTGGCTCACCAGCGCCATTCGGGCGCATCGCGGCGACCTGCTGCTCAACAAGCCAGGCACCGATGTCTTCCGCTGGAATCCGAACAGCGCCACGGTGCTCGCCACCCTCGCTCCTGCCCGGATCGTCGTCTACGGCGTTGCCACCGATTTCTGCGTGAAGGCAGCGATCAACGGGCTCGCGCAGCACGCACCCGGCGCCGAACTAGTGATCGCGCGCGATGCCACCCGCGCCATCGACGAAGCCGCTGGTCGCGAGCTGCTGACCGAGTGGGCCGCGCGCGGGTTCACGATCTGCGACACCGTTGCGATCGTGTCGTGACACTCTCCGGCCGCTACTTCATTCCCGGTCCCGTGGAAGTCGACCCGGCCGTGATGCAGGCGATGCTGCAGCCGATGATCGCGCACCGCGGACCCAAGGGCCACGCACTCGTGGCGCGGCTCCAGCCAGGACTGCGCGCGCTCTTCTGCACCGAGCGCCCCGTGATGCTCTCGACCGGCTCGGCCACATCGATGATGGAAGCGGCGGTCCGGGCCGGCGTCCGCGATCGGCTGCTCGCCGTGGTGAGTGGCACCTTTGGCGAACGCTTCGCCCACACCGCCGAACAGTGCGGCAAGGAAGTCGTGCGCCTGCACGTACCTCGTGGCGCCGTACTGGAACCGGAGTTGCTGGCCCAGATGCTCGATGGACCGCCGATGGATGCCGTCTCGCTGGTACACTGCGAGACCTCCACCGGCTCGCTCGCGCCGCTCGAGGCATTGCTGCCGATCCTCCGAAAGCTCCCCGACGTGATCACGCTTGTCGATGCCGTCACCTCGATCGGCGGCAGCCCCGTCCTCACCGACGAGTGGCAACCCGACTTCATCTTCACCGGCTCGCAGAAGGCGATGGGTCTCCCCCCCGGCCTCGCCTTCGCCGTGGCGAGCGATCGCTTCCTCGAGCGGGCGAGGGAGCTCGACGATCGCGGATTCTATCTCGACGTCGTCGCGCTCCATCGCGCGGCCGAGCAACTGCGCTTCCCGCAGACGCCGGCCCTCCCGGTCGTCTACGCCCTCGAGGCACAGCTCGAGCGAATCCTCGTCGAAGGACTCGAAGCTCGCTGGCTCCGGCATCGTGCCCTGCGCGAGCGAGTGGAGCGCTGGGTCGCCGGACACGGCCGCTGCAGTTTCTTCGCCCCGCCGGGTCGTCGTGCCGATACGATCAGTGCCCTGCAACTGCGCGACGACCTCTCGGCCCGCGCCGTCGCAGCGGAACTTGCCGCCGAGGGGTGGGACGTGGCCATCGGACTTGATGAGGATGAAGACCACCTGATCCGGATCGGCCATATGGGCGACCTGCTCCCCGAGCAGCTCGACCCACTCCTTTCATTGCTCGAACCGAGGCTCTGACGATGGACGCCTTCCGTCTCCGCCAACTCCTCGGACTCGCGGCACGCAACTTCGTTCGAGGACTCGCCATCACGGCGCCGGTGGCCTTCACGATCTTCATCGCCTATCGGGCGATTGCCGGCGTTGATGGCTGGCTCGGACTGGCAGTCCCCGGAGTGGGACTGCTGATCGTCGTGGCCAGCCTCACCCTGATCGGTGCCCTCGCCACCAACGTGGTCACGCGGGCGGCACTGGCGACCCTCGATCAGGTACTCGAACGGCTCCCATTCGTCCGGCTGCTGTACACTGCGGCCAAGGACCTGATGCACGCTTTCGTCGGTGAGAAGCGCCGATTCACCCGGGCGGTCCGGGTTCAGCCCGACCCAGGGGTCGATGTCTGGTCGCTTGGGTTCGTCACCGCCGACGATCTGACGCGGCTCGGACTCCCCGGGTACGTCGCGGTCTATCTTCCGTTCTCATATGCGTTTACGGGTCGGCTGATCCTCCTGCCGGCCGAGCGGGTGATCCCGGTACAGGGCGACAGTGGCGATATGATGGCCTTCATCGTCTCCGGGGGTGTGGCAGGGAGGGATCGGGCGCCCCGGCCTTAACGCCCCAGCCCACCGGCCGTCCTACAGGGCGTACGGGGGCCACTCCCCCACCGATCTCACTTCATTCAGGCAGGTTTCGATGTATCGCAATCGACTGATCGCCGCGGGACTGCTCCTCTTTGGCGCCGCGTGCAGCAGCAATCCGACCGGTTCCACCGCGCTCACAGCCTCCATCAACCAGGATGCCGCCACCCTCGCCGCCGACGGCACCGCCGAAGACGTCGATGTGATGACGGGAATGGACGGCGGTGTCGGCTACCTCACCACCTCGCCGCTCGCCGCCTTCGGTGCGTCGATCCTGACGCCTCCGACCGGTCGTCCCGGCCTCACCGGCTGCAGCTTCGCCGGGGGCTCGTTCACCTGCCCGTCTGAGAATCGCAACGGCCTCACCGTGCTCCGCGTCGTCACCCTCAAGGACGCCCTCGGCGCTACGCAGTCGGCCTACGACGAGCTGACCACCGCCTCGATTCACATTGTCGCGTCGGTCGCGGGGGACGTTTCCCACGGCCCCTGGACTGCCACCATCACGCGTTCGCGTGACTTCACCGTCACCGGCCTCGCCGGCACAGAAACCACCCGTACCGTCAATGGTACCGGCAGCGAGAACATCTCCCGTTCGCGGCTGACCGAAGGTGGCGAAACCCGCTCCTACACCCTGACCGGAACCAGCGCCGTGGTCAACGTCGTGCTGCCGGTGAAGGCACCGGGCGTCGATCCGTGGCCGCTTTCCGGCACCGTCACCCGGACGATGGTGATGACCCGTACGTCGGGCACCAGCTCGGGTGAGACGGTAACTCGTACCGTCGTGATCACCTTCAATGGCACTGCGAGGCCGACCGCCACGGTCAACGGTGTCGCTTTCACCCTCGACCTCGCCGCGCGGCACGGCGAGCGTCGCACCTGAAGCGCCTGACCTTCGGGTCGGGCCACGTTCGCAGCAGGGCAGACTCCCGGTGGAGTCTGCCCTGCTGCGTTGGGGCCGCCGCCTGCCACGGCGGGGGACTGCTTACTTTTGATCGATGACCGAACCCGCCCACGACCCCGCGATCTACCACCCTCTGGACATCGAAGCCAAGTGGCGTGACCGCTGGCGGGAGCGCCGGACCAACGAGCCCGATCTCGACGGGGCCACGCGTCCGTTCTACAACCTGATGATGTTCCCCTACCCGTCCGCCGAAGGGCTGCACGTCGGGAATCTCTTCGCCTTCACCGGGGCCGACGTCTTCGGCCGCTTCAAGCGGATGCAGGGGTTCCAGGTCTTCGAGCCGATCGGTTTCGATGCCTTCGGCATCCACTCGGAGAATTTCGCCCTCAAGGTCGGCAAGCACCCGGCCCGGCTGATCCCCAGCAACATTGCCAACTTCACCCGGCAGCTTACCCGGATGGGGGGGATGTTCGCGTGGGAGCACGTGCTCTCCACCACCGATCCCAGCTACTACAAGTGGACCCAGTGGCTCTTCCTCCAGCTGCTCAAGCGGGGCCTGGCCTACAAGAAGAAGGGTGCCGTCAACTGGTGCCCCAACGACAAGACGGTGCTTTCCAACGAGCAGGTGGTCGGCGGGTACTGCGAGCGCTGCGGCGCGCTGGTGGAACAGCGCGTACTGGAGCAGTGGTATTTCCGGATCACCGACTTCGCCGAACGGCTGCTCGCGAATCTCGACGATCCGACCCGGATGGACTGGTCGGACTCGACCGTGATGGCGCAGAAAAACTGGATCGGGCGCTCCGATGGTGCGGAGATTCGATTTGCCGTGGATGGCCACGCTGGCGTCGACATCGCCGCCTACACCACCCGCCCCGATACCCTCTTCGGCGCCACCTTCCTGGTACTCGCACCCGAACACCCGCTCGTCGATCGACTCGCCACCGCCGAAGCGCGCGCCGCCGTCGAGACCTATCGTGCCGACGCAGCCGCCAAGGATCTGATCTCCCGCAAGGTGGGCGAGAAGGAGAAGCGTGGTGTCGCACTCGGCAGCACCGCCACCAACCCGGCTACCGGCCAGCCGATTCCGATCTGGATCGCCGACTACGTCCTGATGGAATACGGCACCGGCGCCATTATGGCCGTGCCCGGACACGACGAGCGCGACTTCGCCTTCGCGACCCGCTACGCCCTGCCGATCGTGCGCGTCGTGGCAGAGGCGGGCGGCAGTGCCGATGCGCCACTCACCGAGGCGTTCAGCGTGGTCGATAGCGGCACGATGGTCAACTCCGGCAACTTCGATGGTATGGCGCCGCTCGATGCCAAGGCAGCGATCACTCGCTGGCTGGAATCGGTCGATCGCGGCAAGGGCACGGTGCAGTACCGGCTCTACGACTGGTGCATCTCGCGCCAGCGCTACTGGGGTCCGCCGATTCCGATCATCTACTGCGATGACTGCGGTCCGGTGCCGGTGCCCGAGGATCAGTTGCCGGTGATCCTCCCCGAAATCGAAGACTTCCGCCCTGACGACTCGGGTGTCTCACCCCTCGCGCGACACAGCGAGTGGTACCACGTCCCCTGCCCGACGTGTGGCAAGCAGGGCCGTCGGGAGACCGATGTCTCCGACACCTTCCTCGACTCGGCGTGGTATTACCTGCGCTACCCGAGCAGTGAGTTCGACGACCGCGCGTTCGATGCCGCGCGCACGAAGAAGTGGCTCCCGGTCACTAGCTACATCGGCGGCAACGAGCACGCGGTGCTCCACCTGCTCTACTCGCGCTTCATCACGATGGTGCTGCACGACGCCGGAATGCTGCACTTCGATGAACCGTTCCGGACCTTTCGGGCCCACGGCCTGATCGTCAAGGACGGCACCAAGATGTCGAAGTCGAAGGGCAACGTCGTGGTCCCCGACGAGTACATCGAGAAGTGGGGCGCCGACACCTTTCGCACCTACCTGATGTTTCTGGGGCCCTTTCAGGACGGTGGTGACTTCCGCGACGCCGGCATCAGCGGACCGCGGCGCTTCCTCGACAAGATCTGGGATCTGGTTGCATTGAGCAGCCATCCCGACTGCCGCGATGCCGAGATCCGGCGCGACGTGCTGGTCAAGTGGCATCAGACCAAGAAAAAGGTGACCGAGGAACTCGGACAGCTGCGGTACAACACTGCCATCGCCGCCCAGATGGAGCTGATGAACGTGTTGCGGGAGCAGAACTGCGCCGAGCCGGGGCTGGTGAGCGAGGTGGTCCAGATGGTCGCTCCCTTCGCACCGCACTTCGCCGAAGAGTGCTGGGAGCGGCTCGGGCGCACTGGGTCGGTCTTCGATTCGCAGTGGCCGACCTTCACCGACGCCCTCACCGTCGAGGATGCCGTCACCATCGCCGTGCAAGTCAACGGCAAGACGCGCGGTACCGTCACCCTCCCGCGCGGCGCCGGCGAAGACGACGCGCGCAGCGCAGCACTCGCCGACGCCGGCATCGCGAAGCACCTCGACGGCAAGCCACTCCGCAAGGTGATCTGGGTGCCAGGACGGTTGTTGAATCTGGTGGTGGGGTGAGCGACGAAATCGAGTTCGCCGATTTCCTGCGCGTCGATGTGCGCGTGGGAGTGATTCTCGAGGCGCGCTTCAACCCCACGGCGCAGAAGCCGGCGTATCACCTGGTGCTCGACTTCGGCCCCGAGATTGGACGCAAGGAGTCGAGCGCGCAACTCACGGTGCACTACACGGCGGAGGAGTTGGTCGGCCGCCAGGTGGTGGCCGTGGTGAATTTCCCGCCCAAGCGCGTGGCGGGAATCAAGAGCGAAGTGCTGGTACTGGGAGTACCCGACGCCGAGGGAGCGGTGGTGTTGCTGCAGCCGACGACCGCGGTCCCCCTCGGCGGGCGGCTCTTCTAGGGAAGCGTCTTCCCTTCGACTCGCGCCTTCAGGCGCTTCAAGTCGCCTTCGTGCACCAGTCGCAATGCCCCCACCATCACCCTGCTGGCACCCGCCACCAGCGCACCACCCATCTTGCTGCTGTCCTTCGTCACCGTGCCGACCGAATCCATAAAGGGCGTCGAGAAGGTGGTGATCAGCACCGTCGAGTCGCCCCTGGCGACCAGGGAATCGCGACGCATCATCAGCGTGCTCGTCACCTTGCCGGTGTCGGGACGCATCTCCAGCACCAGCAACGTCGGCGCCGAGATCTCCTTGACCACCCAGTCCATATTCTGGCGGGTACCACCGATCTGCCGACCCGGATCGTCGAGCACCAGCGTATCGCCGGCCAGCAGCATTCCCTTGCCGATGGGACGCATCACCTTGGCCGACGCCACCCAGGCCGACATCGAGTCGGGCGTGGCGAGCGAGGCGAACACCCGCTCAGGCGAGCCGCCGATTGTGAAAGTCAGCGTGTCGCCGCCCGCAGTCATCTGCTTGAAGCCGTAATAGCAAGTGCCGATCAGGACCACCGCCACCACTGCCAGCCCGCCCAGAATCCACTTCCACATAGTCAGCCCTCGCCTCCGTGTCCGGAGCCACCGCTGCGACTCCCGAACATCTGGTCGAGCATCAATAGCGCAGAGGGATCGCTCCCAGCCATCCGCAGCTGCTCGATCGCAATCATCGCACTCTTCTCTTCTTCCACCTGCTCGTTGATGAACCACTGGAGCATCACTTGCGAGGCGTAGTCGTTCTCGGTCTGGGCAAGGGAGTAGAGCGCGTTGATTGCGCCAGTCACCGTCTGCTCGTGTCCGAGCGCCGCCTCGAACACCGATATCGGGGAGTCGAACGCCAGCGTGGGCTGGGCAATTGACGCCAGCACCACTTTGCCGCCGCGGTCGATCATATGATCGAACAGCTTCATCGCGTGGACCCGCTCTTCTTCAGACTGAAGTCGCATCCAGCTGGCCATCCCGGGAAGGGCCGCTGCTTCAAAATGGGCCGCCATCGCGAGGTAGGAATAGAACGAGGCCATCTCGAGATTGATCTGCGCGTTGAGCGCGTCCTGAACCTTCTTCGGAAGCATTCGGATTTCGCCTGGTTGGGGTACAGGTTGAATCTACCTCGTCTGCTTCCCCGTCCAGTTTCCCAACCGGTGCGACTCTCCCGGGGGGTTCCGCATCCTACCAGGTGCCATGACCAGAGCGCTCACGATGGACACTATGTCGCTGCCGAATGCCGAAGCCGTGGTCGCCCGGGCAAAACTGGGCGACCCCATCGCCCTCGAGGCGCTCTACACGGCGTATAGCACCCCGGCGTACAACCTGGCCCGGCGAATCTGCCGGACCACGGAAGACGCCGAGGACGTGCTGCAGGAGACCTTCTTCGAGGTGTGTCGTAGCATTCGCAACTACCGTGGTGACGGCTCCATCTGGGGCTGGATCCGCTCGGTGACTTCCAGCAAGGCGCTGATGCGCTTGCGCCGGAACAAGTACCGCGACACCGACGACCTCACCGACGAACTCGCCCCATCGCGTGCCGGTTCACACGCCCTCCGGATGGACCTCGAGAGCGCCCTGGCGCGGCTCTCCGAGACATCCCGGGCGGTGGTCTGGCTCCACGATGTCGAGGGGTTCACCCACGAAGAGATCGCCTCCCAGATGGGGAAGACCGTTTCCTTCTCGAAGTCCCAGCTCGCCCGGGCCCACCAGCGGCTCCGCCTCTGGCTGGGCGAGGAGGCGTTTTCGTGACCGCCTCTCACCTCTCGATGGACCAGCTTCTAGCGGTCCGCGACGGCGACCGGAGTGAGCCAGCCTTCGCCGAGGCGCACCTCCACGCCGCCGACTGCCTCCGCTGCGCCGCCGAGCTCGACCGGCTGCATCAGCGCACCGCTCGGCTACGTGCCTTGCCGACGCTCGCGCCGGTCGAGAGCCAGTACCCGGCGGTCCGGGAGCGGCTGACGTGGCAGCGGAAGCAGTCGCGCCAGCGCCTCCTCGCAGCCCTCACGCTGACGACGGCCGCGGCGCTGCTGCTCGCGGTTGTTGGCCGCGACCTGATCCGCCCGACCCGGCTCGATGCC
This sequence comes from Gemmatimonadota bacterium, assembly GCA_031367105.1. Classification (GTDB taxonomy): domain Bacteria; phylum Gemmatimonadota; class Gemmatimonadetes; order Gemmatimonadales; family GWC2-71-9; genus Palsa-1233. The sequence continues at coordinate 7,525 of JANLPG010000039.1, read as the reverse complement.
GAGCAACAGATCGCCACGGCGATGACGTCCTCGCAGCAGCTCGAGCGCGCCTTGCGCCAGATCAAGCCGGACGAACGCGTGCTCGACGGTCGCACCGCGCAGGTGGTCGTGCAGATCGAAGACCGGATCGCCGGCCTCGACGCGCAGCTCGCCGACGTCGCCACACTGCAGCGGGAGCTCCGACTGCAGCGGGAAGCCCAGCTCTGGCAGGAGCGGGTCGGTTTGATGAACGCCTTGGTCGACGTGCACGTCACCAGGGCAAGCAACGTGGACCTCTGAGTGGTCCGCCCCTCGACAGGAGTGATTGGTATGCGTGGCTTCGCTTCGCTCGTACTTGTGCTGACCCTCGCCGGCCGGTCCGTGGCGCAAGACAGCGCGGTGGTGATCCGGGAGCAGAGCCGCAACAATGCGCGCTCCAGGGACACCACGATCGTGATCGGCCGCGACCGTATGCTTCAGCTGGCCAGGCCAGTCAATGGTGAATTGCGGCTGACCCTCGAGCGCCATCTCGAAGCCACGCGCCGGTCGGGCGATCTCGCCCGCCGCACGCTGCAGGCGTTCGAGGCGCGTCCGCGCCTCGGCATCAACGTGGACCTCAATGCGCGCGAGTCCGACAAGTACGGCGCCTTTGTGACCGCGGTGACACCCGGCGGTCCGGCTGACAAGGGCGGAATCCGCAGTGGCGACATCATCACCCGGATCGGTGGCAAGTCGCTCACGTCGGCCGACTCGATCCGGCGCGAAGCCAGCCAATCGGTACCGGGGCTTCGCCTGGTCGAGGTGGTCGCCCGACTCGCTCCCGGGAAGCGGGTCGAAATCGAGCTGCGGCGCGGCAGCGACACTCGCAAGGTGACGGTCCTGCCGGCCGACGACGACGGGATGGCCTTCTATGTCGAGGGGATGGCGAATGACGTCGCGCCACGCCTCTCTGGACTGAGGGCCACGACGGCGCCGCGGTGGGTGGGCGTCTTCAATGCCTTCGGTGGGCCGCTCGCGGACCTGGAACTCGCCCCGCTGAACGACAAGCTGGGCAGTTACTTCGGAGTCAGCGAGGGCGTCCTGGTCATCGATGTCCCCGAGAAGGAAAATCTCGGACTGCTTCCCGGCGACGTGATTTCCGCGATCGACGGCCGCAAGGTGACCTCCCCGACGCAGCTCACCAGAGTGCTCCGTACCTACGACCCGGGTGAAGAGTTCAAGATCCAGATCACCCGGCAGAAGCACGCCGAGACACTCACCGCCAAGCTGCCGTAGGCGTCGCCGGATCGGCAGGCGCCGCGCCAAGCCGGGCGCCGCGCCGCTTTCCTGGCTTGAAATTGAGGTAAGCGAACGCTACCTTAATTACGTGCCGAAATTTCTCCGCCGACCCGACGCCCGACCTGACGAGCTACTCGCCGCCGCTCTCGCCCACTTTCGCGAGGTCGGCTATGCCACCGCCAGGGTCGAGGAGATCGCCGCGTCGGCCGGCGTGACCGTGGGAACCGTCTACCGATACTTCCCGGGGAAGGACGCCCTCTTCAATGCGTTGATCGACCGCCACCTCGACGCCGGCTGGAGTCGGGGGAAGGAGATCACCGACGCCTACGGCTCGCAGACCCCCCGCGAAGTCCTCACCCTCCTGCTCGGCCGCCTCGCGACATCGCTCAAGGAACCGGCCGCCCGGGACGTCCTGCTGCTGGTCGTCCGCGAGGCCGCCGGATTCCCTGTAAGCGCTCAGAAGTACTCTGAGCAACTACTCAAGAAAGGTTGTATTTCGGTCGAGCGCGCGCTGCGCCACGGAATCGATCGTGGCGAGTTTCCCCTCCTCCCGGTCGAGTTGACCGCCCGGGCGATGGTGGCGGGGGTGCTCCAGCAGGTAATCTGGGAAGCCACCTTCGGTGAGCACCTCGGCACACCGCGGGATCCGGTGGAACAGACCGATCTGCTCATCGCGATGATGGTGCGCGGGCTGCCCAACCCCGACGGCTCACCTCGCCCGACTCAACCGACGATCCGCGCCGCGACGCTCCCTGCCCCTGGCCACAGTGGCGAGCTGCCGATCCCCGGTCGGATCCGGATCGTGACGCTCCGGCCGCCCACGGCCGGGTAGTTTTCGCGATGGCCACTCGCACGACGTTGCTGCTCAGAGCGCTCACCCTTCGCTGCCCGCACTGCGGCGGACGTGGCCTGTTCCGGCACTGGTTCGCGATGAAGGCCAGCTGCCCCAGCTGCGGCCTGTCACTGACGATCAGCAATAGCGTTGGCGCCAACCTGCTGAATCTGGTCACCGCCGAATTCATCCTGATGGGGGTCCTCACGGCAGTGATCGTCCAGAGCTGGCCCAACCCGCCGTGGAATCTGCTCCAATACGGTGCTCCACTCCTGATGATCGCTGCGCCACTGCTCCTCTACCCGGTCTCGAAGGTGGTCTTCGTGGCCTTCGACCTCGCGCTCCACCCCGCCGCCCGCCCCGACCTCCGGGTCCACGGCATCGGCGACCCGCCTCCCTGAGTGGCTCGCTGGCAGAAGTCCCCACGCCGGCGCCGCCGCCAGCGAGGGTTCCCCCGCTCCATCACCCTGACCCTGCTCGCGACAGTCGTAGTGATCGGATTTCTATGGTGGTTGCGATTGCAACTACCTACTGATGCTGTAGCCGGACCCGCCGATGAGCCAGCCGCCGGGTCACACAGCAGCACGACCCCCGACATCTACGGCACGCGTTCCGCGCCCGTGCGCCTCGGCGAGGGAGTCATTGCCCGGCTGGTCGACCGACCCGATTCGGCGGCACCTATGGCGCTGATCATTACCGCCCCGGCGGATTCGGCCGAGAACTGGTCCGGCGTCCAGTCGACGCTGGAAAAATTCGGAGTCGGCTCGCTGGTTGTCTCGCCTCGATCCGGCGACGTCGCGGTGCGGGCCGCCGCCGAGTTGGTCCTGGCCACTGCGCGACGCCGCTCGCAGCCGATGGCGATCCTCGCCGCCGATGCCACACTCGACCTTGCCGTCACGCTGGGGGGTGAATCCTCGCTCGCCGACCGGCCCTTGGTGCTGCTGGCCCCCTCACCCCGGCTCCACTCGACCGTCGACGCACTCATCGCCCGCGCCCCGTCCTGGCTGCGCCGGCTCCTGGCCGGTAACCGGGACGACCGCCTCGCAAGCTGGCGCGGTCGGGTCCTGGTGGTCCGCGGCAAGGACGACCTCCGCTTCGATGCGGTGTCTGCCAACGCCCTGGCCGCCGGCACCCGCGATGCACGCGTGCTGGTCGCCCCCGGTCGCGGCTTCCGACACGCTCCCATCCACCCCGATCAGGAGAGTTGGCGGGCGATTACCGATTTCATTCGGGGAGTCGTGCGGGCGCGCGAGGAGATAACGGTGACACCGGAGCTCCCCAGCGCCGATACATCCACGCCACCATGACGTACGCCGCTACCGCCGCCACGGTCACATCCGAGAGGAAGTGTGCCTGCGCCTGAACCCGTGAGACGGCACACCCTGCCGCGAAGAGAAGCCACACCGGCCAGCCGCGCGGATACAACCGGCAGAGCAGCCACGCCGCGCTGAATGCCACCAGAGCGTGACTGCTCGGCAGCCCGATGTCCTTGGTGGCAATCAGGCGATCGGTGAACGGGCGGAAGAAATAGCCACCATCGTGCAGCCCCGGCCGCTCGCGCCGCAGCAGGATCTTCAGGAGCTCGGCGAGCAGGCCACCGGCCGTAGGCACCAGCGCCAGCAGCAGTCCGCGGCGCGGATCACGCGTCGTCAGCCAGACCCCGAGGCCAATCAGCAGCCAGACCGGGAGGTAGCCCGCCGTCCGGAACATCCGCCCGAGGTCGTGATCGTACACCCCAGGCGAGACGAGATTGTGCCACGCCCAGCTGTCGCCGAGGAGTGCGATGGCAATGGCCGCGACGGCAACGAGGAGCACCCGGAGGGCTGGACGCATAGTTCCTCAAAGGTAGTGTCTCGCTAGCTTTCGGCGATGCGAATCACTCTCCTGCCAGTGCTGCTGACCGCCGCCACATCGCTCTCAGCGCAGGACCTTCCGCCTTACGTCCCCTCCAATCCTGCCCTCACCTCGCGCAGCGCGCTCTACGCACAGCCCATCGTGCCGCAGGGCAGGGGATGGCGCGTGCGCACCGTCGTCGACTACGCCAACGCGGTCGAAGTGACCAAGTCACCCAATGGCCGCGACTATCTCTTCGATGCCGAGACACTTGAGGGCGATCTCTGGATCACCCACGACCTCTCGCCCCGAGCTTTCCTGCTTGGCAATCTGGCGGTGCGCGGCGGTTATGCCGGCTTTATGGACGGCTTCCTCAACTGGTATCACGACCTGATCGGATTGAAGGTTCCGGCGCGCAACAAGCGCACCGAGAATCGCTTCACCTGGAACTTCACGATGCCAGATGGCCAGGTGATCGATCGCACACGGCCCGGCACCTTCATCGGCGATACGCGCATCGGCGCCGGGCTTCGCCTGGCTCACGGCCAGCTGGTCGCCACGGTAACCCTGCCGACGGCCAGCGCCGAAGGCTGGGGCCGTGATGTGGTGGGAACTTCGCTCGCACTGACCAACCGTTGGGTCGACAACTCCCGCTTCCTCGTCGAAGGGGGTGCCACCGCCGGGTGGACCCCTACCACAGGAGCACTGGCACACTATCAGCGCAGCATCTTCGTGGGGGGCCAGTTGGCCTCGCGTTGGCGCTTCAGTGGTCGGCAAGCGCTCTTCGCCACCGTCTGGTTGCAGTCACCGAACTGGAAGAACACCGGCTTCAACGCGCTCGACGCCGCCGAAGTCACCCTCGACTTCGGTGGACTCGTCAAGCTCGGCAAGCGCTGGCCGGAAATTCAGGTGGGGATGACGGAGGATCTGCTACCGCGCGGTCCGGCGGTCGATGCTGGCTTCAAGCTCGGCGTCCGCTGGTAGCTCCTCTGGCGGATCAGGCGCGGTCAGCGGCGCCGAGTGGCCCGCCGGCAAAGGCGCGCGCGAGTGCCGGATGGCGGCGCCACAGCCAGGTACACATCACCACGGCGGCCAACGTGTTTGCGGCGAGCACGCTCCAGAGCGGGAACATCCCGCGTGCCGTCTCGGTGCCGATCTGCAGCAAGCCATAGAAGAACAGCTCGAACACCACGAGGAGCTGCACGATTGCGTAGCGCATCACGCCACTGCTCTCGGCGCGACGCGCCATTGCCGTGAGACCGATGCCGAACGCGGCGAAGGCAAAGAGGTGCACGATCGTGTACAGCACGATCGCCAGCATATCCGGGGTGGTCTCGATCAGCTCCCCTTGCCGCATCACGAAGACCTGACCGAGGACGGTTGGTGTCATCAACGGATGGCCGCGGGCGAAATCGACCGCGAGGTAGAAGGCCGCTACCACAGCGGCGCCGAGCAATCCGGTGACGACGCCCTCGCGACGGCCTGCGGCATCGTCCATCATCGTCGCCCTCGTGCTGCTGCCCATTGCTCGCCCCGGGATGAAATCCGATGTTACGACACGGCGTCTGCAGCGCCGGTGCCGAAGAGAAACTGATCGAGGTTGCGGAGGAGGAATTCCTTCGCCTTGGGCTGATGTGGCACCAGGGCGTAGTGATTGATCAGCTGCTGCTGGGTCTTGAGCCACTCGCCCCAGCAGTCGCGGCAGATGGTGTCGTAGATCCGCTGGCCGAGGTCGTTGTTGAACGGCTTGAACGCCTGCCGATCTCCCTCCTGGCCACAGCGGACGCAAGGAATCGTCGCCATGGCCGGAAGGTAACGCCCGCCTATTCGCCCCGCTTGAGCGCCTTGACTCCGCTGGCGGTGCCGAGCCCGGTGGCGAGGCCGGCGACGGCGGCGGTGAAACCGGTCACCAGTGGCAGCATCGCGGCGATCGGGCTCATCAGCAGGAGGACGCCGAAGCCAGCGGCCCAGGGGGCGAGCGGACTCTTCACGGCGTCGACGAAGCGGAGCTTGTTGCGGACGAACTCCCGCGCCAGGCCGAACATGAAGAGGCCAGCGGCCACGGAGATGATCAGGGAGAGCAACCCACCAATGGCACCGAACACAGGAAGACTCCGGTACGAGACGTGTTTCAGTACGCAACAACGAGGGTCGTGGTTTCAGGGGTGGTGATGGACGATCGCCCGGCGACCGGGTGGGGGAGTCCCTACCACCGGATCACGGCACTCCCCCACAGGAACCCCGAGCCAAACGCCGTGATCACCAGAATATCGCCGCGCTTGAGCTTTCCCGCCCTGACACACTCATCCAGCGCGATCGGAATGGTGGCGGCGGTGGTGTTCCCGAAGCGTTCGATGTTGTTGTAGACCTGGTCGTCCCGCAGCTCCAGCGAGCGCTGCACCATCTCGGAGATGCGCAAATTCGCCTGGTGCGGGATCAGCAGCGTGATGTCCCTCGTGTCGAGGCCGGCGTTCGCCAGCGCCGCGCGCACCGATTCCGGCATCCGTGTCGTGGCGTGACGGAACACCTCCTTGCCGTCCATCTCGAGAAAAACCTTGCTGTCGAGATGATCGCGCTGGTTCCGGGGGTGGTAAATCGACCCGGGTGAATCGACCCAGAGCTTCTCCGCGAACGCGCCGTCAGAATGGAGGTCCCAGCCCAGCACCGCCGAACCCGCGGTATCCTCACTCGCCTGCACCACCACCGCACCGGCACCGTCTGCGAAAATCACCGCGGTATTGCGGCCCCGGTCGGTCTGGTCCATTCCGGTACTCTGCACTTCGCCGCCCACCACCAGAATGGTCCGCCACATCCCGGTACGGATGTAGGCATCGGCCATCGACAAGGCATACACGAATCCGGAGCACTGGGTGCGAATGTCGATCGCGGGGATCGTTCCGGCGCCGAGCGCTCGCTGCAGGAAGACGCCGTTGCCCGGTGCGAAATGGTCGGGTGATGAGGTGGCATAGATGATGGCGTCGAGGTCGCTGGCCGTGACGCCGGCGGCGGCCATCGCGCGTTGGGAGGCGAGGGTGCTCAACTGCGTGCCCGACTCCCCTTCGACGATCCAGTGCCGCTGCTGAATGCCGGTGCGCTGGCGGATCCACTCGTCGGTGGTATCCATCATTCTGGCGAGGTCTTCATTGGTGACGACACGGTCCGGTACGGCGAATCCGGTTCCGACGATGCGACTGTTTGGCATTCGGGAAAGGTAAGGCGGAATGCAGGGAGAGGGAGGGGAGGGCAGGGCACTATCCCAAAGGGACCGCACGAGCTAGCGTGTACCGAGTGAGCAACCGTTCCCAGTCCATCGGGACCCACCGAATCAGGCCACACCCCCAGAGCCCCACGGACTATTCAAGTATGCAACGACGCGACTTTCTGGCCGTCCTCGGCGCTGGCAGCGCCACACTGCTGGCCGATGGTGACACCGCACCGCTCCGGGCAGCCACGCGACCCCGGCGCCTGGAGCGCATCGGGCTCGAGCTGTACGCGGTACGCAAGGCGATGCGCGCCGACCCGGAGCGCACCCTCGCCGCAATTCGCGCGATCGGCTACACCGATGTCGAACTCCTCTGGAGTTTCAAGAATTTCAATCGCACC
>JANLPG010000004.1:0-7875 GCA_031367105.1 Gemmatimonadota bacterium | reverse complement strand
CGCGCTGTTACTAGCTCCCGAGGAGGGACTTGAACCCCCGACCCGCTGATTAACAGTCAGCTGCTCTACCAACTGAGCTACTCGGGAAGGTCTTGCTGCCTGAACCTAACAAGCGGGCGGCAAGGTAGCGAAATGGAGGTGCCGGTACAAGCTGAGGAAAGACGAGAGAGCGGAGACTCGAGACCGGGGCGTCCGTCGTCCCGGAGATCACCGCCACGGAGGGCGCGGCGCAAGCGGCCCCCCTCTTCTGGCCTATCGTCCCTCACTTCCCGCTCCCCGCTTCTCGCTGCTCTTCCCTGTCACATCTGCAACGGCCAGTACGACAGTCCCCGGCAAGGCTGCCTGATTTTCGGCCACCTCATCCAACCGCCATTGATTTCAGGGACTTACAGTCCCAAATGAGCAAACACTCACATTGGCACACTTAACGCGAGTGCTCACTCTTGCACCTGAGCGCCTGAGTCCGCCAGCTTGGCCGGTTTTTCCTCCGGATCATAGTAGCTAAGTCGTTGTGGAAAATAGCCTTACACCACTTCTTGCCCCTTCCTTTCTGACCCTTTCCGACTAGCTTCCAGCCCATGGGATTGGCACCTCTGGTAGGGCATCAGGCAACACGGGCTCAGCTCAACCGCGCCATTGCCGCGGGGACACTTCCCCAGGTGCTGTTGATCACCGGCGCCCCGGGTATCGGTAAGCAGCGGCTGGCGTTGTGGCTGGCGCAGCGGCTGGTCTGTACCGCGAGCACCGCCGAGCCGTGCGGCAAGTGCGCCGGCTGCCTCAAGGTGCTGGGACTGGCCCACCCGGACGTCCATTGGTTTGTACCGGTACCGCGGCCGAAAGCTGGGGAGCCGGAGAAGCAGGCCGAGGAAGTGGCGGAGTCGCTCGAAGCCGTGATGGCAGAGCGCCGCGCGACACCGCTCTGGCAGGCACCCGATGGAATGGCGATGCACGGGATTGCGTCGGCAAGACTGCTCCGGCGTCAGGCGAGCCTCATGGCTTCCGAGGGGGGCTGGCGAGTATTCGTGATCGGCCGGGCGGAGCGGCTGGTGCCGCAGGAGTCGAGTCAGGATGCGGCGAACTCGCTGCTCAAGCTGCTCGAGGAGCCGCCGCCGCGTTCGCTCTTCGTGCTGACGACAGCCGGACCGGGATTGGTGCTCCCGACCATCCGCTCTCGCGCCGTGCCGATCCGCTTGTCGCGGATTACCGACGACGAAGTGCGAGGCTTCCTGGCTGGGGTGAAGCCGGAGCTGGCAACCGATCCGGTGGTGCGGAGCGCTCGGGGATCAATTGGAGCGGCGCTGGGTGCAACTGATGCCGGCCGCGAGAAAGCCCGGAGTGCGGCGCGGGAGTTTCTGGCGGCGATCGGCAACGGGACGGCGGCCGCTACCGATCGAGCGCTGCGGCAGGGAACGTGGCAGGCACGCGGAGATTTCACCGCAATGCTCGACGCACTCGCCGATGTGCTGGCCGCCGATGCCCGCAGCGCAATGACGGGCGGACGCGGCAGCACGATCGAACCGGCTGCCGCACTCGAGGCGGTCGAGAAGGTGCTCGCAACGCGGGAGCAGGCGCAGGGAAATGTGAACCCGCAGCTGTTGCTCGCGGTGCTCGCCGATGAGATCGCCACGCTGGCGGCGGCGTGACTCTGACGCACCTCGATGCAGCGGGCCGCGCACGGATGGTCGATGTGGGTGCCAAGCCGGTGACCGCACGGCGCGCGATGGCCGAGGGTCGAGTGGTGATGTCGGCCGAGGCGTTCGCGATGGTGCAGAGCGCGAGTAGTGCCAAGGGCGACGTGGTCGCCATCGCGGAGCTGGCGGGGGTGATGGGTGCCAAGCGCACCAGCGACCTGATCCCGCTCTGTCATCCAGTGCCGCTGGACCAGATCGTGGTCACGCTGGAGTTGCACGATGAATGGCCGGGTATCCGCGTGGTGGCCGAAGCGGCCGCCACCGCGAAGACCGGGATTGAGATGGAGGCCCTCGTGGCCGTGAGTGTGGCCTGCCTCACCGTGTACGATATGGTGAAGGCAGTCGACAGAGGGATGCGGATCGAGGGGATCCGTCTCCTGAAAAAATCCGGCGGGCAGCGCGGCGACTGGCTGGTCCCGGATCGGCAGCACCCGAATGCAACGGAGGTTGGATGATCAAACGAATCGTGGCGCAGGTGGCGGTGCTGGGCGTCGGTGCCTTTGCCCTGTTGGGGCTCGGTGCGGTGTCGAGTATGCTCACTCGCGGCGATAATCTGGTGGGCCCCGCGGTGGTGGCCGCCGAAGTACGGACCGAAGACAGCTCCAAGGCGCTGGCCGAGATGAAGGGCCAGCTGAAGGCAACGCGTCAGGAACTCGAGCGCGCCCACCAGATCCTCGACTACTCCGGACGCTACGGCATTCCGGCGGATCTGTCGGCGACGATCTATGACAACGCGATCGCCGAGGGCATCCCGGCCGCCGTAGGGTTCCAGTTGGTGAAGATCGAGAGCGGCTTCAAGAACACCGCGGCGAGCTACGCTTCGGCGATCGGACTCACGCAGCTGCGACTGCCGACCGCCCGCGCCTATGACTCACGCCTGAACGAGAGCGACCTGCGGAATCCGGACGTGAACCTGCGGATCGGTTTCCGCTACCTGAAGGACTTGCTCAAGCGCTTCGACAACAACGTCGCGCTGGCGCTGGAGGCCTATAACAAGGGTCCCACGCTCGTGGCCGCTCAGCAGGAGCTGGGCACCCAGGTCGAAGGGAAGTATTCGCGGGCCGTGCTCTCGGGGCTGCGCAAGCGGAGCTGAGCCAGGCGGGCGATGCCCAACCGTAACGAAATGGACCCCGGCTCCACCGAGCCGGGGTCCATTTCGTTACGACGCCCGCAGACGCTACGCCTTGGGATTCCGCATCCGCGACTTCGCGTGTGCCAGCTTGCCGTGGCTGCGGCGTTTGGGCGTGGCCCTGCCGGCTCGTCCGCGAGATACCTTCGCCGACGTCACGCTCCCCTTCGCGGTTCGCCGCACCAGCAGCCGCTGCCCCGCCCGCACCTTGGCACCCTTGCTCAGCCCGTTGCTGGCGCGCAGCGATGCGACCGAAACGCGGTACTTCTTCGCGATACTGCCGAGGCTCTCACCGCGCTTCACCACGTGGCTGCGCGACGTGGTGCGGGCATTGGCAATCGGCTCCGGCTCGCGCAGCAACGCGATCGGAATCGAGTTGGACACCGGCACATACAACGTGGTGCCCGAAGCGAGTCGACGGCCGCGGGCCGAGCGGTTCGCCACCCGAATCACCTCCGCCGACACGCCGTACTTCTTCGCCACCGCGGCCACCGTCTCTCCGGACCGGACGTGGTACGTCGCGATGGCGAGTCGTTCGGAGGCAGGAGTGGCGGTGTAGCCCTTGGCGATCGCCTGGGCCCGACCGCTGGGGACCCTCACGGCATAGCGCATCCCCGGCGGCGTCACCAGCCGCAACAGGTGCGGATTGAGGTCGCGGAGCGCATCGAGGGTCGTGTCGGCGAGGCGGGCGATCAGGTCGAGACCGGTGCCGCCCTCCACCACCACACTGTCGTGCGAGAAGCGATCGACCTGCCCCGGCGTGCTGAAGCCGTACTTTGTCGGCTCCTTGGCGATCAGTGCGGCGGCGATCAACTTGGGGACGTAGTCACGGGTCTCCTGCACGATCAACCGGCTGTCGGCGAGCGAGAAGAAGGCGTCGTCACTGCTCAAGTCCATCGGTTCTTCACTGTCCGACATCGTCGCATTCATCCGGGTGAGCGAGCGACCCACCCGTCCAGCACCGGCGTTGTACGCTGCGGCCGCGAGGTAATGCGAACCAAAGCGCGCGGTGAGGTCCCTGAGGTGCCGTGCCGCCGCATCGGTGGCCTTGATCGGGTCGCGACGTTCGTCGACCCAGGCATCGATCCGCAGACCGTAGCCACGTCCCGTCGCCGGCATGAACTGCCACATCCCCACCGCCGCTGCCCTACTCACGGCCGAGGGGGAGAAGCCCGACTCGATCAGCGCGAGGTAGACCAAGTCGCCGGGGAGCCCCTGCGCCACCAGCCGCTCGCGGGCATAGGCCTCGTAGCGCGGCATCCGGGTGAGCCAGATCTGGAAGCGATCGTGCATCCGGCTGGCGAAGAAATCGAGGTAGTACTGGACCCGGGGCTGGTCGGAATACGCCTGGACATTGAGTTCACGATTCGCCGCAACATCGATCGGCACCTCGGGCAGCTCGTCCTTCGGCGCCGCGGCGGCGAGCCGGTCGAGCACCGCCTCGTCCGCCGCCGAGTCGCGCGCCAGCTTGAGATCAAACGACAGCGCCTTGTCGCTCGGCGCCGGAAAGACCGGCGGCGGTGGGAGTGGGCGGTCGGCGGCGGTCGAGCCGCCGGCTTCTGCCGCTCGATCCACGTGAGGTACTGGCGCTGCTGGACGCGTAGCGACATCGAGCCGTCCGCAGGCGACGACGAGACAGCTGGACAGCGTCAGCAGGGCTCGGCGCATCAAGAGCACTCCGTAGGTCGGAAGGGTGCGGGCAAAGCTAGGGCGACGTGTGGCAGGCTACAACCATCGTATCGGTTTCAGCTCCCACTGTACGTAGGACGCGCCGAGTGGCCACACCGTTGCGTTACAGCGCGAGACGCGCCTCGAGGGCAGTCAACAGCGTCTCGTTGCTGATATCATCCGCCTCGGCGAAGAGTTGCGCCTTCGACGGGGAGCGGACCGGCAGCGGCACCCAGAGTCGCCTCGGCACCGGCGCAGCAGTACGAAATCCGGCCACCAGGGTCCAGTCGTTGGAGCCGGCGCAGCGCTCCGCCGCCACCGACACGCTCCAGGTGTGCTCCGACGTCAGCAGGATGCGCCACGCCATCGCGACGTCAGCCGGGTGCGCGGTGCACGAGCGCGCGGAACGCCGCTTGCAACTTCAGGGTCGCGGGACCGGGACGCTCGCTGCCGATCTCGCGACCGTCGACCATCCGGATCGGCACCAGCTCGCTCGCCGTTCCGGTGAAGAACGCCTCGTCGGCGGTATAGACGTCGTAGCGGTTGAGATGCTCCTCGCGAGCGGGGATCCCCAGCTCGGAAGCCAGTTCGAGCACGGCATCGCGAGTGACACCCTGGAGGATGCCAACGCTTGGCGGCGGCGTCTTCAGCACCCCGTGCTTGACGACGAAGATGTTCTGCCCCGAACCCTCGGCCACTTCGCCGTCGGCGGAGAGCATGATCACTTCGTCGGCACCGGCATTGATCCCTTCGAGCTTCGCCATGATATGTGCGAGGTAGTTCAGCGACTTGACCCTGGGGGAAAGTGCCTCGCGATTGGGAATCGGCGTCGAGGCAGTCACCACCACCAGCCCTTCGGCCAGCTTCTCTGCCGGAAAGAGCTTGATGGTGTCGACGATGATGATCACGGAGGCGCGCGGACACTTGCGCGGATCGAGGCCGAGGTCACCCACCCCACGCGTGATCAGGTGGCGAAGGTAGGCATCGGCCATCCCCGATCGGGCCACGGCTTCCTCGGTCTGCCGCATCAGCTCGTCGATCGCCATCGGCACGGTGAGTGCGATCGCCCTGGCCGAATCGTAGAGCCGCGCCAGATGTTCCCGGAGGCGGAAGATGCGATGGTCGTAGACCCGGATCCCTTCGAAGACCCCATCGCCGTAGAGGAGGCCGTGGTCGAAGACCGAGACCTTGGCGGTTTCACGGGTGTAGTACTGTCCGTCGATCCAGATGGTGGTCGGCAAGGAGGCCCGCGTCGGGTAAGGGATGGGAAACAAGGGGGTTCCAGGTGGTGGTATCTTCTGGAAAGTGGGGGCGGTGGGACTCGAACCCACGACCTACCGGTTAAAAGCCGGAAGCTCTACCAGCTGAGCTACGCCCCCCCGAAGCGGGAGAATTATACCCGGATGCCCTCTTCCCTCTCGACTTCCACCCCGGAGAGCGCCCGCCCGGCAAGCCGCCCCCTTCTCCATCCGGCCCCGGCGCGGCCGGGGAGTCGGGGTGCCCGTGGGTAGGATCGTCGTCATCGCCGGTACCGATGCTGGCATCGGGAAGACCCACGTCACCGCCAGGCTGGCAAAATATTGTCGTTCCCGCGGGGTCGCGGTCCGCGCCGTCAAGCTGATCGAGACCGGGACGCTGGTGGATGTGGCTCGGGTCCTGAGGGCGCCGGTCATCGTGGTTGCCGCCGACCGGCTCGGGACCATCAACCATACCCTCCTCACCGTGAGCGCCCTGGAGCTGGCCGGCGTCGCCTGCCTCGGCGTGGTGATGAATCGAATTCCGGGCGACGTGCGGGACGCCACGCAGGGCAACAACCTCGAGGCGTTGAAACAGGTATCGCCGGCACTGCGCGTGGTGGCGACTGCGGCCGACGGCTGGGAGAGCGCGGTGCTGGGGCGGTAACGGCTACTTCTTCACCGGCTTGAGGGTGTAGATCAGCCACTCGCCGATCTTGCGATCGGGCTTTCCCGGCACGGCGTCGAGGTCGGCGGCGGGAATCGCCGAGACGACCAGCACCTTGGAGTGCGGCAGCCGGCGACGCGTGCGTTCGGCGGTGCCCTGACCGTAGTCGGAGTGGAACGCGCCGTTGTAGTGGATCACCAGCGGTGCACCGTTGCCGCGCGCCCGGCCGATCGATTCCGCCATTGTCTCGTCTTTCACGCACTGCGCCTCATAGATCAACTGGCCCATCCTGGTCATCTCCTCGGCAGTCGGCGCAGGTCCCGGGCCGGCGGGATGGTCCTTCAACGTGGCGGCAACACGATCGGCGTACTTCCCCGTGGGGCACTCGAAGCTCTCGGCGACCCAGCGACGGGAGGAGTCGGGCAGCTGCTGGATGGAGCCGATCCCCTTGCTGAACACCGACGCCGCAATCTTCCGCGGCACATTGCCGGCCACCACTTTCCAGCCGCGCGCCTTGGCGTATTCCACCAGCGGTCGGTAATCGGCGGCGTAGTTGGGCCAGGGCCGTGCGGCCTTGAGGAAGGCGTCTTCGGGAATCTTTCCTTCGAGATAGGCGTCGAGCACCGGCTGCACATCGCGCTCGAACATCTCCAGCGCCAGCACCACATCGCCCCGGCGGCGGCCGATCGCATCGAGCAGCGCGAGCTCCAACCGGTGCGTGCCTGGATCATCGTGCTGCTCGCCGACAAAGACCACATCGGATTTGGCAGCGGCAGCGGCGAGTGACTCGATATCGCTGAAGCGCTTGCGGTGTGAGTCGTAGACCCGATGCGCCGTGTATGCGATCGGGATGGTATCGGCCGGGGGGGCCGAGGCGAGGGCGAGCAGGAGTGTCAGCATGGGGGGGAATGATAACGAGCGGTGGGTTCGGTGGCCCGGCGAGGTGCTGATTTTGACCGGCTCCACACCCCCTCCTTTCCTGGGGGGATGTCAGCGCCTATTTAAGCAGCAGGTACACTTTCCCATCCACGATCTCCCTCACCAGCTCGAGTCGTACCTTGGTCCGCAGATCATCGGTGTTCCACAGCACATCCCACGACTCCTGCGTGAACCAGACGAGGCACGCCTTCCGCTCGGCGGGCCACACCGTCGGCAGTGGTGTCACTCGCGTCGAGCCGTGCTCCGACTTGAGCGGCGAGAGCTCCGCCGGGATGGCGGTGAGGATGGTGATCGCGTCGGGCTCGTTGCTGTAGACGTAACAATCATTCGGATGCGCGCGCAGGTAGGCGATGGTCTCGCTCTCGCGCCAACCGCGATCGCCGAAGCCGCTGCCACCGTCCTCGCGATACTGCGCCACTGCGCTGTATGAAGCGTGGAGCGGGAGCACCAGCCAGAGCAGCACCGCCAGCGGTAGCAGGTGATTCAGCCAGCGAGCACGCGCCTCACCGGCGATCAGCCGCCAGAACCGCTGCAGCAGGGCAATGA
>JANLPG010000002.1:0-2098 GCA_031367105.1 Gemmatimonadota bacterium | reverse complement strand
GAGCCGATCGAGGGTCGCGTTCATCGCTTCAGCCCATCCACTGTCGCCACCCAGATGTCGCTCTGGAAGTCGCTGAGCGTGAAATAGATCCAGCCGCCGTGCTCGGCGATGCCATTCGACGAGAAGCTGTGTGGTCGCCCTGATTCATCGAAGCGCAGCACCTCGCGCAGCTGTCCGTCCGCGAGGCGCAGCGCCACGACGCCGTCACTCCGCCGGCCTACGACCTTTCCCCGATCGAGGAAATACGCCATTTGCCCATCGCTCGAGGTGGCTGCCGTCGCCGCTCCGATAGTCGTTCCAGTCAGGGTGTCTGTCGCGTTCAGGAGCCGGAAGGCGCCACCGTTCGTCGGCTGCACGCCGAAGCGTCCGGCAGAATCGAGTCCGAGCAGCCCGGTGCCCTGATCGGCCCACACCTGGTAGAGCTGGCGTCCACGGAACGAGACTGTGATGGGTGCACTCCACTTTCCCTGTGCATCGCGCGTCGCCACCTGTACCTGGGCTGTCGGGCTCGCGATGGAATACCATGCGAGATGGCGGCCGTCGGGAGACCAGGAGGCGTTTCGCTCGTCACGAGCTGTCCCCGGCGAGATCTGCACCGACTTTCCGCCCTCCATCGGGACGATGAAGATCCGCCGGAGGCCTTGGAGAATGGCGTGATACGCGACCTCCTTGCCATCAGGTGAAATCCCCGGCTTGAAGGAGGGATTCGAATCGTGGGTGAGCTGTTGCACAGCGCCACCGCCGAGCGGCATCCGGAAGAGCTGCTGCACACCCTGACGGTCGGAATCGAAAACCAGCCACCTCCCGTCCCGCGAAATCTCGAGGGCTTCGATGGTCTGCACGTCATTGGTGACGGGGAACGCCCCCACGGTCGAGATCGACCCGTTTTTCGGGATCGGGAGCTTCCAGATATTGGCGTGGTATGTCGCCACCGAATACGCCAACTGGGTTCCATCGGCGGAGAGCGAGATCAGCGACGGATTGAGGCCGGTGCTGATGCGTACCAGTGCCCCACGGGGTCGACCTCCACTGGTGAGATTGAGCTGATAGACATCGCGCACACCGGCAAGGGTTGAGACGATGAGCAGACGGCGACTGTCCGGTGCCCAAGTGGGGCTCATACTCATCCCGTCGGACGCGGTCAGTCGCACCGGCTTGCCACCTGCGGCCGGGACCAGCCAGATGCTGCTCGGCGCGATGTTATAGGTCAAGAGGTATTTTTCATGTCCGGAAACGAAGGCAATCCACTTGCCATCGGGTGACCAGGCGGGGGAGTGCGGGGCCAGCGCCTGGGTCACCAGCCGGGGCTTCTCCTGGCCGGGGACGCCGACTATCAAGGAGTCGCCGATGGAGTAAGCCACCTCCCTTCCATCGGGTGACCAACTCCCCCTGAACGCACGTGAATCGACGACCGTCCCCTGCCCGCCGAGGGCGGGCTGGCTGACGAGACCGCGCGGACCCCTGACCAGCAATCGATCACCGCCGGGTGACCAAGCGCTCGGCACGATGCCACCGGCGATCTGCACGGCATCGCCGCCATCAGTGCGGCGAAACTCGACGTGGGCAGAGCTGTCCGACGGGCCAAAGACTTGGTAGGCTACCGACTTCCCGTCGGGTGAGATGGTCGGGAACTCCTCGATACCGGCGGTGCGCGTCAGCTGCGTGTTGGAGGTCAGCGCTGCCGCCGTTGGCGGGCGATTCACAAACCAGAGCACCGCTGCGCCAAGGGCGAGGACGCCCACACCGGCACCTGCGATCCTCGGCCACGCGCGCGCTGGGCGCAGCGCCGCAACCGGCCGAGTCTCCGTCGGGGTCAGCCCGCCACTCGGCGTGGCCAGGGGCTCCAGCGCGGCGAGCAGTTCGGCGGCGGTCTGGAAGCGATCGGCTGGTCGCTTGGCGAGGCAGCGCATCACCACTGACTCGATTGCCGCTGGAATCGCCGGCCGCCGCTTGGCCTCCGAGTCAGGCGCTTCGGTCACGTGCGCGGCGAGCACCTGCTGCGGCGTGCTGCCGGTGAATGGCGGCCGCCCGCTGAGCATTTCATACGCCATCACGCCGACAGAGTAGATGTCGGAGCGATGATCGACGTGCGGGTCGG
>JANLPG010000179.1:0-11808 GCA_031367105.1 Gemmatimonadota bacterium | reverse complement strand
GTGGAACCAGGCCAGCGGACGGGTGAGGTCGCGATGCCGATGGGCCCACTCTTCCATTGCCGCCGGAGCAGCGAGGCGAGCAGCGTGCGCCGTGCGCTGGCGAGGGTCGTGCCGTGCCCACGGCACCGCTGGCACGACGACAGCTGTCAGGGCACGATTGAACGGCGAGGTGGTGAGCACGGCGTAACGATGGGGGAGGCGGGGAGGCACGGCAAGGTGGACGCGATCCGATCCCCGCTCGCACCGCGCCGCGCCGAAGCTCAATGCACACGCCCACGCCCGCTCGCGAGGCGCGTGCGGGCGTCGGCGTGGGACGGGTGGCTTCCGGTTTAAAGGGAGATCCGCGCCGCGCTCAGGGCGCGAATCCCACTCCAAACGAGAGGATCGAGGGCTTGCCGAGCTTGCCGGAGATCCGATCGTAGCTGGCCCGGAGCGAAAGCCCGTTCAGCAGCGCCAGTTCCACTCCGCCACTGACGGCGAAGTGGGTCTCGGTGTCAGTGCCGCTGAGCAGCGGCCCCGACGATCGCACAATGTCGATCCGCGGCGCCAGCCAGGGCTTGATCGAGAAGCCGGGCGAGGGGATGGTCGCGGCGAGTCCGAGCGAGATCGGAACGTGGGTGAATTTCCCTTGACCGATGGTCCAGTGGGATACGCCAGCCAACGCCACGACCCGCAGCGGAATCAGTGGACCGCCGAGCAGCCGGAGTGTGCCGCTGACTCCAGGACTCCAGGTGCCGTTGCCGTCCCTCGGCGACCAGCGTGCGATCGTCCCGGTGACGCCCACGAAGCCGATACCGACCGACGCACTTGCACCGACCGTCGTCGCCTTGATGGCAGCATCATTCGAGAAACCGACATCGGCCGCGAGGTTGATCCCCGTGGGCACACCGTTATTGACGACTGGGAGACCGAGGACCTGTGCGGTGGCGGGAGCCAGGACCAGCGCGCCCCCGAGCAGAGCGAGCACGAGGGCACGTAGATACATAGGACGGCTCCTGAGGGAACTCACCGAAGGAATGCGACCGTGAACCCGATGCCATCGCGATCACCGAGTGCCGCGCTGAAGCGGAGATCCAGCCGCGGCGTGATCCGCGCATCGACACCGAAACCGAGCGAAAAGTCGGCCCCACTGCCGTCGCCGAAGATCGGCGTAAGCACCGGATGGACGTACGGAACCAGCGAGATCGACGACCCCTCGATCAGGACGCGACGTCCCATCGAAAAGCCGATCGGGAGGTAGCCGACCGTGAAGCCGTCGCCGCTCTGCAGCCCCAGCCCCACCGTGAACGATCCATCCACCGGGAAGGAGTTGTTATGGTCGAGCACCCGGGCGCGAAGGTCGGCGCCGAGGAGCAGATTGGTGCCCTTCGGCCCGGAACGGTCGGCGAGACCGCCGCGGAAGCCGAGGTCGATCTTGTGGGAGAACGCCGTCCGGTACGACCCCTCGAGCGCGAAGCCGTCGCCGGGATCGGAAAGCGAAATCCCGATCTCGCTGTGAGCGAAGGCGCGATACGGAGCCTGGTAGATCGGCGTCCCGGTGGACTGGGCCGCGAGCGACACCGGCGGGCAGAGGGCGAGCAGCGCGCCCGCAGTCAGGATGAAGGCAACCTGCTTACGCATCGGGAACTCCCTGCACGTGTTCGGCCAGAATACGGACGCTGTTCTGGACGACTTGCAGGAACCCCCCTTGCACACGGAAGTGCCTGGCCGAACCGCCAGCGCGTACCGTGAGGGTCCCGCTGCCCAGCACCGTCATCATCGGGGCGTGGTTTTCCAGAATGCCGAGCGAGCCATCAAACGCTGGCGCAACGACCGCGTCGGCCTCGCCGTCGAACACGGCGGACTCGGGGGAGATGACGGTGACGCGCATCAACCCTGCAACTCCTTGGCGCGCTTGATCACATCGTCGATACCACCCTGCATATAGAACGCCTGTTCCGGGAGATGGTCGAACTCGCCCGACAGGACCCGTTCGAACGACGCCACGGTCTCCTCGAGCTTGACGTACTTCCCCGGGAAGCCGGTGAACTGCTCCGCGACGAAGAACGGTTGGGACAGGAATCGCTGCAGGCGACGGGCGCGGCCAACGACCAGCTTGTCGTCCTCGGAGAGTTCGTCCATTCCGAGAATGGCGATGATATCCTGCAGCGCCTTGTAGCGTTGCAGGGTGCGCTGCAGCCCGATCGCGACGTTGTAGTGCCGTTCACCGATGAACTGCGGCGCCAGGATCCGCGAGGTCGAGTCGAGCGGATCGACGGCGGGGTAGATGCCGAGCTCGGAGATGGCACGCGACAGCACGACGGTGGCATCGAGGTGCGCGAATGCCGTGGCCGGCGCCGGGTCGGTGAGGTCGTCGGCGGGAACGTAAATCGCCTGCACCGAGGTGATCGAGCCATTGCGGGTCGAGGTGATCCGCTCCTGCAGATCGCCCATCTCCGTTGCCAGCGTCGGCTGGTATCCAGCAGCGCTCGGCATCCGGCCCAGCAGCGCTGAGACTTCGGCGCCGGCCTGGGTGAAGCGGAAGATGTTGTCGACGAAGAGCAACACGTCCTGCCCCTCGACGTCGCGGAAATACTCGGCGATGGTGAGGCCGGAGAGCCCCACGCGGAGCCGCGCGCCCGGCGGTTCGTTCATTTGTCCGAACATCAGGGCGACGGAACCGAGAATGCCCGCTTCCTTGAACTCGAGGTAGAGGTCGTTCCCCTCGCGAGTGCGCTCACCGACGCCGCAGAAAACCGACTTCCCGCCGTGTCCCTTCTGGACGTTGTTGATGAGCTCCTGAATGACGACCGTCTTGCCGACGCCGGCGCCGCCGAAGAGCCCGATCTTGCCGCCTTTCACGAACGGCGCGATCAGGTCGACCACCTTGATGCCGGTCTCGAGAATCTCGGTCTTCGGCTCGAGGTCGGTAAAGGCCGGCGAGGGACGGTGAATCGGCCAGCGCTCGACCGACTTGGCGATCGGTTCGCCGCCATCCACCGGCTCACCCAGCACGTTCAGGATGCGCCCGAGGGCGGCGTCGCCAACCGGCACCGAGACCGCGGCGCCTGTGTCCACCGCCTGCATCCCGCGCGAGACTCCGTCGGTCGAGCTCATTGCGACCGCCCGCACCTGGTTTCGCCCGATGTGCTGTTGCACTTCGGCCGTCAGGCGCACCGGGAGCGGGCCGCTGGAATCTTCAACCGTCACGGCGTTGTAGAGCTCCGGCAGCTGATCGGGCGGAAACTCGATGTCGAGCACCGGACCGATGATCTGGACGATGGTGCCGACGGTAGCAGTCGCGCTCATGAACTCTCCGTTAATGTGCTCGCGCGGCGCCGTGCGCCGCGCAGATTTTCGCCCGCTCCGAACCCGTCGAACTCTGCGCCGCGCAAGGCACGGCGCGAGCAGTCTCGGTGCCGGCCTCCGCTTGGAGCCTAGAGCGCAGCGGCCCCGCCCACCAGCTCCGCGATCTCCTGCGTGATCTGCGCCTGACGCTGCCGGTTGTACGTCCGCTTCAGGGCATCAATGAGATCACCGGCGTTGTCGGTCGCGTTCTTCATCGCGGTGCGGCGTGCCGCCTGCTCCGCGGCGACGGTCTCGACCAGACCACGGTACACCATATTGCGAACGTAGAGCGGCAATACCTGCTCCAGCAACGTCGCCGGATCCGGCGCCAGGATGTAGTCGGGGCGCATCCCCTCGGGACGACTCGTGGGCGGCTCGATCGGAAGGATGCGGGTCGTGATCGGCGGCGTCACCAGCACGCTGACGAAGTGCGACTGCACCAGTTCGACCAACCCGACGCGCCCCTGCGTGAAGTCGAGCATCAGCTCCTCGACCAGCGAGGCGGCGTGCTCCGCCGTGGGGCGGTCGCCGACATCCGGCCGCTCGCTCCGGAACTTGCGGCCGATGTACTTGAAGTAGCCGACACCCTTCTTCCCGACGCCGACCAGCTCCACCTGATAGCCTTCGCCCTCGAGCGCCTCGATCCGCCGGCGCGCCTCCTTGATCAGGTTGGCGTTGAAACCACCTGCGAGGCCGCGATTCGACGTCAGCAGAATCAGCACCGCGCGCGCCGGGCCGCCCTTGGCGGGCTGGAGCGGGCGACGCAACAGCGGGAACTGGTCCGCGAGATCCGGCGTGACCAGATCGGCGATCACCTGCCGCAGCGCCTCGGCGTAGGGGCGCGCTGCCACCACGCGATCCTGCGCACGCTTGAGCTTGGAGGTCGCAACCAGCTCCATCGTCCGCGTGATCTTGCGCGTGTTGGTGACCGAGCGGATGCGCCCCTTGAGCGCGCGATTCGTCGCCATCTTACGCCGGCGAGAACATCGGGATGAACGTCTCGATGGCCGCCTTCAGGTCGGCCTCGACCTCATCCGTCAGCGCCTTCTTCTCGCGCAGCAGCACCAGCAGCTGCGGACGCGACGTGCGCACCCAGGCGAGGAAGTCGGCTTCCCACTGACGGATGTGCTTGACTTCGACGCTATCAAGGTGGCCGTTGGTGACAGCATACAGCGCCGCAATCTGCTCCTCGACCGGCACCGGCTGGTACTGCGGTTGCTTGAGGATCTCGACCATCCGGGCGCCGCGCGCCAACTGACGCTGCGTCGCGGCGTCGAGGTCGGAGCCGAACTGCGCAAACGCCTCGAGCTCGCGGTACTGCGCCAGTGAGAGTCGGAGCGGGCCGGCGACCTTCTTCATTGCCTTGATCTGGGCGTTCCCACCCACGCGCGACACCGAGATACCGACATCGACGGCCGGGCGGACGTTGGAGTAGAACAGGTCGGTCTGCAGGAAGATCTGGCCGTCCGTGATCGAGATCACGTTGGTCGGGATGTACGCCGAGACGTCGCCCGCCTGCGTCTCGATGATCGGCAACGCCGTGAGCGAACCACCCGGCACCTTGATCCGGGGATCGTTCTTCGTCAGTTCCGGATCGGTGCTGAGCTTTGCGGCGCGTTCGAGCAACCGCGAGTGCAGGTAGAAGATGTCGCCCGGATATGCCTCTCGGCCCGGCGGGCGGCGCAGGATCAGCGACATCTGCCGGTACGCGGCGGCCTGCTTGGAGAGGTCGTCATAGACGCAGAGCGTCGGCTTCCCCTCCTCATACATGAAGTATTCGGCGATGGCACAACCGGCGTACGGTGCGATGAACTGCAGCGGTGCCGGATCGGAGGCCGAGGCGACGACGACGACGGTGTAAACCATCGCACCGGCATCCTTCAGCTTCTGCACCACCGTGGCCACGGTCGAGCGCTTCTGGCCGATGGCGACGTAGACGCA
This sequence comes from Gemmatimonadota bacterium, assembly GCA_031367105.1. Classification (GTDB taxonomy): domain Bacteria; phylum Gemmatimonadota; class Gemmatimonadetes; order Gemmatimonadales; family GWC2-71-9; genus Palsa-1233. The sequence continues at coordinate 6,540 of JANLPG010000179.1, read as the reverse complement.
GATGACGCCGGTGCCCTTCTGGTTGATGATGGTGTCGACGGCGATCGCCGTCTTGCCGGTGCCACGGTCGCCGATGATCAGCTCGCGCTGGCCACGACCGATAGGGATCATCGCGTCGATCGCCTTGATGCCGGTCTGCAACGGCTCGGTGACTGGCTGACGGACGATGATGCCCGGCGCGATCATCTCGACCGGGCGCGGTGAAACGGTGTCGATTGGACCGAGGCCGTCGACCGGAACGCCGAGGGCATCCACCACGCGACCTAGCAACTTGGGGCCGGTCTGGACCTCGAGGAGGCGCCCGGTGCAGCGGACCTCGTCGCCCTCCTTCAGCTTCAGGTAATCACCCATGATCGCGGCGCCCACCGAGTCCTGCTCGAGGTTGAGCACCAGGCCGGTAATGGTTTCGCCGGTCTCACGGGCGGTGAACTCGAGCATTTCGCCCGCGATCGCGCGCTTGAGGCCGTAAATAAGCGCGATCCCGTCCTTCACTTCGAGGACGGTACCGACGTCGTTGACGTCCATCGAGCCGAGGTCGGCTGCCTCGATCTCCTTGAGGAGAATGTCCTTCAGTTCGCCGGGGCGGAGCATCGAATCCGTCGCCATGGTACTCGGTCGGAAGATGGTGGATCAGGTTCCACTATAGCTTGTGAAAATAGTCACAAACAGCCCGGCCGTACAAGCGCCGGGTCAGCTCCAGCCGGCCGGTGGCCCGCCTCCCTGGATGGCCGCTGCGAGCCGCCCCCCATCGAGTTGCGCAACCCCGCGGGCCGAGACCCCAAAGGTTCGCCGGGCGGTCCGCTGGAGCAGCGAGGCGGAGGAAAATCCCAGCAATCGGGCCACGTCGGCGACCCGGTATCCCGGGTTGCCGAGGAGCTGCCCTGCCGCCACCAGCCGAACCGCGTCGATCGCCCGCTTGAGCGACGGCGCCCCCCCCGCAGCAAATCCCCGGGAGAGGGTCTCGCGGCGGACCCTGAGTCTCCGCGCCAAGGCCTCGGTGGTGAGCCCGCCTGGCGCCGACGTCACGACCTCTTCCCAGGCCGCCCGCTGCAGCGGGTCGGTCAGCCCGAGCCGTTCGGCGAGCGGAAGCAGCCGGGCGATGCGCCGGGCGGTGAGTCCGTTGCGACGGATCAGGCGGACCAGCACTGGTTCATCGAGTCCCTCGAGCGCCAGCGCGGCGATCCGGTCGCGGTGGGCTCGCAGCAGGAGATCAGCATCGTCCGAGCGGAGCGTGGCGTAGAGGAGGAGCGGGACGCCGGGAAAGTCTCGGCGGAGCGCCGGCAGGACGGCGCCGCGCACCGATTCGGGGCCAATGATGATCGCTTCGAGGACGTGATGGGCGAGGAGCGCGGCGAGGTGGGTCGGGGAGCGCGCGGTCAGCAGCCGCGCCGCCGACGCGGGGATGGCACGGCGGAGCGCGAGAATGGCGGGACGCCGTTCGAGCAACGCCGCGACCACCGGCGGCATTGGCGTCAGTGCGCGGGAGCGGGAGGAAGCGGCGCCGGCCTCGGGTGCGGCCGCCCCTGCCCCACGGCGATCAGCGTGCGCGTCATCTCGGCGCCGCGGCGGAGCACCCCCCGCGCATTGTCGTAGCTGAGCACATCGAGCGCCTGCTCGAGCACTTCCCAGCGCACCGCCGTAATGCCTTCGTCCACCTGCGGAAGCGCCTCACCGGCTGGCGATTCGAACAGGAAGAAGTGACAGAACTTGTGGATGTAGCGGCCCCGGAAGCGGAAATGCCAGTCGATGATCCGGATCGGCCCCTGGAGAACCAGCTGCTCCAGCCCGGTCTCTTCCTGGGTCTCTCGCGTGGCCGCGGCCGCGGGTGACTCCCCATCCTCAAGGTGTCCCTTCGGAAAGCCCCAGTGCTGATAACTGTCGCGGATCAGGAGAAAGCGCGCCGTCCCGTCGGGGTCGCGTCGAAACACGATCCCGCCAGCAGAAACTTCCCGTTCCGCGCGCTTCTTGGCAGCCATGAACACAACACTCGTCGGAATACGCCGTTATCCACCATCCACCATCCATCATCCATCATCCACCGCAGCTGATGCCGGCTAGAATACGGAGAAGCGAAAGTACCGTCGCGGATTCACCTGAATGTCCGCCAGGAGTGTCCGCAACTGCACGACGGTCCTGGTTGCTTCGCGATAGAGCGTGGAATCCGACGAGAGCAGGCCCAGCGTACCCTGTCCCGCCTGCAGGCGCGTCAGGACGCTGTCGGTGGCCCCGATGATATGCACCAGTCGGTCACGCTGGTCGCGCGCCGCACTGGTGAGTTGGCGCAAATCGCCGCTGGCCGACTTGAGTTGCCCGGTCGCGTCGCGCGCATCGCGCACGAGTGCGTTCAACTCACCCGACGCGGTCGAGGAGTCCACTCGAGAGAGCGTCGCCTGCAGATGCTGCGAGGCGCTCGCGATATTCTCGGAGCTGGACGCCGCATTGCCGACCACCTTATCCATTGCCCCGGTCTGATGCTGAGTGAACGTGACCAGTTGATCGGCCATCCGCCGGAGGTCACGCACGCTGCCGCGGATGTCGGAGATCGATTGCGAGTCGATCGCGCTGGACACCCGGTTGGTCACCACCGCGATGTCGCCGGCGATCCGGCTCGCCTGCGCAGTCAGCTGCCCGATGTCGGGCAACGTCGCCCCCGGCCACCGCCCGGCGGCACCAATCCGCGCCTCGGCCAGGGCGTTGCGGACGTCCGGGTCGTTGGGGGCTCGCGCGGAATCCATCACCGCCACTTGCCACTCACCGAAGAGCGAAGCGGTCACGGCGATCACCACCGGTTGATCGGGGAGCTCCTCCGGCTTGATGACGCGGAGGTCGGCCTCGACCCAGTCCTGTTCGGCGAGCCGGATCGCTTCGACCCGGCCCACCTTGACGCCCCGGAGCACCACCGGGTCGCCAGCCTTGACGCCGCCGACGGTGCGGAAGCGGGCGGTATGCAGCGTCTTGGGGCCGCGCGGCCCGATGTCGCCGAGCCAGATCGCGGCCGCGACGACCAGGACAACGGCGCCGAGGACGACCGCGCCAATGGTGAAGTCGCGAGAGCGCGTCACTCGGGTCGCCCCTCGAGGAACTGCTGCACCAACGGATCACTCGACGCGCGCATCTCGGCCACGCTCCCCTCGGCCCGGACGCGACCAGCGTGGAGCATCGCGAGGCGATCGCCGACCGCAAAGGCGGAGCGCATATCGTGGGTGACGACCAGGGAGGTGACGCCGAGTTCGTCTCTGGTTCGGCGCATCAGCAGGTCCATCGTCGCAGAGGTCACGGGATCGAGGCCGGTGGTCGGCTCGTCCCAGAGAATGTAACGCGGCTGAAGCGCGATCGCCCGGGCGATCCCGACCCGCTTGCGCATCCCGCCGGAAAGCTCCGCGGGCCGGCGCTCAAGCACGTCAGGCAAGCCGACGATCGCCAGAGCACGGCCCACCCGGGAGGCGATCTCGCCCGGATCGAGCCGCTGGCGGACGAGCCCCAGCCGGATGTTCTCCTCAATGGTCATTGAGTCGAACAATGCCGCCGACTGAAAGACGAAGCCGATCTCCCGTCGCAGCGCAGTGAGGCCATCGGCATCGAGGGTCTCGACCGCTCGCCCGTCGACTTCAATCGATCCGGCATCGGGGCGGAGGAGTCCGACGACGTGCTTGAGCATCACGCTCTTCCCCGAGCCCGATGCGCCGATCAGGACCGTGGTCTGGCCGTCGGGGACGTCGAGCGAGAAGCCGTCGAGGACCACGCGCTCGCCGAACCGCTTGTGCACCGCGAGAAAGCGAATCACAGCAGCACCAGCGCCCAGAAGGCGTCGAGGACCAGGATCGCCTCACAACCCAGCACCACGGCGCGAGTCGTCTCCCGACCGACCCCTTCGGCGCCGCCAGTGGTGGCGAGGCCGCGCAGCGCGCCCATCAGCGCCACGGCGAATCCGAACGAGGCACTCTTGAGCAGGCCGAACCAGAGGTCCTTGAACTGATAGAAAAACTTGAGCCCCTTCTCGAATTCGAGGTTCGAGAGATCGAGCAGGGAGGTGGCGGTGATCCAGCCGGCCCCGATGCCGACGACGACCGCGAACGCGGTGACCACGGGGAACATCACCGTCGCGGCGATCACGCGGGGCACCACGAGGTAGGCGACCGGATCGTAGGCGAGGGTCTCCAGCGCATCGACCTGTTCGGTGACCTTCAACGTCCCGATCTCGGCGGCGATGTTAGCACCCACCCGCCCGGCGAGGGCCATCCCGGTCAGCACCGGGCCCAGCTCCATCATAATGGTCTTGCCGACCAGCGCTCCCACGAAATAGCGCGGCACCGCACCGGTGAAGATGTACGAGGCCAGCAGGGCGAGGACGATCCCGGTGAAGAGCGCGATGAAGAGGCCGATCGGTACCGATTCGACGCCGAGGCGCTGCATCTGGGGAAGGAGCAGCGGCCGCCAGGTGGTGGTATCGCGGAGGGCCCGCGCGGAGCGGCGGGCGGAGGCGCCTACGGAAGAGAAGAACTGCTCGATGGAAGGCACACCGGAATCTACGGCTGAAGGGGGCGAGCCGGGAAGTTGTCATCCTGAGCGGCGCGGCCGCAGGTCGCTCAGGATGACACCCGATCGATCATCAACCATCGATCATCGATCAATGCGCCGTTACGGCAGCAGCACCTTGTCGATCACGTGGATCACGCCATTGCTCTGCATCACATTCGCGATGGTCACCGTGGCGACGGAGCCCTTGCTGTCCTTCACCATCACCTTGCCGCCCTTCGTCGTGAAGGTCAGCGCCTCACCGGCGACGGTCTTCATCTCCGCGGCGCCCTTCCCCCGCTTGATGGCGCGCATCAGCGCCTTGGCGTCGAGCTTCCCGGCGACGACGTGATAGGTCAGGATCTTGGTGAGGGTCGCCTTGTTTTCGGGCTTGAGCAGCGTCTCGACGGTGCCGGCCGGTAGTGCTGCGAACGCCTCGTTGGTCGGGGCGAAGACGGTGAACGGTCCCTTCCCCTTCAGCGTCTTGACCAGCCCGGCGGCCTTCACGGCGGCCACCAGCGTGGTGTGATCCTTGGAGTTCACGGCGTTGTCGATGATGTCCTTGCTGCGGTACATCGCCGCGCCACCGACCATCGGGTTCTGGGCCTGGGCAGCGGGAACCGCGACGACGGCAAGCGTCAGCGCGGCGAGTGTGGTGAATCGGTTCAACATCTGAGCAGACTCCGGTGCAGGTGTGAGTGGGTTGCTACACCGGGGGTACGACGGCTGTTCCGCAAACGGATTGCTTTGGCCCCCAGCGGCGCCCACCACCCGCGGTCCGGGGGACGCGTGGGAGTGGAGTCGCTGCGTCGGACAGGCGAATTCCTTGACACTATTTGGCACGCCGGATAGGTTGTCGTGCTACCTCGGCGTGCGCCCGAAGTCGAAGCGCGGCAAGGTATTGGGGGCGTAGCTCAGTTGGGAGAGCGCGTGAATGGCATTCACGAGGTCAGGGGTTCGATCCCCCTCGCCTCCACTCCCGAGGCCGGTCTGGCCCGGGGTTGGACTGGTTGCGAAGGAGGAGCGGCGCGGGTAGGTTCGGCGTCCGCTCAGGTGACGCGGGAATAGCTCAGTTGGTAGAGCACAACCTTGCCAAGGTTGGGGTCGCGGGTTCGAGTCCCGTTTCCCGCTCTGGGTACCAGGAGATCACGAGGAGTCGGGCCGGATCCTCGGAAGGAACGACGCGGGGTGGAGCAGTCTGGTAGCTCGCCGGGCTCATAACCCGGAGGTCGTGGGTTCAAATCCCACCCCCGCCATGCTTGATGCGACGGGCAGCTGGCCCTTGAGGGTCGCCTGCCCGTTGTCGTGACCGGGCGTTTAGCTCAGTTGGTTAGAGCGCCACGTTGACATCGTGGAGGTCACAAGTTCGAGTCTTGTAACGCCCATGTTGAACGAGAAACGAGAAGCGAGAAGCGAGAAGCGGGAAGCGCGGGCAGAAGTCGGATGGCTCCAGAGAAGTTCAGAGGCGACGAGCCGCCTCTCGCCTCTCGCCTCTCGCTTCTCGTGCAGTTCTGGGTCCATAGCTCAATTGGATAGAGCATCTGACTACGGATCAGAAGGTTGGGGGTTCGACTCCCTCTGGGCCCACTTGCGGTACAAGTTGCGGGGCGTAGCGCAGCCCGGTTAGCGCGCCTGCTTCGGGAGCAGGAGGTCCGGGGTTCAAATCCCCGCGCCCCGATTTGGTAAGCTGTTACAAAGGTTGGTTTTACACCGAACGCTCCGCGAATAGCTCGCGGAGCGTTTCATTTGCAGGAAGCCCATAGGAAGCAATGTGATGAAAATCATTCGCAGACTTTCGGCGGGGCAGCTGACTCACGACGCCTGCTACTGGATTGGCACCGGCGGTGGTGCGACACTTCGGAGAGACTCGTAGGCCTTCGCGCGTGAAGCCCGCCACATGCAAACCATCCGCCTATCCCGGGACTGGCGTTGTGGCGGCCGCCGCCGCAGCTGTGGGTGCGGGGTCGAGCCGCATGCGGATGAGGCGCACCGAATTGAGGAAAACCAGAAGATCAGGCCCGAGGT
>JANLPG010000135.1:0-2576 GCA_031367105.1 Gemmatimonadota bacterium | reverse complement strand
CGATCCACCCCGAGAACCATCCCAGCAACCCCAGCCACCACCCGATCCAGAGGAGTGTCCACCAGACGGCGCGGGCGCCGATGGCGGGAGCAAAGGGATGTACGAAGGCCCACCCGATGGTGGTCGAGAGCGGAATCCGCGTCTCGGTCGCTGGGCCAGCTCGCGGTCCGCTCTGCAGCACGATGCGGTCGGCGCGACGGATCCAGCGCCAGCGCCAGGCGACGTTGGCGGGAATTGTTGCCGCGTTCTCGAATCTCCATACCGGGGTTCGCAACAACCACTGGCTCGCAGCCGCACGATATTCGAGCAGCAGATCGCCGTGCCGCTGCGACAGCGACAGTTGCAACTGCTGCCGGGCATCGACGATTCGAAGGATCGAGATCGGCCGCTGTGATACGACCGTGTCGCTGCGAGTCGCGTCGATGACCAGGTCGAGGGAGTCGAGGCGCTTCGGGATGGAGAGCAACGAGTCGTTCGGAATTGAAATCCCGTTGATCGTGGCGTGTTGCAGCGAACCGCGGAAGCGATCGTGTCCCGGCCAGAGGTGCAGTGGCTGGCCGACCCAGGGAGCGTCGGCGCTGAATGCCACGGTGATCCCACGGCCGCCGAGCAGCCAGAGGACGCCACTCAGCACGAGCAGGCCGGCGGCGGCTCGTGTCGCGAAGGCGCGGCCGGGTTGGGCCGAACGCAGTAAAACCGGAAGCAGCAGCCAGCCGGCGAAACCACCCGAGCTGTTCGCGAGGACGTCACCGAGCGATGCGTCACGACCGGTCAGCAGATTCGCCTGCGCGAGCTCGATCCCCACGGTGAGCAGCAAGAGCGTGAGCACCGTACGGTCGACGGTCCAACCGGCCGCGCGCGCCAGCAGGCCGAGCGGGAGGAAGAGAAGGACATTCAGGATCACATCGGTGAGGCCGGCATCGCCACAGGCAAGACAGCTCCAGGGTGTCTCGCCGACGCGGGCGGCTTGATCGGGCGCCGAGGTGAGCGTCAGCCCCGCGACGAGCAAGAGCCAGCCGACAGTGAGCGCGAGGCGATGCTCCCGGGAGGTACTCAATAGCTGCTCGAGGGGTCGATCACGACCGGGGGCGCGGCAACGGCAGGTAAGACGCCAGCAGCCGCAGGCGGGCCGCGACCGGCAGTGGCCCGCGGCGCGCCGCCTCCCGCAAGTACTCCCGGGCGGAAGCGCGATCGCGGTAATGGAAGAACTCGATCCCGTATTCGAGATAGAGGGCGAACTCTTTCTCGCGGAGTAACCGCGGCTCGAGCCCGAGTGCGGCCGCGACCCGAGCAACCTGAGTCAGCTCGGCACTGGCGAAGCGCCGGGTCTGTCCCGTAAGGGAAGCGTCGCTCGGCTGGTAGTCGACCAGCCGCTCCTGGAGGCCCACCAACCGCCAGCCAGCGTGCGCGAGGCGGAGCCAGAGGTTGTAGTCCTCGACCCCGATCAACTCCAGCGATTCGTCGAACCCCCCTACTGCCGCCCAGGCTTCGCGGCGGAGCAGTACCGTGCTGGTCGGGATCCGGTTTCGCTCCCAGAGCACCAGGAAGTCGATCTGCGAGGGCGGCATCGGGGGGGGCTTCCCCGCGACGTGAAGGCCGGAGCAGACCACTGCGACTCCCGGATCCTCGAGGTGGTGGAGCTGCCGCTCCAGTCGCTCCGGGCGCCAGCTATCGTCGGCGTCGAGCAGTGCAATCCACTCCGCACCGGTGGCGGATATCCCGGCGTTTCGAGCGGCTCCCGGTCCAGCATTCGCCTGTCGAATGACTCGAACCCCCAACGCAGCAGCGATCGCCGCCGTGTCATCGACGGATCCGTCATCCACCACGATGATCTCGTCGGGAGGCCGTTTCTGACCCTGGGCCGAGGCGATGGCGCTCCGGATATACCGGGCGGCATTGAAGGCGGGGATGACTGCGGCGATTCGGGGACGGCCCATTCCAGCGCGGCTCCAGCGGCCCTTCGCTTCGCCAGAGTGCCCTCACGGCGCAGCGGTGTACCGTATAATAAGTGAACAGTTTACCGTCAAGCAATCAGCGAATATCGTCAGTGGACTACAACCAAGTTGTTGTCTAGCCGATGCTTACATCGTAACAACTGGAGCGCTCCCAAGCGGCACACGAGTTGCCATAGAACTATACAGGCGTACACACGTCCACACTTTCGCAGCACGGGTAGCCCGATGACCTACACCTTCAAGCTCTCGCGGCGGATCGCTTCCAACCACAGATCCGGCCTCGCCGTGCTCTCCCTGCTGCTCGCCGCGTGCGGCGCTCAGAGTCCGACCGGAAGTACGCCGGTGCTTCCCGTGGCTCCGACCTCCGGCTGGCTCACGGTCCAGCTCGCGACCCCTCGTACCGATGACGGTGCCGTCCAGCTCTCCGTTAGCGGTCCCGGGATCGATTCCGCCACCGTGGTCGGGTACGACGGCTTCACGGTCATCGGCAACTCGGCCGCAGATATGGTGGTCACCGGTCCCATCGCGAGCGGCACGATCGCCCGGGTACACCTCCGCGACCTCTCCCGGACAAGCGACGTGCGCGCCACGATCTCCGCCGCTGCGGCCCGAGGCAGCTAC
>JANLPG010000130.1:0-1508 GCA_031367105.1 Gemmatimonadota bacterium | reverse complement strand
CATCGACCGGTCCGACCGCGAAGCCTCCACCCTCGGTGAGCGCTTTGCCGGCGTGGATGGCACGGAGATCGAGGACACGACCGATTACAAGCTGATGAAGGCGTTCATCGAAAAGGTCTTCCGGAAGTATCTCACGCCGCGGGAGCGCAAGATCCTCTTCCTCTACTACGGCCTGGACGAGAGTGGCGAACCCATGACGCTCGAGAAGATCGGTGCGCTCATGGGTGTCACGCGCGAACGCATCCGCCAGATTCGCGAGCGCGCATTCGAGAAGCTGCGCGAGTCACCAGACGGACGTGCCCTCGCCGGGTTCTGGCAAGCGGCCTGACGCTCCGAGTAGCACCGAACACGATGAGCGGGGCGGACCAGGCTGGTCCGCCCCGCTCATTTCGCTCTGCCGCATGGGCCGAGGCGAGCGGCCGTGGTCCGTGGTAACTTGACTCCTATTCCGTCCGGCGTCCGCCTGATGACTCGAGGCCGCCTTCACGCCGCGCTCCCTGCATGGTCGACCGCAGCCGCCACTCTCCCGTCTTCATCGATTACACCGGCAAGCGATGGCGCCACATCAGGCGCGCCGCGCTGGCCGTTGGCGTCATCACCACGGGGCTGACGCTGGTGCTCATCGGCAGCCTCGTGTTGTCTCCGTCCATGCCGCCGGAGTTGCCGCTCGCCACGGCGAACAACAGGATCATAGCCCGCGCCACCACGGGCAAGCCCGGCGCCTTCACCAAGGTGGACCGGCTGCGCTCGGCGTATCGTCGCAAGCTGGCGGCGGCCATGAAGCAATACGGACCGCTTGCGTCGCGCCGGCCGGAAAACATCCCGCCCCTCAACATCGGCACGGGCGACCGGAAGCCGAGGACGAACGGCATCATCGCCGGGTTCTACGTGAACTGGGCCGACAATTCGCTCGCATCGCTTCAGCGCAACTATGACAAGCTGGATTGGGTGATCGGCGAATGGGGCTTCGTGCCGCGCGATGCCGACAGCCTCCTCCTGCGCATCAAGCCGCAGGTCATCGAGCTGCTCAATTCCAAGCCGATCGAGACCCGTCCGTCGCTGTTCCTGATGATCACCAACTTCGTGGTGTCGCCGGGAAAGGATTCCGCGAGTGGCACATTCGACCGGGAGGTGCTCCGGGCCTTCCTGTTGAACCCGGGAGCGCGGGAAAAGGCAATCCAGCAGCTGCGGACGGCGGTCGCGACGTACGGACTGGCCGGAACCACCCTCGACTTCGAGAATTCCGATCCCGCCCTGCAACCCCAGGTGCTGGCGTTTGCCCAGCAGCTGCACGACGCGATGCACTCGATGGGCAAGCTTGCGACGCAGGCGATCGCGGCGGGCGACCCCGATCCCTACATCCGCCGGGCGGGGGCGATCAACGACAAGCTGTTCCCCATGCTGTTCGACGAGCACTACGCCGGTGGGGAGCCGGGCCCGATCGCCAGCCAGGGGTTCTACATCACGCAGGCGCGACGGTTCGCGGCACTCGTGTCGCCCGCAAAGCT
>JANLPG010000120.1:0-86876 GCA_031367105.1 Gemmatimonadota bacterium | reverse complement strand
TCCCCCTGCCACCCTCAGCCAGGGCATAACGATAGCGACCTACCGGGAGCGGCAGCGCGGCTTCGCCACGACCATCGAATCGCAGGGTGTCGGCCCGTGACCCGCCGTCCTGATCCAGTCGCAGCGCAAGTGGCACCGCGGGGAGCGCTCCGGTCCAGCGAAAGCGGACCGCCCGCCCGCGTTCGGTCACCGGCGTCACGACCTCGGCCCGCGCACCATCCGTTCCGGGTGAGGCGAGTAACCACGCCGCAGCGTTCGCGATCAACCCGCGCCAGAGTTGCTCACTCGCCCCGCCGCGGAACGCCCAACGATAGAGCCCATCGGCGCCCAGCAGCACCGTTCGGCCGCCCACGCCCTCGCGCCCGGTCAGGATGGGAACCTCCGATCCACGACGTGCCAGTCGTGCGGTGGCGCCCACCCAGCCCGAGCCCGTCGGCGGAGCGAGCGCGGTCACTGCGCTTGCGGGAGGCAGGGAATCGAGCGCTGCTCCGACAAACGCGCCGGCCACGGGCGAGGCACTCCCCGCACCAACGTACCAATCGCCACTCACTTCGGCGGGTGCCCAGAGCAGGCGGGCGCGACCGAGTGCCTGCCAGGGCGCCAGCGGTCCGCGCACAACCAGCAGGTCGGCTGCGCGTGCCGCTGCGATGACCTCCGCCTGAGCCACCCGGCGCAGGACGTCCATCCGCCTCCACGACCCACGCTCCAGTTGGACATAACCGCGCACCGGTGCATCGACGACGTCGCGCAACGTGCGATAGAGAAAGCGGGCATCCCAGTCCGGCATCGTGGCGAGTACGACCACGCCCGGGGTCGGGGTGATCAGCAGGCGCCACCAGCGCACGTCATCGCCCGGCTCGCCATCGGCGTCACCCGTCCGGGCGATCTCGAGCCACTGCTCGCCCGAAACCGCTGCCGGCAGCCGCCCGGACAGCCGGCTCCGGGTGCGCAGTGCTCCGCGAAAATGGAGCTGCCCGCGAAGCCACACGGTGCTGCCACTGCGGATCTCGACCGCAGACGAGTCAGGTGCGTCGGCAGTGCGGAGCATCTCGACTTCGACTGAGAGGGTATCGCCCGCACTGAGGCGCAAGGGGGCGCGCACGTCCGTCACCGCCAGATCCGGGGCGCCCACGCGCGGCAGGAGGCGGACGGTGATCGCAGCACGCAGCGACGCAGGCGTCGCTCCCGTATCGGCAATCTCGCCGTCGCTCACCACGATGACGGGGCGGCCGCTGGCCAGCGCACCCGCGAGTGCGTCCCCAAGCGCGCTGTTCCCACCTGGTTCACCCGGTGCGAGTTCAGCGAAGCTGGTGGTGTCACCGAGCGACGCCGCCAGTGTAGCGGCCGCACTGGCGCGCCCGCCAGCGGCGTGCATCGACACGGAGTTGTCGAGCAGCACCAGCGCGCGACGGTGCAGCACGCGACCCGCCAGCGCCGGATTGAAGAGCAGCAGGACCAGCGACGCGATGCCGACCGCACGGGCGATCGCAGCCCAGCGCCCGGGCCATCGATCGAGTCGTTCGCGCCAGCTCCACCAGGCCAAAGTCACACCGATCAGGAATGCGACCCCCGCCACCAGCAACGCGGGGATAGTCACTCCCCTGCCACTGCCACGAGGGCTTCCGCGAGGGTGAAGCGACCCTCATAGAGCGCCCGTCCGATGATCGTCCCGGCGAGTCCAGCACGCGCCACGGTGCGCAGCTCTTCCAGCGTCGCGATGCCGCCGGACACAATGAGTCGAGAAACGCCTGCTGGCCCGAGCGCCGCGGCGATCGCGAGCGAGCCGTCGATGTCGGGGCCGCCGAGCATTCCGTCGCGTGCGATGTCGGTATAGATCACCGTGCCGACGCCCTGGGTGGCCACCCGGGCAGCCAGATCGATCGCGCGCACCGGACTCGTCTCTACCCAGCCACGCAGGGCGACCAGGCCCGCGCGGGCATCGATGCCAACGGCGAGCTGTCCTCCACCGATGGTAGCGACCAACTCGTCCAGGAACGACGGCTGGTCGACAGCCGCCGTGCCAACGACCACCCGGCTCACTCCCTGAGCGATCAGCCTGTTGGCCCGGTCCACCGTGCGCACCCCACCGCCGACCTGGACTCGTGCGCGGTTGCCTACGGCCTCGACAATCGCCGCGATCGCCACGTCGTTGTCCCCGCGCCCGAAGGCGCGATCAAGATCGACCACGTGAATCCACCGTGCACCTACTTCGGCGAAGCGAACCGCCTGCGCCGCGGGATCATCACCGTAGACCGTCTGCCGAGCGGCCTCGCCCTGGGCAAGACGCACGACGCGACCGCCGCGCAGGTCGATGGCAGGATAGAGGTCCATCAGGATGAGGCGGAGTTACTGGGCGAGAGTCGCGGTGGCGACCGGCGTGTGGCGGCCGAGCAGTTGCAGCAGGACATCACGCTGGCCGTGGAAGGCGGCGAGGGCGTTGGCCGGTAACGGGGCCCCGGCCTCGCTCCTGATCGAACGTGGGTCGCGCGCGATTCCGCCGACCCGGAACTCGTAGTGCAGATGCGGACCGGTTGCGAGGCCGGTCGCTCCGACGCGGCCGATGACCTGCCCCTGAGTCACGTGCATCCCGAGATGGAGCCCGACCGCGATCCGCGAGAGGTGACCGTACCTCGTCGTGACGCCGTCGCGGTGGCGAACTTCGACCAGATTGCCATAGCCGCCGCCGTAGCCCGCACGAAGGACCGTTCCGTCGCCCGCGGCCCGTACCGGGGTGCCAGTGGCGGCCGCGTAATCGGTACCTTCGTGGCGCCGCATCAACCCCAGGACCGGGTGGAAGCGCGCGCGTGAGAATTCGCTGGAGATGTAGCGAAATTCCACCGGCGTGGCGAGAAAGGCACGTTTGAGCGCCTTGCCTTCGCGGTCGTAAAACGCGGCCGGAGCCGCCGCCGCATCGAAGCGGAAGGCGGTGAGCGTCTTGCCACCGACGACGATCTCGCTGGCGAGGATGCGACCGAAGCGAATCTCGCCTTCTTCGGAGACCAGCCGTTCCACCACCGCGGCGAAGCGATCGCCCGGCTGGATGTCGCGCGAGAAGTCGATGGTCCACTCGTTCACGTCGGCCAGTTCGTTGACGAGCCGGACGCGTTCGCTGTGATCGAGCGTGGCTTCGCTGACCTCGCGGTCGAGCGCTGCGTAGAGGTTCGTCTCGATCCCGGCACCGACACGGATGGTATCGGTGGCCCAGTAGATCGGCACCGCCTCCCCCTGCCACACACCGTTGGCGGCGCGAACGAAGCGGACGCGCTGCTCCGGCGTCGGGCGGAACTCGACGTGAGTCGGTTCATCGCTGCCCGCGTCGCGACGCACAAGGAATTCGAGGCCGGCGTGTATCCGCCGCGGATCAAGGCGGACCACGCTCGCCAGTGTCGCGAGGTTGAGGCCGATCACCCCCTGGCGCTCCAGAAGGGCCGACACCGTCTCGCCGCTCTGCAGCGTGTCGCGGACGATTCGGAACGGGTTGCGCACCACGATCGCACGCGACGTCGGGACGTCCGACAGGCGCGTCCACGGCCACTCGCCACGGGCCGCGAAGATCGCAGCCGCACCCAGCACGGCGATGGCAATGGGAAGCTTGAGCACGCGTCGTGACAGCATCAGTCCATCTGTCGCCGGATGAAGGTCGGGATTTCCAGATCGGACACATCGGGTGCCGCGGGGCGCGACGGCGGCGCCGGCCGGACGAACGGCACACCCTGCGGCGCGGGCGTCGAGGTATGCGCGATGGGGGTCGAGGCGACGCTGGGCTGCGGTCGACGCGGTGTGAAGGGCAACACCTGCCCCGGCACACTCCGCTCGACCACCGGTTCACCGGTCACGGCGCGATCGAAGCCCGTCGCGATCACCGTGACGCGGACCTCACCGACGAGCCGCGGGTCGCTGCCGGCGCCGAAGATGATCTGCGCATCATCGCCCACGGCGTCGTGGATGATTTCACTGATCTGCGTGGCTTCCCCCAAGGTCAGGTCGTCTCCGCCAATGATGTTGATCAGGACCCCACTGGCCCCGTTGATCGACACGTTGTCAAGCAGCGGCGACGAAATCGCCTGCTGCGCGGCTTCGAGCGCGCGATTCTCACCCCGCCCGACCCCAGTGCCCATCAGCGCCGCGCCGCCATTCTGCATCACGGTCCGGACATCGGCGAAGTCGACGTTGATGATCCCGGTGGAGGTGATCAGCGACGCGATGCCTCGCGTTGCATTGAGTAGCACCTCGTCCGCCTTCTTCAGCGCGTCCTGGAACGGGATCCCCTTCCCTACCACCGCCAGCAATCGCTCATTCGGGACGACAATCATCGTGTCGACGTTCCGCCGCAGCTCGGTGATTCCCATCTCCGCCTGCTTCATCCGCTTCCGCCCCTCGAACAGGAACGGCTTGGTCACGATCCCCACCGTGAGGGCGCCGATGTCCTTGGCGATCTGGGCGATGATCGGCGCCGCGCCGGTGCCGGTGCCGCCGCCCATCCCGCAGGTCACGAAGACGAGGTCGGCGCCTTGAAGATGCTCGAGCACCTCATCCCGATTCTCCTCGATCGCCTGCCGGCCAATCTCGGGACGTGCCCCGGCGCCGAGGCCTCGCGTGAGCTTCTTGCCGATCTGGACCTTGATATCGGAGCGGGAGCCCGACAATGCCTGGGCATCGGTGTTCACGGAGATGAACTGCACCCCGGCCAGATGCTCTTCAATCATCCGGTTGACGGCGTTGCCGCCACCGCCGCCGACGCCAACGACCTTCATCCGGGCGTTTTGCGCCGACTGCTCCTCGAGCTCGAAAATCATTCCATCGACCATACCGCCCCCCCGAGGAGCCGTCAGAAGAAATCCTGCAACCACCGCTTGACCGGCGCCAGCATCCGTTCGACCGCCGGCGACGTGCGCCCCCCAGCCCCAAAGCCGCCCCCCAGGGCGACCTGTCGGGCACCGTACAGGGCGAGGCCAACCGGAACCGCGAAGCCCGGTGACGCCACCCGATCGGTAAGCCCACGCAATCCATCGGCCGGAACACCGATCCGGACCGGTGCGGCGAAGACGTCACGGGTCAGCTCGACCATTCCTGGGGCCGCGGCCGCCGCCCCGCTCAGGACCACACCGCCCGGCAGCCCCGCCATCGCCCATCCGCTCCGGGCGATTTCGTCGAACGCCAGCTCCATCACTTCCTGCAGCCGCATCCGCATAATGTGGGCGACCAGCCGACGCGGTGCGTGCCGGGCCGGATGGGCACCGCTCGCGGGCAGCTCGATCACCTCGACCTCGGGGACGAGCGCCTCGTAAGCAGCCCCCCAGCTCTCCTTGATCCGTTCCGCCTCCGCCTGGGTGACCTGCAGTCCGTGCACCAGGTCGGCGGTGACGTGCCCGCCGGCAAATCGGAGTGACGCCGAGTGCCGGAGCTTGCCACCCTGAAAGATGGCGACAGTGGTGCTCCCACCGCCAAGTTCGACCAATACGACACCGTCTTCCCGTTCCTCGGGGGTGAGCACGGCCAGCGACCCGGCGAGCGGCTCGAGAACGAACTCCCCGACGTGCCAGCCGGCCTTCTCGATCGCCTTGCGCTGGTGCGCCAAGGCACTCGATCGGGCCGTGATCAGATACACCTCGGCCTCGACTCGGTCGCCAGTCATCCCGATCGGATCGGCGTACCCAGGCTGCCCGTCGACGCGGTAGTCGTGCGGGATGGCGTGCAGCAGCTCCTGGTCGTGGCCGAAGGAGACGTTGCTGGCGACGTCGTTCACGCGGGCAAGATCGCTGGTCCGGATCTCACTCCCGGGGACGCTCGCGACCCCGTGCGAAACACGCTGGGAGATCTGTTCGCCCGCCACCCCGCAATAGACGGTCCCCACTTCGATCCCCGCGACCCGCTCGGCATCGGTCATCGCCTTGTTCACGGCCCGGACGACTTCCTCGAAGTCCCGGATGACGCCGCGGCGGAGTCCGGTCGATCGTTCAACCCCGACGCCGAGAATCCGGAGGCCCCAGGAACGCGAATCGCCGGTGACCTCGCCGATGAGGCCGGTCACCTTGGTACTGCCGAGATCGACTGCGGCGACAAGCCGCTGAACCGGTACGGTCACGCGGAACCCTTCCGAACAAAGACACGATCACGATACCGGGCATCGATCTCCCGCCACGCCACACTGTGTCGGTCGAGATAGGTGCGGACTGCCGTCACCGAGCGGAGGATGGCAGCGGTCGCACTCGCGCGCACCCTGACGCGACGGGATCCTTCATCGAACAGCACATCGCCGCCCTCGCGGTGCGCGCGCTCAATCCGCGCGAACCACGCCGAGTCCGTGGTCATCACCCGGGCGAGCAGCGCCGCCGACGCGGAATCCGGTTCGGCCAGCGGGAGCGAAGTCGGTGCTCGCGCCGGATCGAAGGGAAGCACCCGGCCATTCTGATCGAGGAACACCAGCCGGTCCTGCTGCGCGGCGAGGGCAACTGGAGTGGCCTCGAGGATGGTGATGCGCAACGTACCAGGGAGTCGCCGTTCCACCGATGCCGCGACCACACCAGGGATTGCCTCCGCCGCGACGAGCACCCGACCGACCGGATCGACGATCGAGACGTCACCAGCGAGGCGGAGCCGCTCAACCACCTCGGACTCTTCAAGGTAACGAACCCCGACGACCTCGATCTCGTGGACCCGGAAAAAAGCGGCGCGGTGGATCACACCCGGCGCGACAATCGCTGCCGCCGCGATCACCGCCACGAACAGGGCTGAGAGGAGGGCGCGACGACGGCCCATCACCGGGCCTCCAGGAACGCCCGGACCTCGGCACCGACCCGGGTAATATCGCCGGCACCGAGCGTCAGCAGCACATCCCCGTCGCGCACCAGCCCAGCCACCTCGGAGGCCAGCGCCGAGCGGTTTGGCTCATACAGGACGAACGCCCCGTGGGCGACTGCGGCATCGGCCACGAGTTTCCCGGTGATCCCAGGCTCAGGCTGCTCGCGCGCGCCATACACGTCGGCCACCACGACAAGGTCGGCCGCCGCCAGCGCGCGTCCCATCGCCTCCCCGTGCTCGCGGGTGCGGGAGTACAGATGCGGCTGGAAGACGGCCACCAACCGATGGTCGGGAAACGCCTGCCGCGCCGCCGCGAGCGTGGCGACCAGCTCAGTCGGATGATGGGCATAATCATCGACGAACTCGACGCCTTCGACGGTCCCGAAACGCTCGAAGCGCCGTCCCACCCCCGCGAAGCCGTGCAACGCGGCGAGTACGGCATCGAGCGGGGCGTGAAGCGCGAACGCGACCCCCAGCGCCGCGGTGGCATTCCGCAGGTTGTGCACCCCGGGGACCTGCAGACGCAGCGAAACCAGCTGGCCGTCGGGAAGCGTGACGTCGGCGATCGATCCCGTGGCCGAGAGTTCGCGGGGTGTGACCTGGATGTCCCCGCGTTCGACGCCGAAGCGCCACGACGACCCGCCGACGGCAGTTGCGACGCGATCGCTCCCGCTGTCGGCCGTGCCGACCAGGACCCGATCGGCACGGCGCGCGAACTCCACGAACGCCGCCTCCATCAGCTCGACGGAGCCGTAACACTCCAGGTGATCCGGCTCCACGTTGTTGATCACCGCCACGGTCGGGTGCAGCGTCAGGAAGGCCTGGTCGTATTCATCGGCTTCCACGACGAAGAGTGCATCGCCATCGAGCAGCGCATTGCCACCCCAGGAAGTGACGCGTCCTCCGGCCAGCCCGGACGGATGCAACCCGGCGGCGCGCAACACTTCGGTGGTCATTACCGTGGTGGTGGTCTTCCCGTGAGTGCCGGCAATGGCAATAAGGGTGGTGCCGTTCACCAGCGTTGCCAGCGCGTCCTTGCGCGGAATCACTGGAATGCCCGCTGCGCGTGCGGCAATCAGCTCCGGATGATCGTGGGCCGCAGCCGCGGTCACGATCAGGGCGCGCGCTCCCGTCACGTGCGACGAGTCGGGACCGAGATGGGTCGTGGCTCCCGCTCGTTCGAGATCGGGGAACGCGGTGCCGTCGACGTCGCAACCGGTCACACCGACCCCGCGCCGGCGCGCGGCGAGCGCGAGCGCACTCATCCCCGCCCCGCCGATGCCGACGAAGTGGAGCGGTCTGGGGTCTGCTGGATCGAAGAGGGACGACACGAGACGCGAAGAATAACCGATCTCCTGCTGCGGATTCACCTGCCCAGCTATGCGACAACGACCCATTTGCGAAATGGCAGGATGCCAGCAGTTCGCCGCACTCGAGTGCAGCCTCAACCCGGCCCCTCGGTCCAACCGCCCGATTCGCGCTGCGAGCACCCTGTGGATAACGCTGCAACTTGACGATAGGGAAAGGGTAGCATCGGCACCAGCGGAAAACCGCCGGCACCATCACTGTCAGCTTTCTATACGTCTAGCATCCTGACAGCGCCCGTTCCACCATGTTTACAAACGATGTAACTCTTTCTTTTTCAATCTGTTAGATATCACAGTTTCGGCCCGGCATAGCTCCTGCCCTCTCTCGCCAACATCGTGAGGCTGTCGCATTCCTGCCTCGATACACCAGCCTTTCCGCCTGGAGAGAAACACCAAGATATCGAATTTCTGCTCAGTGGGTCTCCACCGACTCGCCACCTTACTGGTACTCGCCGGAACGGCCGCACCGCTCGCGGCTCAGACCGCCTCGATCACAGCGACCGCGAATGTGTTCCGACCGATCACCATCTCCGGCGCCCGGAACCTCGATTTCGCAAACGTCTTCCCGGGTGTGAACAAAAGCGTCGCCATTTCGGCGGCGACGAGCGGTGGCACCACGCTCAAGGTGACCTACTCGGCAACCTCGGCCGCGATCCGGACCATCGGTACCGGCGCCACCACCACGACGTTCGATCCAGGCAGCGCCAGGTTGTTCAGCTACACGACATCACCCGACATCTACGTCCAGATCGGCGGGACGGTTCAGCCGAAACCAGGTCAGGCGTCTGGCAGCTACACCGGAACTATTACCCTGACCGTGGCGGTCCTGCTGTGACGAGCTTGCAATCCATCACCCTGCTCTTGCTCCTGGGAGCCGCGAATGCGGCAGCTGCCCAGGGTGCGAGCATCGCCCCGCACGCGGTCGTGATCGATGACCGAACGCGGTCCAGCACCGTGACGCTCTTCAACCCCGGTGCAACAGCGATCGAAGTCACGATCGGCACCGCGTTCGGTTATCCGGTCACCGATAGCACGGGCCAATTCACGCTGCGTGCGCTGGATGACTCGACCACCGGCTCGGCGGCGCAGTGGATCACCGCTTACCCGCGCCGCTTTACGCTGCCCCCACTCGCGCGACAGACGGTGCGCCTGCTGGCCCACCCGCCACAGGACATCACCGGTGGCGAGTATTGGGCCCGTCTCGCAATCACCACGCGCGCGGCCAGCGCCCCAGCGCTGGTCTCCGACACGGCGGCGATCCAGGTTGGGCTCACCCTCGAAGTTCGTACCCTGTTGCCGATCTATTACCGCAAAGGAACAATGTCCACTTCGCTATCGTTCGACGGTGCCACCGCAGCGCGACTCGCAGACTCGGTCGCGTACCGGCTCCCGATCCGGGCGAGCTCGCCGGCCTGGCGCACCAGGCCGCTCCGTTCTCATTCCAGGTCGCCGTATCCCCCGACGGCACTGTCGCCGACGGCCTGCGGCTTCGCGTACGCTCGGTGGCAGGATCGCATCACTGAGACGGAGGTTACCGCCGTGCCCCCGCTGGCCGTAACGAGACGCCGTGCCCGGTGCCGCGGCGTTCACCATCCTGGAGTGCGACAATCCCGTTGACGATCACGGCGTTGATGCCCACCGGATACTGATAGGGCGCCTCGAAGGTCGCCCGATCACTCACCCGAGCGGGATCGAACACCACCACATCGGCGGCCGCTCCCACCGCAATCCGGCCGCGATCCGCCAACCGCACCCGAGCGGCGGGCTGGCCGGTCATCTTGTGGATCGCTTCCTCCAGCCGCAGCACCTTCCGTTCGCGCACATACCGCCCCAGAATCCTGGGGAAGGTCCCCAGCGAGCGCGGGTGGGGGCTGCCGCGTCGCGTCGGCCCGTCCAGTGCCACCGCCCCACCATCGCTGCACACCATTCCGAGCGGGTGCGCCAGGATTCGCTCGAGGTTCACTTCGCTCATCGCGAAACCGACCATCCCGACGTTCGCGCGACTGCGCCGCAGCAGCCCCACCGCCAGCTCATAGGGATCGCGCGCCAGCTGTCGGGCGAAGGCGCCAAGCCGCTTCCCAACGACGGCACTGTCTTCGGTGGCGCGCACCGCCGTCACGAGTACGGATTCCCAACCGCCGATCAATGCCACCTTTGCCAGCGTCTCCTGCCGGATCGCTGCCGCGACGGCACTATCGGCGAGCCGGCCCAGAAATGCTTCGGTCCCGCCATCCCGGCTCCAGACCGGAAAGAGATTGGTGAGCCCCGTCTGGTAGGCGAGATAGGGATAGCGATCGAAGGCCACGTCGAGTCCCGCTCGATGCGCGCCGTCGATTCGTTCGAACACCGCGTCGAGCTTGCTCCAGTTGCGTGGGCCCTGCGTCTTGAGGTGGGAGATCTGCAGCGGGCATCCCGCGCCCACCGCCACCGCGATCGCCTCGTCAATGGCCTCAAGCAGGTGGTCGTCCTCATTGCGCATATGGGTCGCGTAGGGAAGCCGTCGTGCGGCCAATGGGCGGCAGAGCGCGATCAGCTCCTCGCGCGAGGCGAAGGCACCCGGTGTGTACTCCAGCCCCGACGATGCCCCGCACGCCCCTCCCTGCAGGGCGCGATCGACCATCACGGTCATCTCGGCGAGTTCGCGTGGCGTCGCTGGACGGTCGCTGGCACCCACAATCTTGTCGCGCACACTGCCGAGTCCGATCATCGCGGCCACATTGACACCGGGGTGACCACGGTCGAGCGCGGCAAACAGCGACGGGAATTCACGATCATCGATGCCAACCGCGCGGGAGTCACCATCCTGTCCCACCACGATCGTGGTGATTCCCTGGCGAATCAGGGATTCCGCGCGCGCATCCTGCTCCAGCGTCCCATCGCCGTGGGAGTGAATGTCGATGAAGCCCGGTGCGACCACGAGGTCGCGCGCCGCAATCTCGTGTGACCCACGCTCGGTGATCTGCCGGGCGATGCGGACAATGCGGCCTTGCGCGAGCGCAACATCACGCAGGAGGCCCGGCTGTCCGCTTCCGTCGACTACCGTGCCCCCACGGATCACCACGTCGAAACGCGTTCGCCGGGTAGGCATCGTGGGGAACCGCGGGAGCGCGAAGAGCGCTGCGCCGGTGGAGCTGAGAAAGGTGCGCCTGCTGCTCGACATCAGCGTGTCCTCGGATAGTCGGGAAGAGACCCTGCTACGCTCCGCTGGCTAGCCGGATCACGTGCTCGGCGATCACCCCTGCCGCGTCGGGCCGTCCGCGGGCACGTGCCGCGGTCGCCATCTGCAGCCGACGCGCCGGGTCGCGCACCAGATCGTCGAGCTCGCCTCCGAGTGCGGCCGCGGTCAGGCCTGCCTCCGGCAGCAGTACGGCTGCTCCCGATGCCTCCGATGCCCGCGCGTTGCGGGCCTGATGGTCTGCTGCGGCGGTGGGAAGCGGAATCAGCACCGAAGGTATCCCCCAGGCACAGAGTTCTGCGATCGTCATCATCCCGGCGCGTGCCAGGCACAGATCCGCCACCGCCCAGGCATCGGCCATCGGCTCAAGGAACGGCACCACCGTCACCGCGGGCGGGCGGTGCCATAACGCGAACTGGGCGTGGGTCGCGCGCCCGGTGGCCCAGATCACCTGCACCTCCTGCCCTCCACCGGCGGCAAGCCACTCGGCCACCAATCGGTTCAGCGCCAACGAGCCCTGACTGCCACCGGTCACGACCAGCACGGGTCGTGACGCATCGATACCGAAGCGCAGGAGTGCTGCCCCCCGGCGAGCGCGATCTGGCGCGACGATTGGCGCGCCGGTGACGCTGGTCCGCAATTGGACCGCAGCCGGCAGGGCTGCCATCGCTTCTGGAGTCGCAGTCCAGACCTCGCTCACCCGGGTGGCGAGGAAGCGTGTAGCCAGCCCCGGATGGACATCGAGTTCGAGAATACCGGTGGGCGTCTTGCGACG
The DNA here is from genome assembly GCA_031367105.1 of Gemmatimonadota bacterium. Taxonomy (GTDB): domain Bacteria; phylum Gemmatimonadota; class Gemmatimonadetes; order Gemmatimonadales; family GWC2-71-9; genus Palsa-1233. The sequence goes on along the minus strand of JANLPG010000120.1, from coordinate 74,758 downwards.
CGTGGCTCCCCAGACGACGGGGCCGCTGGCGTAGCCACCGGTGCCGATCACGGCAGCGGGTTTTTCCTCCTCCAGCAACCGATGTACCGCGCCGATCAGTCGCGGTCCCTGCACCAGCCAGCGCGCATTGCGCCACCACGCGTTGCGATAGAGGGGCTCGAGCGGAAGCAGCCGGTGCGGCACGCCGCGCCGGGGCAGGACATCGGCCTCGACCCCGCGCTCGGCGCCGGCAAAGACGAGTCGCCAGTCGGGTCGATGGCGACCCACCTCTGCGGCAATCGCGAGGGCAGGCATCAGATGTCCGCCGGTTCCACCGCCCGCGAAGAGGACAGTGGTCATCGGTCGGGGGCGGGCCGGCCACGTCGTCGGCCGATGGACACCAGGACTCCGGCCGAAAAGAGGCAGACGATGACGGAGACGCGTCCCGCCGACATGAATGGCAGGGTCAGGCCGGTGGCCGGCATCAGGTTGGTCACCACGGCCGCGTGCATAAATGCCGAGACACCGATGCCGAGGGTAATCCCCGAAGCCAGGTAGGTCCCGAACGGATCACGTGCGGTCTTGGCAATCCGGAAGCCCATCCAGCAGAAAAGCGCAAAGCCGACGGCCACAAAGATGACCCCGACGTAGCCCCACTCCTCGCCGACGCCGGAGAGGAGAAAGTCGGAGTAGTTGAACGGCAGATGTCCGAGCTTCTGGGTGCCACGACCGAATCCCACGCCGGTGAGCCCGCCATTGCCGAGGCCGATCAGGGAATTGCACACCTGCTCGACTTTGGCGCACGGATCGCTGTGGGCGAGGTAGCGCCGGGCACGCACCGGGTCGAGCACCAGGATCGCCGCGAGCGCGGCGATACCGAGGGCGACCGGAGCGAGCAAGTGCGGGATACGCGCACCGGCCGTGAAGATGACGGCGACGGAGATCAGGGTGATGACTACCGCCATCGTCACCGATGGCTCCACCGCGACCAACCCGGCGGTGAGTGTGACAACGCCGATCAATGGCAGCAGCCCTTCCTGCAGATTCCGCACCCTGGTGCCGATGTCGGCCAACCGTGCTGCCAGCCACGCCGCCAGCGTGAAGCGTGCGATTTCCGACATCTGGATCTGTACTCCCAGGCGGAGCCAGCGTCGCGCACCGAAGTGCAGCGGGAAGAGTGCTTCGATCGGCCCGGGGGCGGGCCGCTTCCCATAGAGCAACGCCGGAATCGCGATCAGCGTGAGCGCCCCGATCGTCGCGATGAGGAGAGGCTTCGCGATGCGGCGCCAGAGCTGATAGTCGGTATTTGCGGCGACGATGAACACCACGCCGCCAACCAGTGCAGCCAGTGCCTGCTGAGTTGCTTCGCGGTAGGACGATGCCAGATAGGTGCCAGCGGCGAGGCAGTTCGCGACCCCGAAGCCGGTGAGGGTCAGGGTGACAACAGCCAGCAGCCGGGTCTCCCAGCGGTACTCCCCGGGGTGGCGAACGTTCGGCGAGCTCACATTGCCTCGACGAGTCGGCGAAATGTTGCGCCGCGCTCCTCATAGTTGGTGAACATATCGTAGCTCGAACAGGCCGGCGAGAGCAGCACGGCACCACCCTGTGGCGCGAGGCGACGCGCCGTCGCGATCACCTCTTCGAAACTCCCGCTCCGCACGACGTTGAGCTCGCCGGCCAGGTCGTGCACGATGCGCTCTGCGGCTTCGCCGTAGGCGACGACCCCGGCACACCGGGGCCGGAGGGACTCGCGTAGGGCGGTGTACGGTTCACCCTTGTGTCGCCCACCGAGCAGGAGAATGTACGGGCGCATCATCGCCTGGACGGCCACGAGCGTCGACGAGACATTGGTCGCCTTCGAGTCGTTGATCCAGAGCACACCATCCACTTCGCGCACTGGCTCGACTCGGTGCATCAGGGCGTGAAAGGAGGCGAGCCCACGTCCGATGACGTCGGGGTGCACACCCACTGCGTGGACCGCCAGCGCGGCAGCCAACGCATTGGCCACATTGTGGTCACCGAGCAGGGGTAACTGGCCTCTCACAAGCAGCGGTCGTCCCCCCAGCATCAGGTGCTGTGCCTCGTGAGCAAACCAGGCATCGGCCGTCACCCCGGGCAGGGTGGTGAACGCGAGGTGTCGTCCCGGCACGCCAGCGACCATCGTGCGGGAATCGCGATCATCGAGATTGCTGACCCAGATCGACGCGGGCGACGCATTCGCGAAGAGACGCGCCTTGTCGGCGTAGTAGGACTCAAGCGTCGGATAGCGATCAAGGTGATCGGGGGCGAGGTTAGTGAGGATCCCGACCGTGGGAGCCAGTGCAGGCGAGTCGTGCAACTGGAACGAGGACAGCTCCACCGCGAGCCAATCGGGCCGCGGCCGTCGCAGCGCCACGGCGGAGAGCGCCAGCCCGATGTTGCCCGCTGCGACCGACTGTTTTCCGGCGGTCCGGAAGATGTGATCGACGAGCGCCGTCGTGGTCGTTTTCCCGTTGGTCCCGGTGATGGCCACGTAGGGGACGCCGGCGAGGGCATCCAATCCCAGCTGGGCCTCGGCGAGCACCGGGATGCCGGCGTTGGTGGCGGCTCGCACCACCTCCGACTCCGGCGGAATGCCAGGGGAGAGGATCAGGGCCGCGCTCCGGGCGATGCGGAGGAGATCGTGCCCGCCCTTGGCCGCGTCGGAAGCGTACACCGCGATGCCATTCGCCTCGAGCAATTGCACCGCCGCACTGCCACTCCGCCCCAGCCCGGCGACACTGACCTCGCGCTGCCCCTCACGCCACTCCGTGATCCGACTCATCGCAGCTTGAGCGTCGCAAACGCGGCGAGCGCGCAAAAGATGCCAAGAATCCAGAAGCGGACGACCACCGTGGTTTCGGCCCAGCCCAGCTTCTCGAAGTGGTGGTGGAGCGGCGCCATCCGGAACACGCGATGGGCATCGGCGTACTCACGGCCGCGCGAGTGCTTGAAATACTTGTAGACAGATGTCTGCAGCATCACCGAGACCGCCTCGGTGACGAAGACGCCCCCAACGATGACCAGCAGGAACTCCGATTTCAACAGGATGGCGATGGTACCGAAGGCGCCACCAAGTGCGAGCGACCCGGTGTCGCCCATGAACACCTTGGCAGGGTGGGCATTGAACCAGAGGAAGCCGAGGCAGGCCCCCATCAGTGCCGCGCAGAAGACCGCCAGCTCACCCGACCCGGGGAGATAGAAGAGATTCAGGTAGCCCGTGGTATCGATTCGCCCCAGCACATACGCGAAGAAGGCGAATGCCCCCGCGGCGATCATCGAAAGTCCGGTGGCCAGACCGTCCAGGCCGTCGGTGAGGTTCACGGCGTTGGAGAATCCGGTCACCACACCGGTGACGAAGAGCACATAGAGCCACGGCGCGAAGGTGACCAGCAGATACTTGAAAAATGGCACCGTTGTGGCGGCCGCGGGGATGGTGGCCGGCGGAACCACCGGCCACTGGACCAGCATCACGCCGAGGGTGACGCCGAAACTCACCTGGCCGATCAGCTTCCACTTCGCGACCAGCCCGCGGGGACGTCCCTCGACCACCTTGAGATAGTCATCGACGAAACCGATGGCACCGCACCAGAGCATTGCGATAACCGTGACCATCACGAAACGATTGGTGATCGGTGCCCAGAGCAACGTCGGGATGACCGTCGCCGCGATGATGATCAGCCCCCCCATGGTGGGCGTCCCACGCTTCACCTGATGCGTCGCCGGACCCTCCGCCCTGATCACCTGCCCCACCTTCAGCTCCCGCAGCTTCGCAATGATCCCCGGCCCCACGACGAATGCAATGATCAGCGCGGTGACCATCGCTCCGGCAGCACGGAACGAGATGTAGTTGAACAAGTTGAAGAGCAGGTTGGTCTTGCCGAGCGGCGCGAGCAGATGGTAGAGCATCGTGCCTCAGGCGTTGGTAGCGGCGCGGGGGAGAATCGCGGGAAGAATACGTTCGAGGGCCACCCCCCGCGAAGCCTTGAGGACCACCAGCTCGTCCCCCTGCAGCCGTGCGGCAAGCAGCGGCCCCATCGCCTCGGCATCGGACGCCTCGATCAGCCGACCGGCAAACTGCGCTCGCCACGGCGCGAACGCGGCGACGAACTCACCCACCACGGCGAGGAGATCGGGCTGCAACCGGGCAAGTTCCTCCGCCACGGCGGCGTGGAAGGCCGGGGCTTCGTCGCCCAGCTCCCGCATCGTCCCCGCGACGAAGACCAGCCGGCGCCCGGCCCGGAGATCCTGGGCCAGCGCGATCGCGGTGGCGAACGATTGGGGGTTGGCGTTGTAGCTGTCATTCAACACCGTCAACGTGCCGTGCTGGCTCAACTCGCCGCGCCCCCCAGGCACGCTGAACGATTCCAGCGCCCGGGCTGCGTCGTCAAGATCGAGACCCAGTTCACGTGCGACTGCCCACGCGAACATCGCGTTGCCCGCCTGGTGCCTGCCTCGCGCTGCCAGGGTAAAGGTCCGTCCGTCGATGGTGATGATCGGTCGACCATCGGCAGCGCACTCGACCCGCTCCGGTGCCACATCTGCGTCGGCAAGCCCGGCGGTCATCACGCGAGCGGCCAGCCGCTCCCGGGCGCCGGGCGCCAATTCCGGCGGCGTGACCCCCACGATGGCGAGGGGCACGTCCCGGGTCAGCGCCAGTTTCTCGTGCACCACCGCGGCGACGCTTCCGAAGCCTTCGAGGTGCCCTGCACCCGCGTTGGTGACGATCGCGATGTCGGGCGCGATGATCTCGCGGTAGCGCGCGATCTCGCCGGGGAGATTGGCGCCGGCTTCGACTACCAGCGCCTCGGTGCCTTCGGGCGCCTCGAGAATCGTTTGGGGCACCCCGATCAGGTTGTTGAGGTTGGCGCGAGTACGATGGGTGCGCCAGCGGGTCCCCAGCACTGCCGCGACCATCTCCTTGGTGGAGGTCTTGCCGTTCTGCCCGGTGATGCCGATGACCGGGCCGGCGATCCCTTTGCGAGCCGCGTTGCCGAGGTCACCCAGCGCGTGGAGGGTGTCGGCCACGTGGTACAGAATCAGGCCCGGGACCGGTGGCGTGACCGTCACGACGACCGCGCCGGACGCGCCGGCCGCTCGTGCGCCCTCGAGAAAATGGTGGGCATCGAACCGCTCACCCCGCAATGCGACGAAGAGTGCATTCGGCACCATGGCGCGCGAGTCGGTCACCACCGCGGCGAAGCTGACTGCGGCACTCCCGGGAAGGTCGAGAGCGGCTCGCACCCACGCGTCGGGGAAGCGCACCGTCAACGACCCAGAAGGCCGAGCACAATTGCGCGCTCGTCGAAGGGGAGGGAAGCAGTGCCGACGACCTGATAGCTCTCGTGCCCCTTGCCGGCCAGCAGCACGGCATCCCCCGGGCCCGCCTGCCCCAGTGCGAGCGCGATCGCGACGTAGCGGTCGCTCTCCCGCTCCCAGCCGCTGCGTGGCATCCCGGCGACGATGTCGTCGATGATCCGTTCGGGGTCTTCGGTCCGCGGGTTGTCGGAGGTCACGATGGCATAGTCGGCGCCCGCGGCGGCGATCTGCCCCATCAGCGGTCGCTTCCCCTTGTCGCGGTCGCCGCCACAGCCGAAGACGACAATCAATCGGCGCGGTGTCAGGGGCCGGAGCGTGGCGAGGGCGCGTTCCAGGGCATCGGGGGTGTGGGCATAGTCGCGCAATACGTGAAACGGGGCGTCGACGAGTTTTTCCATCCGGCCGGGCACCTGCGGTGCAGAGCCAAGTCGTTCGGCGACCGTGGGAAGCGCGATGCCGAGCCCGAGCGCGGCGGCGGCAGCGCCAGCAGCATTGGCGACATTGAAATCACCCGGGAACGGAATCGCAACTTCCGCGCGACCGAAGCGACCGGACAACGTGAAGCGGCTTCCTGCGGCCACCGACATCACCGCTTCGACACGCACGGTCGCGTCGGCCGAAGCGCCCCACGTGATCGTCCGGGAATCACCGTGCAGCGACGTCCAGGCCGAATCATCGGCGTTGACCGCGAGCACACCGTCGCCGGACACCAGCTCGGCGAGCCGCAGTTTCGCGGCGAGATACTGCTCCATCGTGAGGTGGTAATCGAGATGGTCGCGGGTCAGGTTGGTGAAGATCCCGGCCGCAAACGTCAGCCCGTCGAGGCGGCCCTGATCGAGTGCGTGCGAAGACGTCTCCATCGCCACCCGGCGCACGCCTGCCGCGACGAGCTCGCGCAGCGTCGCCTGCAGATCGAGCGGGCCCGGCGTCGTGAGCGAGCCAGCGGTCGACGGAACCGCACGGCCACTGCCATCGAAGGCACCAAGCGTGCCGATGCTCCCGGCGTCGCCGGCGGCGTTGAGCAAGTGCCGCAGCAACGCGGTCGTCGTCGTCTTGCCGTTTGTTCCGGTGACCCCGGTGAGCTGCAACGCACTCGCGGGGTGCCCATACCAGCATTCGGCAAGGAGGTGCGCCGCCTGCTGACCATCGCGAACGACCACCACGGGCACCCCGAGTGTGCACTCCGCTTCCGTCACGACCGCGACTGCCCCCGCCGCAACCGCGTTGGCGATGAAACGGTGTCCATCGACTGCTGGGCCACGCACGGCAATGAACAGGGCTCCCGGAACGACCTGCCGCGAATCCAGTGCGAGGGCACTCACCGCGAGATCGTCGTCGCTCGAGCGGATCACAAGGTCGTGGGAACGGAGCAGGCGAACCAGCTCGTGCAGGGTCATCGCGATGTGTCGGCGTAAATGGTGACGGGAGTGCCGCGAGTCGCGCTGTCGCCCGCGGCAGGTAACGTGGAACGCACCCGACCCTGCCCGCTCAACCGCACCTCGAGGCCGAGCCGGTGCAAGGCGTACGCAGCATCGCGGACCGAACTGCCAGCCAGGCTCGGAACCGGGATCCAAGCCGGTGTGCCGGCCAGCACCGCTGCGCCCAGGGGCAGGCGGATGCGCGTGACCGCGCGGGCGGGGGGGAGTTGCAACCCGGTGCGCGCGACCGGCCCGGGAGCAGGCTCCGCGGTGATCCGGCTCCGGTCGAGGGGCGACGACGAGGCCGCAAGCGCCTGCAGCAGCATCGAACGCACAACCGGTGCGGCGACGAAACCGCCGAAGTGCGAACCGGCAGTCGGGTGATCAATCATCACGTAAACCACCCATTGAGGGTCGTCGCCAGGGAAGATCCCCGAGAACGAGGCGCGGTAGTTCCCAGGGCCGTACGGCTTGAGCGTCGCGGTTCCGGTCTTGCCGATCACCGAGTAGACGTCCAGCTGGGCACGCGTGCCGGTGCCACCGCTGTCCGTCGCGAGTGTGAGGTACTCGCGCAGGCGGCGGGCTATTTCCGTCGGAACCGCACGGCGGACGACTTCGGGCCGGGCGCGAAAGAGCACCCTGCCCGTGAGTCCATCGCGGACCTCACGCAACAGCTGCGGGGCGAGCAGGATGCCATCGTTGGCGATCGCCGCATACCCCGTTGCCATCTGGAGCGCCGTCGTGGTCCATTCGTATCCCTGCGCCCACGACGGCTGCGTGTAACGCAGGTTGGCACTCTGGGCGGGGAGCGCGATCCCGCCGGGCGACTCCCCGGGGAACCCGATTCCCGGAGGCGTTCCAAAGCCGAAATCACGGATCGTCCGGTATTGCGCCTCGCCCGAGAGCTTCATCGCGAACTGCGACATTGCGATGTTGCTGGAATACTTGATCGCCTCCCCCAGCGTGAGCAGTGCGGTGGTCTTGTGTTCGTCGATGATCGGGCGAGTCCGCGTCGCGCTCACCGGCATATTCCAGATGCCACCCATCCCGGAGACCGGGGCGGTGTCGCGTGCCGAACGGAGGACTGCTGCCGCGGTGAAGATCTTGGAAGTGGAGCCGGGTTCGAACGGTTCGACCAGTGCCGAAGGGGTGGGGACCGGCTGACCACTGCCGGGATCGCTCCGCAGCGAGGCGATCGCGATCAGCTCACCGGTGCGAAGATCGAGGATCACCACATCGCCGCCGCGGGCCTTGCTCTGTACCACCGTACGACGCAGGGCGCCCTCGGCGATCGCCTGGACATTCCGGTCGATGGTGAGGTAGACATCCCGGCCCGGGAGTGGATCACGGAGCCGTGATTCCGGGACTTCGAGCAGTCGCCCGGCGCGATCGAGCTGATAGCGCGATTCGCCGGGTGTACCCTCCAGCAAGGTGTCGAGCATCCGCTCAATGCCGCCGGAGGGGCGCCCTTGATCATCGAGGCGACCGAGCAGCGGCGCCGCGAGCGCCTTCACCGGGTAGGTGCGCTCCCGGACCGACTGCAGATACACGCCCTTGATGCGGCGCAGCGGCTCGACCTGACTCGCCGAGTAGAGGGTGTTGAAGTAGGCATCGTTGTCGCCGAATTCCTTGACCACTTGCTCACGGGGAATCCCGAGCTTGGTGATCAGGAGCGCCATCACCTTGGCCGTATCGCGCAGCTGATTCTGGGCAACAGCGATGCGGTAGCCTTCATCGGTCACGGCCAGCGGCACGCCATTGCGGTCGTAGATTCGGCCGCGAGGTGCCGGCACCGGACTCGTCCGATAGCGATATTTGTCGGCTCGGCCGCTCCACGCAGCGTGCTCCACGATCTGCAACTTGAACGCCTTCCAGAGCACTGCGGCGCCTCCGAGCGCCAGAAGCAGCTGCAACACGGCGATACGCGCAGCGGGCTTCGCCATCAGCGGGGCGACGGTACCGGAAGGGCGACCATTTCGGAGTCCGACGCGATCCGCAGTCCCATCGCTTCCGCCTTGGGTTGCAACTCCTCCTGCGTGGCGAGGCGGGCGATGGTGGCCGACAACTTGTCGCGATCGGAGAGGAGTGCACGGACGTGGTCGTTCTGCGCACGCAGGCGATCCTGCATCACGAACGCTCGGCGATCCCGTGACACGATGATCCCCGCGACAGCGAGGAACACTGCTGTCCAGGCGAGCACCAGATGGCGTCCCCTAACCTGCATCGTTGGTCCGGAAGAAGCGTAGCTTGGCGCTGCGGGAGCGTGGGTTGGCGACGAGCTCGGCCGCGTCCGGGATCATCGCCTTGCGAGGTTCGGCACGGCCCAGTGGGTTGCGACCACAAATGCACTGCGGCAGACCCGGCGGACAGACACAGCCGGAGGCCCAGTCGCGGAGCGCCCCTTTCACCAACCGATCCTCGCCCGAATGATAACTGATCACCGCAAGGGTTCCGCCCGGCTCCAGTGCGTCCCGGAATGCCGGCAGCGCCTCTGCCAGTCCGGTTAACTCCTCATTGACCGCGATCCGGACTGCCTGGAAGATCCGGGCGAAATCGGGAGCCCCGCTCTTCGGGCCGAGGGCGGCTCTGATCGCGTTGACGAGGTCGTCACTGGTCTGGAAGGGGGCGTTGCCGCGGCGGCGCACCACCTCCGCTGCCAGTCGGCGGCTGCGGGGCTCATCGCCGTAGTCGTAGAACACCTGTGCCAGTTCAGCCTCATCGCTCACCCCCAGCCATTCCGCGGCGGACGGAGCGTCGGGACCCATCCGCATATCGAGCGGGGCGCCGGGCCGAAAAGTGAAACCGCGGTCGGTGCTGTCGAGCTGCCGCGAGGACACGCCGAGGTCGAGAAGGATGAAGCCCGGCCGGAATCCGGCGACCGCGACCAGTGCGTCTGGCGACGCATAGGGCGCCTGGAGGTATTGGATATTGTGGTCGCCGAGCCGGGCTCGGGCGGTCGCGATCGCGTCGGGGTCCCGATCGATCCCGAGGACCGATGCCCCGTCGGTCAGGAATGCTGCCGCGTGGCCACCGTGTCCGAGAGTGGCGTCCACGACCCGTCCAGCGCCGAGCGCCCGGGCCCGGATTGGTGCGAGAAGGACGGGGACGTGGAGCGGCAGGTCGGTCATGGGATTCCGGACAACAAACCACCCCGTCCGCAACGACGGACGGGGTGGCAGAAGGAACGGGGCTGACGGGGCTCGAACCCGCGACCTCCGCAGTGACAGTGCGGCACTCTAACCAACTGAGCAACAGCCCCCCAGGAACAGCGGCCAAAGATACAGAAGCTGCCCCTTGGGGGGAAGTGTTACTTGCAGAAGGAGCCGATCATCTGCACCACCGCAGGCTTCTCGGTCTGGACGGACGTGAGCAACTGCTTGGCGTAGGCGGCCACGCCGGCGTTCGAGCTGGTGGCCGCGAGCGTCACTGCCGGCTCGAGCTTCACCAGCAACGCCTGCTCCTTCTTGGCGAGTTCGCACGACTTCTGCGCCCGCGACGACAGCGCGAGTGCGCTGAGTGAGGGCTGCAACCCGACGGCGTAGAAGTAATTCGTGAACAGCAGAATATTCGGATTGGTCGGCCCGACCGACAGCGCGGCTTCACCGATGTCCACCAGCAACTGGGCGTCGAGCGGCTTGACACCTGCCAGCGCCTGCATCGACTGCAGCGCGAGGTTCGCAAAGTTGTTCTTTGCTTCCTCATCACCGTACTGCTTGATGCTCGGGGCAAACTGAATTGCCTCACGCGGCTTCTTGGCGTCGAGCAGCTGTTTCACGACCCGGAGGACGGCATCGGTCTTCGTCGGATCAACCTTCACCAGCCGCTGTGTCACCGCGACCGTGGAGTCGGTCTGACCAGCGAGGGAGTACGCCTTGGCGAGCTCCTCCAGCAATCCAGCATTGTCCGGATACCGCTTGGTTGCGCGGAGACTGTAGGCCAGATACTTCGCCGTGTCAGGCTTTGACGATGCAGCGAAGAGGATCTTCTGGTAGAAGAGGCTGTCGGCTCTCGTGCTGTCGACGGCGAAGACCTGCTCCAGCGCAGTGACGGCGCAGGCGTAGTCTTCCTTCGCGAAGCAGACGTTGCTCTTCAGGTCGTACCAGTCCGGATTGCTCGGATCCTGCTTGATCCCCTCGTCGGCCACCGCCATCGCCGCTTCCGGCTTGCCATAGCCCAGGAAGAGTTTGAAGGCTCGCTCCAGCAGCGGCTTGTTGGTCGGGGCTGCCCGGAGCATCTGCTGAAATGTCTCGATCGTCCTGGTACTGTCGCCCTTCTTCTGGTAGATCACTGCGATCGAACTCAGTGCCACAAGCGAGAGCGGATCGCCCTTGACGGTGTTCTGCAAGTGGCCCATCGCCTCGGCGCCGACCGAGTCCCGCTTCAGCGCGATTTCGGCGAGGCAGTATTCGGCGAGCCCGAAGTTCGGGACTGCCTTGATCGCCTTGGCGGCCGCCTCGGCCGCCTTGGCGGGCTTCGTCACTGAATTTTCATTGCAGAGCTTGGCGTCGGCAATCGCACGAATCGCCGGTCCGACGCCATCAGCCATCTTGCCGCCGAGCTCGCCCGGAGTCGTGCCTGTGGCGGTGACGACCTGACCGACGTCGAGGTTGGTGCCGATCATTCGCGCAGTGACGGAGTAGCCACCGCCCGCCTTCACGAGCGTGCTGGTCACGTAATACCGTACGGCCATCGATCGGGCCATCTCCCCTGCCGAGCCTGGCGTCAGGATGGCGTCGCCGCTGTACCCGAATGAGATCAGCGCGTCATTCATCTGCTTGCGGGTCACCACACCGTACTCTGCCCCCACGCTGCGCTCCAGCTTTTCGCGCGCGCTGCTCCCGATCGCGACCGTGAACGCCGAGTCGGAGGGACTGGACGTGTAGGGGTTGGCGATCAACACCAGAGTCTTCGGCGCCTGCATCTGCCCGCCGCGGATGGTCCCGCGGATCTGGTTTGCGGCGGCGGGGGCGGGGGCGGCCGTGACGATGACGGCGAGAACCACGAGCGACGACACCTGTTGCAACATCCCAGCTACCTCCGTGAGGTTCAAATGCATAAGACGGGTCCGGCCTCGTTTGCGACACGCCGACGATGGGCGAAGAGGGATTCGAACCCCCGACATCCTGCGTGTAAGGCAGGCGCTCTAACCAGCTGAGCTATTCGCCCGACGCGCCGCAGTTCAGGCGAGAAGTGCCAAGGGAAAGAGCACGCAATATCCGGCGACGAGCAGGACTGCGGCGGCCCCTGGGGAGCCGCCGAGGAGCACAGCGTAGCCGGCCCCGATGCTCGCCAGTGCCACGGCGATCAGGAGGAGATTGCGGCGCGAGAAGAGCGCCGCCGGAGGCACGGAGATCGGGTCGGTAGGTGGCATAGGGTGAGGAGGCTAGCGGCCAGAGTCAGATGGGTCAAGCGGATCGGGGGACTGGTCTGGTGTTGTAATCTCCTCGTCATCTTCGGTTGCGGGGTCATCTTCGATGACCCACCCCTGGTTGAGGGCCGCCCTCCGGGGGGCGTCCCGATGGCGGCGCCACGCCGCGGCCCACCCCAACAGCAGCGCGATGACCAGCCACGCACCGCCGGTGATAAACCAGACCAGCCAGTTGAAGCGCCGCCGGACATCACGGTGCCAGGCGTCGCTGAACCGCTCCTCAGTCAGGCCAGTGGTCGCCAGGACGGCCTCATCGAACGGCATCCCGCTCACCAGTCGCGCCAGCATCGGCTCGAGCCCACCCGAGGGATTCCGCCGGGCGAGGTAGGAGACGGCTGACCCCGCTAGGGCATAGCCGGCCTCCGCGTCGCCGCGGCTCCCCCGGAGGTCGGCATCCAGGGCCCGGAGGGTAGGCACTCGCCCCGCCGCGACCGACATATTGAGCTGGAGCCCCGCCAGGCGACCATACTCCCCAGCTGCCAGGACGGCAAAGCCCTCGTCAAACCAGAGCGGGACACGGCCCGTCACCCGTTGGTGGAGGGCGATGTGCGCCAACTCGTGCCTCAGGGTGCCGAAGGGGTCGCCGGCGTCGACCCGGACAACCACCAACCGGCTTCCCGGCAGGGTCAGCCCAGCCCCCCAGGTCGGAACCCGGCCCCGCGACCAGGCGCGGAAGCCAGCGGTATCGGGAACCACCACGAGGACGAGCTTCCCCAGATCCAGCCGGCCGAGCCCGAGCCACTCCCGGACCACGCCGGCCGCTTCGCCCAACGACCTGCCGAGGACGGCGTGCTTCCGGTCGACCAGCACGGTGATCTCCCCAACCTCGATCCGCACTCCGGGCAACGGTGGCGAGGCAGGCTGGCCAGACGGGGGCGCCTGCAGCGCGAGCAGCAGGCTCAGCGGAACGCGGAACGTGGCGGCACTCCCCCGGCATTGGTGACATCGAGGAGGGTGCTGTTCCGCTCGGCGTAGGGTGAGTACCGCACTACCGAACCGGTGGACCAGGCCTCCCGTGCCCGCTCGGGCTCGCCTCGGAACCAGAGTGCACGGCCAAGGTCGGCCCAACCCTCGGCGAGGTTCGGCCCGAGCGTCACCGCCCGCCGCAGCAGTTCCACGGCGTCGGTATCCATCTCGCGTTCGATGTAGGCGACGCCGAGCCAGTAACTCGCGTAAAGAATTGCGCGCGCGTCTCCCGGCCGACCGGCCACGCGGGAGAGATGCTCCATCGCTTCGCCGGTGATGCCCTTGCGCAGACAGACGAATCCGAGTGCCACTCGCGCGAGCCCGTGCTCCGGCTCACGCATCAGCACCTGGAGGCAGAGCTGCAGGGCCTCGTCGTGACGCTGCTGGTGCATCAGTGCCCAACCGAGCAATGCCGGCGCATCGGTACTGCCAGGATCGCGGGCGATCGCCTCGCGAAAGTGTGCCTCGGCACCGCTCCAGCGCGCCCCCGCCAAGTCGCTCCAGCCCCGCTCCATCGCTGTCGAAGCGCCGAGGTGATCGTACCGTACCGTGGCAGCGGCCTCGTCCGCCGGCAGCGCCTTGAAGCCGTCGACCAGCGCGCGAATCGATGCCTTGAACGCATCGACCTCGGTCAGCAGCCCATCAACTTCCTTGAACAGCGCGATGATCGCGGCGCGCAGGGTGTCGCGCTCCCGTGCCGCAAGCGGTCGCGTCAGCGAGGCACTCAATCGCTGGTATTCGGCGCGGAAGCTGGCGAGCGGGTCGGGGGTCGTCACGCCGCACCGGAGCCGGCGAGATTGGCGCGGACCAGGGCGTGCTCGGGATTGATTGCCAGCGCTGCCCCCCAGTGCCGTCGCGCCTTCGGCATATCGCCCCGACGGCAGGCGAGGTTGCCCAGCTTGAAGTAGAGATCGTCTCCCAGAGTCGGGGCCAGCTTGGCAGCGCGGTCGTAGGATTCTTCGGCCTCATCCCAGCGGCCGGCACGATAGAGCAAGTCCCCGAGATTCTTGGAAATCTGCGGGATGGTCGGATCCTCGCCGAGTGCGTGGCGCAAGTGGGCCTCGGCCTCACCCACCTCGCCGGTACCTTCGAGCAGGACGCCCAACGTGGTCCGCAGGACCGGATGATCGGGAAATGCCACAACCCCCTCGCGAATGGTCGCGAGCGCGTCCGGCCACGCCTCGGAGAGCGCCTGGGCCCAGCCGCAGCCCCAGTACCAGTGGGCTGGCGGCTTCCCCTGCCCCACCAAGTCGCGGGCGCGGGCGAAGCGCTCCAGTGCGCGCGAAGGTTCACTGCGCCGCAGCGCGAGCAACCCCCAGCCGGTCCAGAGCCGTGGGTCGTCCTTGTCGAGCTGCACGGCCTCGCCGAGCGCCGTCTCCGCCTCGTCGAGGCGGCCAAGTGACTCGAGGGCCAGCGCAAGGTTGTGCAGCACCGCAGGTCGTGCGCCGCCTCGCTCGGTTGCCCGCTGAAATTGCGCCAGCCCATCGGCCCAGCGCGCTTGCCGCAGCGCAATCAGACCAAGCCGGAAGGACGCCTCGCCATCACCGGGACGCAATTCGGCGACGCGCTTGAATTCGCGCTCGGCTTCATTCAACATCCCGGTGCGGTAGAAGGCGACGCCGAGGTTGCGATGTTCCTCGAGCCGCGCCGTCCCCTGACGCGGGACCGCCGGGGGTGCAGTCGCCACGCGCCGAAGCCGGCCAGCGGAGAGCAGGCCAAAGAGCGCACGGCAGACTTCGAAATCGGTGAGACCAGTGGCGTCCATCATATCCCGGACCGTGCGGGCTCCGTCGATCAACGGCTGCACCCGACGCTCGATATCGACCAGGGCTGGCTCACCCTTGAATTCAATGGCACCCTCGCCCTCGATCGCGAAGACGGCGTCGAGCGACGGAATCTTCTTCGCGATCACACTCCATTCGTCGACTCGGCGTGCCCCTTCGAGCAGCAGCCCCTCGGGATTGAGTCGCACTGTCCCCTCCGCTTCGTCCGGGGAGATGCCTGCCTCGAAGGAGAAGGTTCCGCTGGCCCACGTGAAGAGGGTGTAGATGGTCTCCTCGACCTGGCGACGCAGTTCACCCTCCAGTTCGGCCTGGGAGATCAGGTCGAGCTGGACCAACACCGCACCCAGCCGATGGCCGGGGAGCGCCGATTGCGTTGCAATCGCCGACTCGAGCTGATCGGGACTGACCTTTCCCGCCGCAACCAGTCGTTCGCCAAGGCGGTCGGGGCGCGACAACAGGCCGGCAAAGACGATCCACCCATCGTCGAGCCAGATCGAGGCAAAATTGCGATCGTTGGCGACCGAGAGGCAACCGGTGCGACGGCCGAGGTAGAGCAACTGTACCACGTCGGGGAGCGATGCCTCCTTGAGCGAACCCTTGATCGCCATCAGCGCCACTCCTCCAGCAAGCGCTCGCCGATGTCCGGCCAGATGTCGACCATTTTTTCGCGGGAGCGAACCGCACCACTTCCGGGAGCGAGCAATCCGCTGCCCCGACGCGGGGGTCGCGGTCCTTCAACCTGCGACCCTTCGAGCAGCGTTCGCGCCAACGCGAATGTCAGTGTGGTCTGGCGCTCTTCGACCGCGGCCGCAAGACGTTGCAACAGCTGCTGGACTTCGCGCAACGATCCGGCCGGGCGCGCCGCGAGATATTCCACCAGGTCGGCGTCCTCCGCGGCCGGGCCGAGCAGGCGCACGACCTCCTGCAGCCTCGCGTCGCGATCGGGCGATCCGAGCTCCAGCACCAATCCACCCGCGAGCCGGGTGGCCAGCCGTGACTCGAAGCCCTCGAGTTGGGTGGGCAGAACGCTGGCCGTGAACGCCATCTGCCGTCCTGACTCGAGCAGGAGGTTATACAGCTGGTAGAGCTCCTCCTGACTGCGTTCCTTTCCCGCCAATACACCGACATCGTCCAGCAGGAGCGCCTCGACCCGGCGCAATCGCTGCCGCCATCGGGCAATGCTGCCATCGCCGAGGGCTGCGACCAGTCCATCAACGAACTGCTGGGCGTCGAACACCGCCACGCGCGTCAAGCCCGACGCGCGCAGAGCGTGCGCGAAGGCGTGGAGCAGGTGGGTTTTCCCTGTGCCGCTCGGGCCGACGATCACGAAGGGGTTGTAGCGTTGCCCCGGGTCGCTCGCCGCCGTCCGGATGGCCTCAGTCACCGAACGCGTGCTGGGGCCTTCCCCGAAAAGTTCGAGCGTGTAGCGCGCCATCGGCCCGGGCAATGGCTCGCCAACGTCGCGCGCCTCAGCCACCAACGCGTCGGCTTCGGCGAGGCGGTCGGGGTCGTGGAGCGCCGCCTCTCCCAGAAGCGAAGGCGCGAGTTCCGCAAGTTCGCGTTGCAGACGACGTAACGCCTCGACATCGCGCTCGAACTCCGCCAGTGCCACCTCAGGGTCGCTCCCCATCTCGCCCGCGAGCAGTGCCTCCAGCCGATTGGTTCGGAATCCCTCACCCACGTAACGCAGCGTCGCTTCGGTCACGCGCCGGCGCCAGCGGTCGACCTGATGGGATACCGCGGCCGAGAGGTCCGAGAGAAAGTCGGAAAACTCGTCTTCCGCTGCGCCGGCGTCCTCGCCATGCTCCGTTCGCGGCGTGGCGGCGTTCGCTCCGCCTCGTGACTCGTCGCTCGCGGAAGGAGTCGATCCATCGACCGGTTCCCCCGGCTTCACGTGCCCCAGGCTGGCGAGGAGAAGTCGCACTTCCGCCGCACTGAGCTGCGACGCCTGCACTGCCTGCTGCGCAATCAGCCGATTGAGGGCGCCGAGCAATTCCCGCACAGTCCCGATCGGCAGCTCCGCCACCGCGGCCAGCGCTTCCGGCGCGAAGACGATCTGTCGTTCCTGGGCGCGACGCGCCAGGATGGCGAGCCGGGTCTCGTAGTCAGGGGCACCGATATCAATCACCAGACCACCGGCGAAGCGACGGATCAGCCGTTCGTCGAGTGACTGGATCTCTTCCGGGGGGCGATCACCAGCCAGGACAATCTGTCGGTCACCCGCCATCAGGAGATCAATCAGCCGAAGCAATTCCGACTGCAACTCGCGCTGATCGGTGAGGAGCTGGGCGTCATCCAGCAAGACGAGATCTGCCTCGGTGAAGCGGCGCCGGTACGCCTCGGCCTGCCCGGCGGCGAGCGCCGCGTGATACGCCTCGACAAAATCATCGACGGTGACGTACTCCACGGTGCGCGACGGATCGATCACCTGTGCCTCGTGCCCGATCGCCATCAGGAGATGGGTCTTGCCGAGCCCGGGCCGAGCGTAGAACCAGAGCGGGTTGTAGGCAGCACCGGGCGCCTCGGCCACCGCCTTGGCGGCCGTGGCCGCGAGTCGATTGGACGAGCCTACCACGAACGAGGCGAAGCGTGAATGCGGGTTCAGCATCGCTGCGTCACCCCCCCTGTGCAGGCGCAAGGCGCCGCATCATCCGGGTCACTCCGCTGTGGAGCGCCTCAAGCACTCCCACCCCCCGCAATGCGTCACAGGCGAAACTCGGTGCGCCGCGAAAATTGAGCGCCTCCCCCAGCGCGTCGGGTGTCAGGATCATCTCCGCCGGCAGATCCTGCTTGTTGTACAACAGCACGAGCGGAAGGTCACGCAGATCGCCATCACGGTCGAGCAACTCGCCCTGCAGCGATTGCAACGCATCGAGGTTCTCCGAGAGCCGTGACGCCTGGCTGTCGGCTACGAAGAGGATGCCATCGGCCTCGGCGAGGACCAGGCGGCGCGTGGTGTCGGCGTGGCGCTCCGCGGGGACGCCGTACAGATTGACGCGGGCCTGCCAGCCGCCAATCAGGCCAAGTTCGAGTGGCAGCCAGTCGAGCAACGGCACGCCCGATGGAGGGGAGCCGAGCGGATAACGCTCACCGAGGCGCGCCGGCGCCACCCGATCCTGCACACAGCGCAAGATCGAGCTCTTCCCCGACCGGGCTGCTCCGTAGACGACCAGGGTGGCGGTGAGTTCCCGTTGCGCGCCATTCGTCCGAGCCATCGTCAGCTCCGCCCGAAGAGGGCACGCAGCGAGTCGTCGAGTTCCCGTTCGAAGCCTTCGGCGAGCACCTCGCGCACCAGCACTGCAACCGGCGCCGCTGCGACCAGGCGCTCGGTGAAGCGAGCGAAGAAGAGGCGGACCAGCCCGACCGACGATTCGCGACCGAACACCACCAGAGCGATCCAGCGGCCACGGGGCGTGTCGAATCCGGCGAGCCAGACACCTTGCTGGTGACCCTGATGGACGATCACCCCGAAGCCGGCGTCGGCGCCGACCACCCGCGCCAGTTCAGCTGTGGTAGCAAGGATACCGGCGCCGAGCGCCGCCGCGGCCATCACGTCCAGCGAACGGGTGAAGCCGTGTTGCGCAATGACCTGACCGGAGCTCGTCATCACCAGGGCGAGCCGGGCGGATGACTCGCGCAGAAATTCCGCGAGCGGGTCGGCAACCCACGGTTCGAGAACCCGCATCAGGCCAGCACGACAGCGAGGTCGCCGAGCAGGATGCGGAGCCGGCCGAGTTCGACGGTGGGGTCGGTCACCGCGACCAGCCAGAGCGGCTCGCCGCCGGCCACCGCGAAGAGAGTTCCCAACTCGGCAGTGACGTGCAATCGAGTCGGCGGGCTGGTGCGCATCGCTGCCGCGGTGCGCTGCGCGCGCGAAATCAGCGACGCGGCGAAAGCGGCCACGTCCGTGGTTTCGAGCCCTTCCATCGCCGATTCCGCAACCACCAGCCCATCGTCTGCGGAGATGATCAGGGCACCGCGGACGCCGATGATGCCGGTGATTTCGCGCAGCATCCCCTCCCACCGTGCGATGCTCATTGCGCCCGACCGAGCCATTCGCGCGCCACGTCCGCGGCTCGTGCGCTGGTCGCAAGCAATCGTCCTGGCGGGGTGCTCACCGGACGGCGCACCAGCAGGGTCGCCTCGGGAGTGATCGCGACTAGCGCGGCCCGGGCCTCGCTCCCTTCGAGTACCAGCTGTTGCCAGGCGCCCAACTCGAGGAAGCGGGCCGCGCGGATGGCCTCCCGCACCAGGCCCGATGCCTCGGCCGCGGTGGCATCGGCGTCGAGCTCACCAGTCGATGGGCCGACGCCGCCCGTCAATCGCATCCCCTGACTGTCGAACAGCAGCAGGCCGCTGGCGAGGTCATCGAGTCGGAACGACTCGGCCGACGGTGCCGGCGCCGAGGCACGCACCCGGTCGAGGGCAGCGAGGATCGTGGTGTCGTGGGGGGCACGCATCGCAGCGGACTCAAGGTAGCGCTCCGCGCCCGCCAGATCGTGCGCCCGGAAGGCGAGAAACGCGAGTCCCTTGAGCGCGCCGATGTGACCGGGCTCGATCTCGAGGGAGGCACGCCACGACGCGATCGCCGGGGCATCCTCGCCCTGGTCGGCGCGGATGCGCGCAAGCAGGTCGTGCGCGTCGGCCAGCGCCGGATACCGCGCCAACCCGGCGAGCGCGACCGTCGCGGCGGCCTCGTGCTGGCCACGCTGTCGCAGGCGCTCGCCGAGGTCCAGAAAGGCGAGGCCCTGAGTGACGCCGGGGAGTGTCGGAAACGATTCAGTCACGGCCGTCGCGCAACGCCTCCACCATAGTCTGGGCAGCACGCGTCAGCGACGCAGCCTCCTCGGCGCGCAGCGGATCGGCGGCGCGCCATCCCTCCCACGCGCCGATGGCGCGATCGAACCGCCCCGCCCCGACCTCGGCGAGGCCGAGCGTTCGCCACGCCTCGCCATCGCCCGGCACGGCGGCTACTCGCGAGCGGAGCAGCGCGGCGGCCTCGTCATACCGACCCGCCTCGATGGCAGCCCTCGCCTCGAGCGAAACATCGGCGGGTGCAGCGGCGAGCTGAAGTATAGCGGTGGACTGCAACGACCGAACCCGATCGGCGATCACATCGAGCGGTTCATCCAGGGCAGCGGCGAGCGCGGCCACGTTGCGCACGCCATCCACCGCGTCGAGCAGCCGCCAATCCAACGGGTCGAGCGAGGGGGCGGGGCCGTCGGCGAGTGTTTCCGTCGGAGCGAACGCGGGAATGGCTCGGAACTGGTCGAACTCGGCGGCGAGGTCGACCCGGCGCATCTCGGTTTCGACGACCTCGAACACGAGCGCATCGGGCGAGACGGCGAGGGGCCCGACTGCGACGACGCCCTCTGCAAAATCGAACCGACCGCGGGACCAGTGGAGCATTACCCCCAGGGCGGCACTCGCGAGCCGGGCCCGGAGTGCGTCCCGAATGGGTGCCGGCACGGTGTCCGGTCCGTCGTCAGCTTCCTCGCTCGCGAGGGCACGCGCGATCAGGCCATCGTTGACGGCGGCGTCACTGGCTTCGGGTTCTAGTGCGACCACCAGCCCTTCGCGGAGCCAGAGCGTGCGCGGCGCGGTCGGGTCAGGGCCGGTGACGCGCAGGGTTCCGCTCCGACGGCCGCGTTGGAGGAGCTGGAGCACTTCTACGAGTGAGATCTCACTGAGTGGCCCGTGCACGCAGCGCCTAGCTGACCGGGAAGAGGGCGGCAAGTTCGCGTGCCGAGTGCGCGTGTCGGCGACTCATCGCCCCGAGCACGCTCTCCCCATCCGCCACTCCGACGGCTTCCCAATCGGCCAACGCGTCGTTGTACCGGCGCAGTTTGGCTAACACGACGCCGCGGTGGAACAGCGCAGCCGTGTGCGACGGCTGCCGCACGAGCACCTGATCGAAGACCGAGAGCGCCTCGCCGAGGTGCAGCGTCTCGAGAAGCGAGCGACCGAGTGCGAGGAGGACTTCATCTGTGGCAGCGGCGGTTCCGGTGGAGCGTTCCGGAGCAATTTCAACCAGTTCGCCGCGACGTCCGTTGTCAAGCAACCAGACCTCGGGGACGAACCAGGGCGAGCATTGCAGTCCGTGGCGAGTCGCTTCCACCGCCAAGGTGTGTGCCCCGAGGCGCTCGTGTGCGAGGCCAAGGGTGAAGTGGGACCGCGCGAGCGCTGGGTCGATGGCGACGGCCGCGGTCAGGAACGGCACTGCCGCCGCGGCTTCGCCGCCAATGTAGGCCAGATATCCCGCGAGGTGGAGGAGCGGCGCCGAGCGGGGCAGGCGCAAGATGGCGTGCTCAAGCAGCGTCCGGGCGTGCCGCGATTCGCCGCGGCGGTGCCAGGCCAGCACGTGATCGTGCGCCACGGCGACACTGGGTGACTCGGCAATCCGCCGCCACGCCTCGTCGGCCGCCGAGCGTTCGCCTCGCTCCTCGTGCAAGACTGCCAACCCGTTCCACGCCGCGATCGCATCGGGGCCATCTTCGGTGGCGGCCCAATAGCACGCCTCGGCGACGGCGAGCGCACCCTGCGCGTGGGCAGCAACAGCTGCGGCGAGCGGATGCGTGGCCAACGGACCAGCGGCCGTGGCAGCCTGGCCGGGAGGAAGTGCCAGCAGCAACTGATCGGTCCGCCCGACGGCGAGCCGCTCCAGTGTGCGCCAGGCGGCACGGGGTGCGCCGGGCATCGCCACGGCGCGGCGCACGGTATCGAGCGCGGCCGCAGTAGCCCCGCGCCGCGCCGCGAACCAGGCAAGGTTCGTCAGCGTCGCGGCGTCGGTGGTACCGAGCCGTCGCACCAGCGCAGCGACAACAGCGGCGTCGCGCGGACGGGGCGCCGTCATCCTAGTCGAGCCGGATGGCCTCGAGAATCGCCTTGATCGAGGCGTGGTCGGGCATCAGCAGGAATGCCCCGGTCAAGGGATGCTCATTGCCCTCGGCACGGAATGCCGTGTCGACGCAGAACAGGAGATCGCTGCTTTCCTCCTCGGGATCGACGGTGGACGCGATCGCCAAATCCGTCGGGCCGACCGTGAGTGACGGCACCGACGGCAGCAGCATCATTCCCATGAAGTTGCTGAGCGCAGTGAGGTAGGCCGAGCAGACGATGTTGCCGACCTCCTTGAGGCCCGACTGCTCCAGTTCCCCGAGTGCGCGGGGTGGCCCAACTGGTCGCCGCAGGATCAGGTCGCACAGTCGCGTGGCATCCTGCTCGGCGAAGGCAAGCAATGCCCGGCCGGTCAGGTCACCCAACATCCGCATCGAGACCAGGGCAACGTGACCACCGAAGCTCGACAGCATCTTGGGCACTTCGCCGTAGTTGACACGGCGCACCTGCGGCACGGAGATCATGATGCGACGATCCGTCAGTTGCGACAGCGCCGTCGCGGCGTGGCCTGCGCCGATGGTCGCGACCTCACGGAGTCCGTCGCGGCGCAGCGTATCGATATCGTTCGGTGTGGGCATCGGCACTCCGGGTGAAGTCTCACAACTCGACCATCGCTGATCGATGATCGATTTCGATCGCTATACGACGCTCGCCAGGTCGAGCAACAGCGCCGGTCGGCCATTGTCCAGCACCGCCGCGCCGGTGATCCAGCGCGGCATCCCACGGGGCCGCTGGATCGGCTGCACGACCGCGTCGATCTGGCCGTGGACCGCATCGGCCACCAGCACCACGCGCTGGCCGTTGGCTTCGAACACCACCGCGGGGCGGCGCAGCGGCGCCGCGGCACCACGATAGAGCAGCAGCCGGCGCAAGTCGACCACCGGAATCGTCTCCCCGCGGTGCTCGATCACCGAGCGCCCATCGACCTGCCGCACCGTCGATGGATCCCAGGCAATGAGTTCGGCCACGTGCGTCAGCGGCATCACGTACCGCTCATCGCCGATGCCGGTCACCAGTGCCCGGACGATGCCAAGTCGCATCGGCAGCCGGAGCGTGAACACCGTCCCCTTCCCGGCGACGGTCGTCAACGAGAGCGCCGCCCCAATCTCGTGGAGCCGGGCGAGCACCACGTCGAGTCCGACACCACGCCCGGACACATCCGTCACCGTCTGCGCGGTGCTGAATCCTGGCCGGGCCAGCACCGCCAGCAGTCCGTCGTCGGAGAGGGCGGCACCTTCCTCGAGTATCCCTTGCTCACGCGCCTTGGCTGCCACCTGCTCGCGATCAATGCCGCGGCCATCGTCCGTGAGCTCTACGACCACGGCATCGCGATCGCGGCGTGCCCGCACCGCGATGCGCCCGGCTGCCCGCTTCCCTGCCGCACGCCGGAGCTCCGGCGACTCGATCCCGTGGTCGAGCGCATTGCGCAGCAAGTGCATCAGCGGCTCGGGCAGATGGTCGAGGACGGCCCGGTCGACTTCGAGCCCCTCGCCGGAGATCTCCGCCGTGACTTCCTTCCCGAGCTGCCGGGCCAGGTCCCGCACCAGCGGCGGCAGCCGTTCGAACACTTCCGTGAGTGGGGCCAGGCGCACGTGCAGGATGCGGTCCTGCAGCAGATCGAGCCGGTGCGCCATCGCCGATGCGGCACGCGCGACGGGCGAAAGGGTGTCGCGCGAGGCGTGGCGCTCGAGGTCTTGCCGCGCGGTTACCAGCCCGCCGAGATCGCTGAACAGCGCATCGAGACGATCGATATCGACCCGCACAATGCGCGCGGCGGTCGGGCCACCAGCGGCAGTTGCTGCGGCTGCACCGCCCTCGCCTTCGACGGCCCGTTCGCACTCGGCCGAGATGTCATCGAGGCCACGCTCAAGCTCTCGCAACCATCCCCGGTCGGCGGGGCGGACGCCCTCTCGCACCGAACTGAGCGCCGACTCGGTCGCGTGCGTCAGTTCGGATACCGCGTCGAACTCAAGTGAGGCGGCCATCCCCTTGATGGTGTGCAGCACCCGGAAGATTTCTTCGGCGTGGCTGGTGTCGGTCAGGTCGTCGAACCAGGCCGCCATCGTGCGCCGAGCCCCGCCGAGCATTGAGCGCGCCTCGGCCGCGAAGAGCGCGACGTATCGCGCCCGCCGCGGGTCGGTCATTCGCCCAGAACGCGCTTGACGGCCTCGAGCACCCGGGACGGCTGGAACGGCTTCACCACGAAGTCCTTCGCGCCGGCCTGGACGGCCTCGACCACCAGCGCCTGCTGGCCCATCGCGCTGCACATCAGGATCTTGGCATCGGGGTCGCTGGCGATGATCGCCCGGACGGCGTCGATGCCGCCCATATCGGGCATCACGATGTCCATTGTCACCAGATCAGGCTTCACTGCCTTGTAGCGCTCGACTGCCTGCAGGCCGCTTTCGGCCTCGCCGGCGATTTCGTACCCCGCACCCGTCAGGATATCGGCGATCATCGTCCGCATGAAGATGGCGTCATCACAAATCAGGATCCGCTGGGCCATCGGTCCTCCGGGAACAGGGGTCAGGCAAAGATCGCGTGGGCGACCTGGATCAAATCCAATGTTGCAAGGCCCGTGCGCGGTTCGGCGGTCAGCTCCACCACACCATCCACCGCGAGGGCGAAACGGCGGCTCTCCGACTCGACCACCACCAGTTCCCGCGCACCGCCCGCCTCCCCTGGGAGCCCCAGCGCTCGGACCGGGTCGGCCACCGTGATGATCCGGCCGCGGTGGTTGACCATCCCCCGGACCGCCGGCACCCCACCCGGCACCCGGACGATTGTCGCATCTCGCAGGACCTCGATCACCCCGTCCACCGGGATGAACCAGCGAGTCCCGGCGACCCGAACCACCAGACCGCCAACGGCCGGAAGGCTGTCAGGCATGCTGGGTTTCGAAGCCGATGGCCGACAGCGCCTCCTCCCGACTCGGAAGGACACCGGCGCCGGCCGCGGTCTCCAGGAGTGGCCAGAGGTCGAGCGGCCAGGGAGAGGTCAATCGGAGCGGTTCGCCACTGATGGGGTGGCGGAACGCCAGAAGGGCGGCATGAAGTGCCTGCCGCGGTGCCAGCGAGGCGAGCAGCCTGGCCTGGGCGCGACCCACACCGGAAATCCGCTTCCAACCACCCCCGGTGTAGACCGGGTCTCCGACGACCGGATGTCCGATGGATTCGAGATGCACCCGGATCTGGTGGGTACGGCCGGTGTGCAGTTCGAGCCGGACGATCTCCACCGGGCCAAGGTGGGCGATCCCGAACGCGTCGGTCTTGGCGGGGCGACCCTCGGGGATGATCGCCACACGCTTGCGGTCGCGATGACTCCGACCGAGTGGCGCTTCGATGGTGATTTTCGGCTCGTCGAGATGGCCCCAGATCATCGCGGCATAGACGCGGGCGACCTTGCGCGCGGCGATCATCGCACCGAGTCGACGATGCGCGAGATCGGTCTTTGACACAATGATCAGTCCGCTGGTCTCGCGATCAAGTCGATGCACGATTCCCGGTCGCCCCTCGGCACCGCCTCCGAGGGTTGTCCCGCGTGCGACCAGCGCATTAACGAGGGTGTCGTCCCAGTGCCCCGGTGCGGGATGCACCACCAGCCCGGCGGGCTTGTCGATGACGGCGAGGTCGTCGTCTTCGTAGACGATGGTGAGTCCGATCGGGTTGGGCGTGAAGGTCCGGGGTGCTTCGTGTTCAGGAAACGTCACCTCGATGAGGTCACCGCGCTGCATCGTGCGTGAGGCGCGAGCCACCACGGCGTTGACCGACACTGCCTTCTCGGCCACCAGGCGTGCCGCCACGGTGCGCGACATCTGCAATTGATCGGCGAGAAAGCGGTCGAGGCGCTCGGTCGAGTCGACCAGGACGCAGCAGGTCACGTGGGTGGCACGATCGCGGCCGCGCGCCGCGCATCTTCGCGCCAGAGCGACAGCGCCAATGCCACGGCGCCGCAGGACACCGCGATGTCCGCGACGTTGAACGTGGGCCACCGCGCGACGCCGATGCCGACGTCGATGAAGTCAACGACGCCGCGCGGTGAGATGAAGCGATCGATCAGGTTGCCCGCGGCACCGCCCGCGACGAATCCCAGCGCGTAGAGCCGCAACCGCTCAGTGAGTGCCGTCTCCTTCCACATCCGATAGAGGAAGAGCACCGTCACGATCGCAATCGCCATGAAGATCCAGCGGGAGTATGCGCCGAGGTTGAGGCCGAACGCCGCCCCGGGGTTGTGGACAAGACGAAGCTGCGCCGTGTCGCCGACCAGCGAGGCGACTTCTCCAGCGCCGAGCGCGCGCTCCGCCAGCACCTTGGTGATCCGGTCGAGCACCACCACGATGGCCACCAGCCCCCAGAACGGGGGCCGCCAACTAACGCCGCTTGCCATCCTCTTCCTTCTCCTTGCACGAGATGCAGAGTCGTGCGTGCGGCAGCGCGTCCAGTCGCTCGAAATCAATCTTCGTGCCGCACTGGTGGCAGTTGCCGAATTTGTCGGGCTGGTTGTAGAGCCGGCGCAACGCCTCATTGAGGTGCCAGAGGTAGCGTCCCTCCTGCGAGGCGAAGAGATACTGCTTCTCGCGTTCCATTGCGTCGGTGCCCTGATCGGCCATATGGAAGGAGTAGGACGACAGATCGCCGTCGGATCCCTGCAGCGTCGAATTGAAGGCCTCGTCATAGTAACCGAGCTCCTTCATCACCCGGCTCCGTTCCTCGAGTAGCCGCGCCTCGAGATGCTTCAGCTGAATCTTGGTCACGTTTCGTCCACACGTTCTGGGCCGGAAAAGGTCCGGCCGTCCCCGAGTTGCCGCACCGCGAGCACGGCAGTCTGTCCATCAATCACGACCGATTCTACCCGGTCGGCCTGCTCCAGCTGACGGCCCACCAGGCACTGGCGTGCCAGGGTTTCGCCGGCGAGATACTCCTGATGTTCCCGTGCCGCGGCCAGGATCCCGTCATCACCCGAGATCGAGAGGGCGATGCGGGTCGACACGTCGTAGCCCGCCTCCTTCCGAAGCCGTTGCACCCGGCTGACCAACTCCCGCGCCACTCCTTCACGCGCCAGCTCGGGAGTCACGACCGGATCGAGCGCCACCACGTACGCCCCCTCACTGGCGACCGGCCAGTCGGTGACGACCTCGCGTTCGACCACCACATCCTCGGCGTGCAAGGCGAACGCACCGGCGATGCTTTCGCCCCGCTCCAGCGCCTGCAGCTGGTCGCGGGTGAGGGTCCCCACGTAGGCTACCACTGCCTTGATCTCGGCCCCGAATCGCTTGCCCAAGGTGCGGAAGTTGGCCTTGCCACGCAACCGTACCAGATCTTCGTCCGACGACACGACATCGATCGCCTTCACGTTGGTTTCGCTCGCAAGCAGCGAGAGCAGGGCGTCGAAGTCGGCGCCACGCACCGCCGCCGGAACTGCCACTCGGAGCCGCGCCAACGGCTGACGCACCCGGAGTGCGGCGTTCTCCCTCGCCGCGCGACCGAGCGACGCCAGTCGGCGCACAGCATCCATCGCCAGATGGCGGGCGGAATCATACCGGCCCTGGTCGATCGGAAAGCGTTCGAGGTGCACCGAGCGTTCCCGCACGGCACGATGCAGCCAATCGCTGACGAACGGCGCCGCGGGAGCGAGCAGGGTGGCCACCGTGGCCAGCACTTCCTGGAGGGTGGCAACTGCCGCCGTGTCGGCCTCGCCGTCGGGGGCCCAGAAGCGGGCCCGATTCAGGCGGACGTACCAGTTCGAGAGATCATCGACGACGAAGTCCACGATCGCACGGACGCCCGTGGTCACGTCGTAACCGTCGAAGGCAACCCGGACTGCCGCAACGGTGGCGTCAAGCTGGCCGAGGATCCAGCGATCAGCCAGCGGGCGGGCCTCGATCGGCGGTGCCCCCTCGGCGCTGTCAGCATAGAGCGCAAAGAACTGGTAGGTGTGCTTCAGCGTATTGAGAAAACCGCCGGCGACCTCCGTCAGTTGCCGCTCGTCGAAGCGCTTCGGCTGCCACACCTGTGACGACAGCAGCAGGTAGAGCCGGGCGGCATCGGCGCCGTGGGTCGCAATCAACTCCCAGGGATTCACGACGTTGCCGCGACTCTTCGACATCTTCTGGCCGGCGGCATCGAGGATCAGTTCATTGACGATCACATTGCGGTAGGGCGCCGCGTCGAAGGCCGTCGTGCCGATCGCGAGCATCGAGTAGAACCAGCCGCGGGTCTGGTCGATCCCTTCGCAGATGTAGTCGGCTGGAAAGTGCGCCTCGAATTTGTCGCGGTTCTCGAACGGGTAATGCCATTGCGCCCATGGCATCGCGCCGGAATCGAACCAGGTGTCGATCACTTCCGTCGTCCGCCGCATCGTACCGCCACCGGGCGCCGGCCAGGTGATCTCGTCGACCAGGGGTTTGTGCACGTCGAGATCGCCGTTCGGCACAAATCCCGATTTTGCGCGCAACTCCTCCAGCGAACCGATCACCTCCACGCAGGAGGGGTCGCGGTCGCTCACCCAGATCGGGAGTGGCGTGCCCCAGTAGCGATCGCGCGAGAGGGCCCAGTCGACGTTGTTGCCGAGCCACTCGCCGAAGCGGCCGGTGCCCACCTCGGGCGGATGCCAGGCAATCGCGCCGTTGAGCTCGAGCATCCGCTCCTTCACCGCCGAGGTCCGCACGAACCACGAATCGCGGGCGTAATAGATCAGTTTGCTGCGGCAGCGCCAGCAGTGGGGATAGCTGTGGACATATTGCTCGGTGCGCAAATGGCGCCCGAGTTCCTTGAGCCGCCGGATGATCAGCTCGTTCGTCTCGTCGGCCGTGACCAGCTTCCCTTCCAGCTCCGGCCACGTGGTCCCGCTGAAGGTGCCATCGCCCGCGACCGGCCGCAGCATCGCGAGGCCGTGCGCCTGTCCGGCCGCGTAGTCATCGGCACCGAAGGCGGGCGCCATATGCACCAGGCCTGATCCGTCGCTGGCGGTCACGAAGTCGCCGGAGACCACCACCTGACTCACTCGATCTGGCGGCAGCGGCACGACATCGAGCGGGCGGCGGTAGCGCAGCCCCACGAGGGCCGCGCCGGACAGCGTCCGGAGCACAGTGGTGCCCGCCCCCAGCCATTCCGCGGCCTGCTCGACCCGCGAGTGCGCCAACACGAAGGTCCGACCCGGATGCGCCGCCGCCGTCACCTCGGCGTATTCGATGTCCGGATGCACCGCCACCGCCACATTGCTTGGCAGAGTCCAGGGCGTGGTGGTCCAGACGATCAACTCGCGATGGCTGTCGTCATCGAGCGGAAACGTCACGTAGATGGACTTGTCACGCACCTCGTCGTAGCCCAGGGCGAGTTCGTGGCTCGAGAGCACGGTCCCGCAGCGAGGGCAGTAGGGGAGGACGCGGTGGCCACGATAGAGCATCTCCCGCTCGTAGAGCCGTTTCAGCAACCACCAGACCGATTCGACGTACTCCTTCGTGCACGTCACATAGGCATTGTCGAAGTCGAGCCAGTACCCGATGCGCGTGGAGAGATCAACCCATTCGTCGCGATAGGTGAAGACACTTTCGAGGCAGCGCTGGTTGAACTCCGCAACACCGAATGCTTCGATATCCTTCTTGCCGGAAAACTTGAGTTGTTTCTCGACCTCGAGCTCGACCGGGAGGCCGTGGGTGTCCCAGCCGGCAATGCGCGTGACGCGATGTCCGTTGAGAGCCTGATACCGGCAGATCAGGTCCTTGATCGCCCGTGAGAAGACGTGGTGGATCCCCGGCCGTCCGTTGGCCGTTGGCGGCCCCTCGAAGAAGACGAAGCCGGGGAGCAACGCGTTCGCCTCCTGCACCTGCTGGAAGAGCCCCTCCCGATCCCAGGTGGCGAGCAGCTCGCGCTCGAGCAGGTCGGCGCCGCCCGCTGGCCAGGTGGGCCAGCGGCGAGCAATGTCGGGGGTGGGGGCAGTGCGATCGGTCACAGCATCACGGGTTCGAGTCATTCGCGGGGACCGAACAGCACGGTCCCGAGCCGCAGCATCGTGGCACCTTCCTCCACCGCGACGGGGTAGTCACCGGACATCCCCATCGAGAGTTCGGGAAGTGAGTGCCCTTCGGTCACCAGCGTGTCGCGGAGCGTGCGCAGCAGCGCAAAGCTCCGATGCTGAGACTGTTCGTTATCGGTGAAAGCGGCCAGGGTCATCAAACCGCGCACCTCGAGTCGCTCGCAGCGACGCAGCGCGTCGAGCAGGGCCGCCAGCGCATCAGGTTCCACCCCGCCCTTCTGTGGTTCCGCCGAACAGTTCACCTGCACCAGGATGGACTGTCGAGTGGTCGGGGCGGTCCGCCGATCGAGTGCTTCGGCAAGCTCCAACCGGTCAACCGAATGGATCATCGCAAAGCGTCCCGCGGCCTGCCGCACTTTGTTGCGCTGCAGCCCCCCGATCAGGTGCCACTCGACTCCGAGACCGGCACAGGCATCCTGTTTCGGGAGCGCCTCCTGGACCCGATTCTCCCCTATCATCGTCAGTCCGGCGGCGGCGGCGGCGCGCACGGTCTCGGGGCCGTGCGTCTTGGTGACCGCAATCACCCTGGCGTAATGCTGCCACCCCCCGACTGCCCTGCGCTCGGCAATAACGGCCGCCACTTCGGCCAGACGGTCAGCCAGGGCCGCTTCGGACATAGCTGGTAAATCTAACCGGGGAGGGCTCCTGAAAGGTGGAGAATCAGGGTGCCGAGGGGGGAAGGCCCTGGCCGTTCCGCAGCTCCCTGAGGGCGGCCTGAATCGCCGGCTGCGGAGCCAGCCGGAGGGCCTTTTCCAGCGCGGCAATTGCGCCGGCCCGGTCGCCCCGCGCGGCCAGCGCTACCCCGACCTGCGCGTACGGGATGGCAATCGTTCCGGTCATCCCCTGGATGTTGCCGTCCAGCCGGGAGAGATCCTCGTTGAAGAGCGAACCGAAGGACCAGCTCTCCAGCATCAATCGCTGGGTAGCTGCGAGGTCGAGAAGGGCCCCGCCGGGACCGCTGGCCGACCCGCCGACGAGCGCCCGGCCGTCGGGCCGGGAGAGCGGCATCGTGAGGGCGAGTCCCTGCTGGACCAGGTGCGGGCCGAGATTGAAGATTTTCTGTGCGGCGGTGACTGACCAGGCGATCGGTCGACGTCCGGCGTTCTGCCGGAGGATGCTCAGCAGCAGGAAGTCTTTACCGTAAATCGCCGTGCCACGTGGCAACTCGACCACCAGCCCGTTACGCAGCGGCATCGAGAGGTCCCGGTCGATCCGCTGTGGCGCGAAGGCGTCAATGGTGACGTCGCTCAGGTCGTGCAACGGCAAATCGATCGAGGGGGCAGCCATCCCGTGCCACACTGGTGCGAGCGAGGCACTGTCGACCGGCTCGCGTTTCGCGTCCCGCATCGTGCGCATATACCACGGCGTTTCGGCAAGCGCGAGACAGACGATGGTGACGTCACGTCGCACGCCTTCTACCGCCTGCGCGTACCAGAGCGGGAACGTGTCGTTGTCGCCCCAGGTGAAGAGGATGCCGCCGGGTGGGACCGATTGCAGCAGTGCCCGTGCGAAGTCGCGAGCCAGCGTGGCCTCGGGCCCACTGTGCCGGGTGGCCGCGCGAGCATTAAGCAGCAGCGGGATCGCCCCCACTGCGAACAGCCCGAGCACCGCGCCGCGTGCCGCGCCGCGGAGCCGAGGCATCAGCGTCCGCACCAGGTCGCCGATTCCGACCGCAACCCAGACGCCCCACGCCACGAAACTCGCCACGAAGAAATAGTCGCGCTCGCGGACTTCGTGATCAGCCCCCGCGGGCCAGCGATCGTAGCCCAGCGTGGCCCCAGGTTTGAAGTTCATGTACACCACCAACCCGAGTCCGGTCGCGGCCCAGAGGGTGAGCAGGAGCGAGAAGCCGGATCGGTCGCCGCGTCGCTGCGCCATCGCCCCCCGCAGGCCGAGCGAGAATGCACCGAGGGTAACCAGCAATCGTCCGGCCGACGGTGCGATCGTCACGCCAATCGATTTGGCCCACTGCCAGTCGAAGTACTGGACATAATTCGCGAGTTGATAGCCGAAGAGCGTGAGCGTGCGGCCGGGATTGTCAGCGCCGTGGAGCACCGTGGGATCGTCGAGCGGAGTGCGGATCGGATACTGGGCCCGGCGGATCACGCCCAGCAGCGCGTCCCAAGTCGCGGGGTCGGCCTCATTGAGCCACGGCCCCTGTCGTGCGCGAAAGAGCAGGAAGAGGTAGGGAGTGACCCCGACGACGGCGATCAGCAGCGCGGTCGCGGCGAAGGCGAACTGTCGGGTGCGCGCCGCGGTCCACGCGGCGCCGAGCACCAGCGCGCCTGCCACGAGCGTCAAGCTGCCGCTGCCGAGGCCGAAGGCGATCAGCAGCGCCCAGACTGTGGCCACGACGGCGATGCGGGCCCATTCGGCCGCCGCCGCTTCCCGCGTGCGCAGCGGTCGCCCGTGCGACTCGGCGATCAGCCCGGCGATCAGCGCTGGCCCCACCAGCAAGGCGAGCAGGTGATTCCCGATCGAAATACTGCCGAGATAGAGGATCAGCAGCAGCAACCGCCCCCCGCCGGTTACATCGCGGCAATCGCGCCAGCGGATCATCAACCACGCTGCCAGTGCGATCGAGAGCATCGCAATGCTGTAGACCTCGGTCTCGACCGCATTCTGCCAGTTGGTGAATGAGAACGCGGTCAGCAGCGCGGCGGCGGCGCCGCTGCCGAGTGCGATCGCGCGGCGTGGGGCAGCGTCCAGAGAAGCGTACATCCGCTGGGTGGTCCCGTGCGCGACGAGGAACCAGCACCCTGCGGCGGTGGCGCTGCAGAGCGCACTGAGGAGGTTGAGTCGCCAGGCGTATTCGCCCACTGGGAAAAGCATTCCCCAGGTGTGGGCGATCAGGATGAAGAGCGGTGTGCCAGGCGGATGCGGAATGCCGAGCGTTTTGGCCGCAGCAATGAACTCACCGGCATCCCAGAAGGTGACCGAAGGTGCCAGGGTGACGAGGTAGCCCGCCAGGACCGCCGCCGCCGCCAGCGCGGCGGCGCGATACGGTGGCCTGGCGCCGGTCACGGCTCGCCCAGGTGCAGGGCCGCCGCAATGGCGATCGCATCCCGGGACGCGCCGGGGTCGTGCAAGCGGAACAGCCGGGCACCGCGATCGAGCGCAAGCGCACAGACGGCTGCGGTCGCTCGCTCGCGGTCGTCGATCGGGCGGCCCGTGGCGTCCCCGAGGAATCGTTTGCGAGACGGCCCGACCAGCACCGGCCGGCCCAGCGAGGCCAAGGCATCGAGCTGTGACAACAGCCGGAAGTTCTGCGCCGGCGTCTTGGAAAAGCCGAAGCCGGGGTCCAGCACGATCGCCGCGTCGGCGACGCCGGCAGCGCGCGCCGCGCCAAGGGAGAGCTTCAACTCGCGCGTGACAGCATCGGTGACATCACCCTGATAGTCGGCACGTTGATAGGAGGCGAGGGCTCCGAGCGGGCCGCGCGAGTGCGACAGCACCACCCCGGCGCGCCGCGACGCCACGACGCCAAGCAACGCCGGGTCGTGACGCCCGGCCGTCACATCGTTCACGATCGCGGCGCCGACGTCGAGCGCGGCCTCGGCCGTGGCGGCGCGCACGGTGTCCACCGATATCGGAAGCGATGGATAGCGACCCGCGATCGCCGCGATGACCGGGATCACGCGCGCCAATTCCTCCGCGAGATCGACGGGAGCTGCGCCTGGTCGGGTCGATTCCCCACCGACATCAATCATCGTGGCCCCGCCCTCGAGGAGAAGTTCGACCGCCGCCAAGGCGTCGTCCGTTCCGAGGAGGCCACCCCCGCCAGAGAATGAATCGGGCGTGACGTTGATGACGCCGATCATCACCGGGCGCACCAGCGACTGGGCACCGAGCGCGTGGCTCCACGAAGCAGCCGACTCCCCCGGCATCGCCATCCCGATGGCATCGGAGAGGGCTCGCACCGGCTCGGGCTGCACCCAGGGCCTCGCAAAGGCTCCCAGCCGGGAGCGCGCACCCGAGAGGATGATCCAGTCGTCGCCGGTGATGAGTTCGAGTCCGAGGCGGGCGGCCACCATCAGCATCGCCTCGATGGTGTCGCTGGGGAGGTCGGTCACGTGGAAGGCGGAGCCCTCGAGTCCTTCGGCCGTGAGCCGACAGACGTCGCCCTCCCATCCGTGGGACAGGAGGGCGTCCCGGATCGCGGTGCCGCGACCCGAGAGTGGGGAGACGATCACGCGCCGGCGGGTTCGGCCGGCGGGGCCCCCAGAATCGGCGCACGGAGACCGCTGGCCTCGCTGCGTGCTGGCGTGGGCACCGCCGCCGGTTCCGACGGGGGTGGCAGGGTGGCACGTGGCGGCAGCGGCAGGTTGCGCGACAGCAGGTCGAGATCCTCGCGATCGATCGTCTCGCG
Organism: Gemmatimonadota bacterium; assembly: GCA_031367105.1. GTDB lineage: Bacteria > Gemmatimonadota > Gemmatimonadetes > Gemmatimonadales > GWC2-71-9 > Palsa-1233. The sequence goes on along the minus strand of JANLPG010000120.1, from coordinate 40,546 downwards.
ATCGAGGAGCGCCAGCGCGATCCGCTCGAGGAGCTCACGATGCTCCGTGATCAGCCGCAGCGCCGTGCCGAATGCTTCATCGATCAGCCGCTTCACCTCGCCGTCGACCATCTGCGCGGTCTGCTCGGACACCTCGCGGCGCGAGCCGAACTCGCGGCCGAGGAAAACTTCCTGCTCCCGCTCGCCGATCGCCATCAGTCCGATCACGTCACTCATCCCGAACTGCGTGACCATCCGCCGGGCCAGGGCGGTCGCACGCTCGATATCATTGCCGGCACCGGTTGTCACGGCCCCGTGGCCGAAGACGATCTCTTCAGCAGCGCGGCCACCGAAGAACATCGCCAGCGAACCGATCAGCCAGTCGCGAGTGTAGTTGTGGCGATCGGTTTCGGGCAGCGACGCCGTCAGCCCCAGCGCGCGACCGCGAGGAATGATGGTGACCTTGTGCACCGGGTCGCTGCCCGCCGTCTTCAGCGCGACCACCGCGTGTCCCGCCTCGTGATAGGCCGTGAGGCGCTTCTCCTCTTCGGTGAGCACCAGCGAGCGACGCTCGACGCCGAGCATCACCTTGTCCTTCGCTTCCTCGAAATCGCTCATCTCGACGGCAGACTTGTTGTTCCGCGCCGCGAGCAGCGCCGCCTCGTTGACGAGGTTGGCCAGGTCGGCGCCGGCCATTCCCGGTGTCCCCTTGGCGAGAATATCGAGCCGGACATCCGGCGACAACGGGATCTTGCGGGTATGCACCCGCAGGATGCCTTCGCGCCCCTTCATATCGGGGGCGTCGACAACAATCGTGCGATCGAACCGGCCCGGCCGGAGCAACGCCGGGTCGAGCACGTCCGGCCGATTCGTCGCGGCAATCAGGATCACGCCGTCGTTGGACTCGAAGCCGTCCATCTCGACCAGCAGCTGATTGAGCGTCTGTTCGCGTTCGTCGTGGCCGCCACCGAGGCCAGCACCACGATGCCGACCGACGGCGTCGATTTCATCGATGAAGATGATGCAGGGGGCGTGCGCCTTTCCCTGCTCAAAGAGATCACGGACGCGCGAGGCACCGACGCCCACAAACATCTCCACAAAATCGGATCCCGACATCGAAAAGAACGGCCGTCCGGCCTCGCCCGCGACCGCCTTGGCCAGCAATGTCTTTCCGGTGCCCGGAGGACCGATCAGCAAGGCCCCCTTGGGCAGCCGGCCCCCGAGGCGCGTGAACTTCTGCGGATCCTTGAGGAACTCGATCACTTCCTGCAACTCGACCTTGGCTTCGTCGGCGCCTGCGACGTCCGCAAAGGTGATCTTCGGAGTGTCGCCGGTGAGCAACTTCGCCTTCGACTTGCCGAAGGCGAACGCGCGGTTTCCGCCGGACTGCATCTGCCGGAAGAGGAACCACCAGATCACGATGATGACGATCCACGGCAACGCCTGGAGCAGCAACAGGGTCAGCCCGCCTTTCGCTTCCTTCGCGGTGATGTTGACCCCTGCCTGTTCCAGTCGCTGCATGAACTCATAGGAGTTTGCCACCGGCAGCAGCACGGTGAACACCTTCACCTGGCGGGCCTGCTGAAGCACCGGGGTACGGAATTCACCCTTGAGGACCTTGCCGTCGATGATCTCGACTGCGCTGACGTTCCCGCCATCCAGCTGCCGGGAGAACTCCGTGTAGGTAAACTCGCTCGGCGAGCGCTGCTTCTGGGTGTACTGCACCAGGGCGAGCACGATCAGGATGCCGAGTGCCCAGAGCGCCAGGCTCTTGCTCACGGATCCGAAATTTTTTGACGGCGGTCGGGGCACATTGCGGTCTGGCATCAGATCAAGTCACCAATAAACGGGAGATGGCGAAAGTCCTCCGCGTGGTCCAGGCCATATCCGACCAGAAACGCAGGGGGTGCCGGAAATCCGACCCAACGCATCTGGGGGATCGGCTCCGGAAGCAGGTTCTTGTCCAGCAGCGCGCAGACCGCCAGCGAGGCCGGATTGCGCGCATCCAGCAGCTTCAGCAGATGCTGCATCGTCCGCCCGCTGTCGATGATGTCCTCGACAATGAGCAGGTGCTTTCCCTCAAGCGGCGTCTCCGGGTCGTACAACAACCGGACGGTGCCACTCGATTCCGTCCCGGTCCCGTAGGAGCTGGCAACCAGGAAGTCGAGATGCAGGGGTCGGTCGATCTGCCGAACCAGATCGCTCAGGAAAATAAAACTTCCCTTCAACAGCCCGAGCACCAGCAAATCGCCGTCGGGATATGCCGCGGTGATTTCGGCACCGAGCTGACGCACGCGCTCCGCGATCGTGGTCTCGTCGAAAACGATCCGAAGTTCACGGCCGCCTGCGCGGCGTTTCATCTCAGGTGAAAGCACACTCGACATGCAGCGCCCTGGTTCCTGGTTCGGGAAGAGCAGCATCTGCACGGCAGATGCCCGGTACCCACACGATCGTCGCGTCGTCGGCAGTTGTGACGACCGGCCACGCCGACCGACGGCCCACTGGCACCCGAGCTTCGCGCAGCAGCACTGCAACCGCCCGAGAGCCCTGGCCACCTAGAGGACGAATGCGATCCCCTGGCCGCCACGGACGGGCGACGTATCGACCCAGCTTCAGCTGGGTACTCCAGCCGCCCCGGGAGGTTTCGCCATCCGCTGCGCTCTCGACCCTGAACGCCGCCCGACCCAGCCGCACCGACTGGCCCAGCTCCAGCGCAATCGGTTCCGCGGCGGCGGTCACCGGAGTTTTCAACGTCAGCCTGCCGTCGAACAGTTCCGCCTCGAGCGTATCCGCGAGGCGAACCGTGCCGTGTGCCGTGTGCGCCAGCCGGTCGATCGCCGAAAGTCGACGCTCGCCGAGGGGGATGCCGAACCGCCGCCCGAGGGCTGCCAGGACGGCGTGTCTCACCTCTGAACGATACCCCCACAGGGGGGGTGCGGCAACGGAAATGGCGCCAGAATCGGTCCGGAGTTCGAGTCCTGCCAGCAGTTCCGGGACGGCATCCCAACCTTGCCGTGCTGCCGCGGCCTGCCGAGCCGCACGAAGCAGCCGGGAAGTGAGGTCGGGCAAGCGTTCCGCCAACCGCGGCAGGATGGCTTCCCGGAGCCACGATCGGAGGTGCCGGGGATCGGTGTTGGCGGGATCCTGCCACCCTGCCAACCCGCGGCTGGCGAGGTGCTCCGCCAGCTCCGCCCGAGTGACCCCCAGCAGCGGACGGACCCAGAGCCCCGAGCGGGCCGCCATCCCGGCCAGCCCCGCAGGGCCGCTCCCTCGCAACAACCGTAGCAAGACCGTTTCGGCCTGATCATCGGCGTGGTGCCCCAAGAGGATCGACCGGGCATCGACATCGCGGGCCATCGCAACGAGCGCCGCCCGGCGCGCTCCCCGGGCCCGCGTCTCCGACGCGCCACCGCCGAGCTGGAGACGGACGCGCCGGATCGGGATGCCTCGTTCGGCGGCCAGCGCGGCGGTGCGATCGGCGATGCCGTCGCTTCCCTCGGCGATGCCGTGGTCGACGTGTCCGACGACCAGTTTCCGTCCGTGCAGCGCCGCGGTCAGGTGAAGGAGGTCGAGCAGGGCGAGCGAATCGGGACCGCCGGAGACACCCACCAGACACGTCGCACCCGCGGGCACCAGCGCGTCGACGGCGGCGGCCACCCGCGCGGTGAGGCTCATCACCCCTCGAACGGTTCCATATGCACGAGGACGTTCTCGACCGCCGGCACCGAGGAGCGAATTGCCGACTTGACGCAGCCGCTGAGAATGTGCGAGTCGTGGAGCGGCATCGCCGGATCAGCCTGAACGTGCAGGTCCACCAGGTAACGGGTGCCGACTTTTCTCGCCTTCAACTTTTCGATCATCCGGACCCCAGTCACGGCCCTCGCGGCAGTCGCGACCTGCTCCAGCATCGCGGTGTCGGGGGCACCGTCCATCAACTCGTGTACGGCGGGACGGAGGATCGCGGCGGCGTTCACACCAATGACGGCAGAAGCGAGCAGCGCTGCGGCCGCGTCAGCCCATTCATACCCGGGGCCGCCCAGGAGCGCGACGGAAATTCCGATGAACGCCGCCCCGGACGTGACCGCATCGGCGCGGTGGTGCCACGCATCGGCGTGGACCGCCTGACTGTGCCCATCGTCTGCCACCCGGAAGACCCGCCGCGCCAACAACTCCTTCACCACGATCACCACCACCAGCGCCAGCAGCGTATAGGGTTTCGGAGCGTGGTGTGGTGATCGGATCTGGTCGATCGACTTGACAGCGATGCCGAGCGCGGCGCCGCAGAGCAGCATCCCCACAATCGCCGCCGCCAGTGGCTCGGCCTTGCCGTGCCCGTACGGATGATCATCATCGGGCGAGCGCGCGGAGAGCCGCAGACCGCCCCAGACGACGAGCGATCCACCGATATCACCCACCGATTCGACCGCGTCGGCGATCAACGCATAGGAATTGCCGACGATCCCCGCCACTCCCTTGAATACGGCGAGCAGGGCGTTGACAAACACGCCCGTCGCGGCGAGGCGGGCGCCGTCGTTCCGGTGCGGCTTCGTGTCGGTCACGGTCACGGCGCGTTCACGGAGAGAGCCGACCCCGCTGCCACTCGCCAGCCGCCGTGAGTCGATAGCTGATCCGGTCGTGGAGCCGGCTCGGCCGCCCCTGCCAGAATTCGAATTCGTCGGGCAGGAGCCGGTAGCCGCCCCAGTGGGCCGGTAGCGGAATATCGCGTTGCGCGAATTCGACGGTGAGCGTGTTGACGCGCGCCTCCAGCTCGGCGCGATCCGCGAGCGGGGCACTCTGTTCGGACGCCCAGGCGCCGATGCGGGAACCCTCGGGACGGCTCGCGAAGTAATGCCACGACTCGTCGATCGAGAGCCGCTCGATCCGTCCCGCGATACGGACCTGCCGCTCGAGTTCGGCCCAGTAGAAGACCAGGGCGGCGAGGGGATTGGCAGCGAGGTCTTTTCCTTTCCGCGACCGGTAATCGGTAAAGAAGAGGAAGCCGCGGGGATCCACGCCCTTGAGGAGCACGATCCGCGCACTCGGCCGACCGGCTGCGTCGGCGGTCGCGAGCGTCATCGCATTCACTTCGAGCAGAGCGGCCTGCCGCGCCTCGGCGAACCAGCGATCGAATTGTTCCAGCGGATTCCCGGCCGTCGATGCCTCATCGAGGACCTCCCTGGCATACTCGCGCCGCAGTTCACTGATGTTCATTCCGGCAGCTCCCGTTCCTGATGTTCCACGCGCACCAGCCGGAACCCCCGCGCGAGGTAGTTGGGGAGCGCGGCCGGGCTGTCCAGCGTACACGTATTCAAAATCACCCGCGCCGCACCGCGGGCCCACGCGCGCTCCACGGCCCGGATCAGCAGCCAGCCGCCGAGCCCCCGCCCCATCCCTTCGGGCGTGAGACCGAAATACTTCACCTCGGCGATTTCATCGCGCAATTCCAGCTCGAAATAGCCGATGAGCAGCCCATCCTCGCCGAGCGTCCAGAGTTCGACGCCCGGCTGGTTGATCGCATTCGCCCACTCCACGGGGGTCCAGGTCAGCCGATCGCGCCAATTCCACGCACTGCCGACGCGACGATACATCGCCGCCGCAATGCTCGATGCTTCCGGTTCACGCTCCTGTCGCAGCTGGACGCCCTGCGGGTCGGCGGTACTCGGACGGAGCTGCTCTCGCGAGCCAAGTTCCAGATGGGTGACGACGACCGCGACCTGAGGACTCACGCAGGCAGCACGACGCCAGAACAGCGCCCGAATCCAATCGGAATTGCTCCCGGGCGCTCACAACGCGCCTGCAGCGTGACTTCATCACCGTCTTCGAGAAACCGCCGCACCGAACCATCGGGGAGCGAGAGCGGCTCGCTCCCGCGCCAGGTTCGCTCCAGCAGGCAGCCACGCGAGTCCGGCGTTGGCCCCGAGATGGTCCCGGTGCCGAGGAGGTCGCCGGGGAGCAAGTTGCAACCATTGCTGCCGTGGTGGACGATCAGTTGTAACGGGCTCCAGTACATCGACTCCGCAAATGCGCCGCGACTCACCCTGAAGGCCGGCTCGCCCCGCTCCTGCATCCCGGCACTGCGCAACAGTACGTCGAGTCGGATGCTCCACGTGGCGTCGTCAGGAATGCGAAGATAGTCGAGCGGCTCGGGATCCCCCGACGGCCGCGCCGGCATCGGCACGCGGAACGGACGGAGCGCATCAGCGGTCACCACCCAGGGCGACAGCGTACTCGCAAAATTCTTGGCAAGGAAGGGGCCGAGGGGTTGGTATTCCCACGACTGGATATCCCGCGCGGACCAGTCGTTCAGCAACAGCACTCCGAAGTGGCGCGAAGCAGCGTCGGCAGCTGTCACCGCCGTGCCGAGTGCGTTTTCACCGCCGATGACCAGCGCGAGCTCCAGTTCGTAGTCGAGCGAGTGGCTGGCACGCAATGCGGGTGCTTCCGCATCGGCCCCTTTGAGCTGCCCGTGGGGTCGGCGCACCGGTGTCCCGTCCACGACAATCGATGAGGCGCGGCCGTGGTAGCCGATCGGAATCCATTTGTAATTCGGCAGCAGGGGGTTGTCGGGTCGGAACATCGATCCGACATTTGTGGCGTGGAACGCCGAGGCATAGAAGTCGGTGTAGTTGCGCACGGTGCACGGTAGCTGCAGCACTAACGACGATTGCGGCCGGAGCGCCGACGCGAGCTGCACCGACCACGCCGGGTCACTCAACGCATCCGAGAGTGCCAGCCGAGCCGCGGACCACTCGACCGGGGTCAGCGAAGCCAGCGCATTGAGATCAGTCGCGCTGAGGGCAGCCTGCAGGCGCGGTGCCAGGGCACTGCCCCACCCTGCCGCCAGCGCCCCGGGAAGGTCGAGTGCTTCATCGCCGATCGCCACGACGATGTGTCCGGCGGCCGTGCCCGTGCCGGACACACCGTAGGGCAGATTCTGGATCGGAAATTCGGCGTGCCCGTCGGCACCCGGCACCCAACTCCGCCGGGCGACATCGTGCGAGCGGTCAAGCGCACTCATGCGACAGCCATTGCGCGCAAATCATCGACCGGCTCGCGAAATGAGCACGATCCGAAACCGAGAAAGGAGTTGCGGCGCACCAGTTCCAGTGCCGCGGTCGAGTACCGTTTCCCGCGCCAACTCAACGCGTGTGGCGCGCATTCGAACGCCGCAGGATCGCTTTCCTCGAGAATCGACTGGGCGAGCTTGCCATCACCGCTCCGGTGCAGCTCCGCCGTCGCGAGCAACAGATTGATGAATCCATACATCTCGAATCGGTCGGCGCCAGGTTCGTAGCTGAGCGGATACGATCCCCGGAAGGGATGGTGCAACCCTGCCGTGGCCTTGAAGGGGACTCGCTGCGTGGTGACCGCAATCAGGAACTGCGTCAACGCCTCGGCCGAGGGAAAGAGTGCCGGTGTCGTTCCGCCAGTCCGGATCTTGGCAAAGGCACCCATCCGGGCGATCGCTTCCACCAAGTCGGTGTACGGCCCCTGCAGTGGCACTTCAAGAAAGCGGCGGTAACTGGGGTCGAGCAGTTCGGCTACGGCAACGACCTCGCCTGGCGAGGCGACGCGGTGCTCCACCGCGTCGATGAGCAATCCACGCACATCCCAGAGCTTCCGGAATGCGGCGATTCGTTCGAGCTCGAGCGGGAGATTGGCCCCGGTGACCACGGCCAGCGGCCAGGGCTCGCCGGGTTCGATCTCGAGTCGCAGCTTCGACACCGACTCACCCAGCTCATCGAGCCGACTCGCGGCCACGACGAAGCGGCCGAGCATCGCTCGCTCCGGGGAGCGGCGATAGCGATCGTAGTGCTCCACCGCCTCCGCCATCCCCAGACTCGCGGGCGGGAAGAGGCCGGCGTAGTCCACGATCCCCTCGAACACCGCGCGCATACCCCCTCCGGAAAGTGGACCAGGATGAGGGTGGAATCTAAGCGCGAAGCTTCGGCCGCGGGTTACTCGTTGACCAGCTCCAGCCGCGGGATCCGCCGAAGCCGGGCGAGCCCCTGAGAGCGCAACTGGCAGACCCGGGACTCGGTGACGCCAAGTTCTTCGGCGATCTCCCGGAGTGGCCGTTCCTCCAGGTACGAGCGGGACAGCACCAGTCGCTCCCGGCGAGGCAACGCGTCGAGGGCTTTGCGCAGGGTGCCGTTGCGCTCATCGAGCTCCACGAGGCCGTGCATCAGCTCACCGCCGTCGTCACCGAGACGATCGGCCAGCACGCGGCCGCCTGGCTCTCCCTCGAGCGACACCGGACCGGGACTGGATGTGCGTTCTCTCCAGCGATGCACCGTGTCGTGGTCCACGCCGATGTGGGCGGCGACTTCGGACGAAGTGGCGGCCCGCCCGAAGCGTTGTTCCAGTTCGGCGGAGGCGGCATCCAGCCGACGCGCGTGGGCGCGGTCGGTGCGCGACAGAGGGTCGCGAGCGCGCAGTTCGTCGAGGATGGCACCACGAATCCGGCGCATTGCAAACGTCGAGAAGGCGAGTCCGCGGTCGACATCGAATCCTTCCATCGACTGCAGCAGCCCCAGCGATCCGGCCGAGACCAGCTCCTCCAGGGAGACCGCATCGCGCACGCGGGGCGCAACCTCTCGGGCGGCGTGATGGACCAGGCCGAGGTAACGACTGAGCAGCTCCCTGCGCGCCTCGACATCGCCGGCGTCTCGCCAGCGATGCCAGAGGGCATCGGTTGTGGTCTGGGTCGGGGCACGCGGTTGGAGTGGTGGCATTGGCCCCATACCACGCAAATCGTGCACCAGCGCGAATCCAGCCCAAGTGCCAATTCTCTAGACGTTGCGTTCACTCGACAGCGGTCGGCGCGTCGCCGCTGATGCGACAATGCCCTGATCCGGTGCCGATCCCTCCGCAGCGCGGAATCGTGCCTTCCTCCACGCGCGTGAGGGGCCGGGAGCGTGGCTCCCTGCCCCTCCAGCCCGCAGCCGCCGACAGTCCGGAAGTTGGGTGGCCGCGCAACGCAGGGCTGCCTCAGCTCCTCGAACGCGGCGTCTTGCAATTGTTTCGACCCTCGCCGCGGTGAAGCCGATGCGCGCGCCGGCGGCGGCCGTCAGAATCAGCCTGCGCTACGCCCAGGCGAATCCGGCCCAGCCGTAACTCAGCCGGACGCGATGAGTTCCACCGTGAGGGCGAAGGTCCGCGACTCCTCGGGTTGGAGCGCACCCACCCCGACGATGTGACGTGCTACCTCCTCGCCGCGATCGTTGCTGATCGTGACGACCACGGAATATTCCGCCGGCGAGGCGCCGGCGGGTTGCTTGATGGTACCGGTCACCCGCAGCGGCGATGCAATTGCCGCTGCGGTACGCTTCCCGGTTCCGGAGGGAGCGGAGCGAAGGTGGTGCCGGCAGGCGGGACAGACGCTCGAGCTCTCCAGAATCGTCGCCCGACAATGGGGACAGGTGCGCGTGGCTCCCGGCGCTCCCGGGCGCGGGCCGGTCATTGGGCGGCGGCGCCCTTCTCTTCCCAGCCGAATTCGACCTGTCCCCGCATCCGCGAACCGGCAGCCACTGTGAGCGAGCCGGCCTTGAGGTCGCCATTGAGCACGCCGCTCTCCACCAGCTCGACGCGCGCGGCCGCTTCGATGTTGCCCTCGAGTTCGCCAGCGATGGTCACTGTGCTCGCCCGCACCATTCCGGTGAGCTTGGCGCCCGCCTCGATGGTCACATTTCCCTGCACGTTGACATCGCCCTTGAACCGTCCGGCGATGCGAACGTGGCCACTCCCCTCAATCTTCCCTTCGATTGTCAGGTCCGATGCAATCAACGATTCCTTGCCGCTCTCGCGCACTGGCGCCCGGCGCGAGGCATCGGCGACGGCGGGGATGTCGGCCTGGGCAGCGAACGGACGGGTTGACGGAACTTCGGGAGGCATCGGGATCGGATCCTTGCGCGTCGGGGTCTGTTCCTTCCAGATCGGCATAGCGGACTGCTCCTGTCGGAGGGTGCTGCAAGGGTCGGTTCCAGACACCGGGAGACGATCGGTCCGGGCCTCCTGACACGTATCGGAGGATGCTGATGCCGATCAAGGGAGGCTGTGCTGGTATCGCCGCACGATCCAGCGCCCTTCAAACTTCCGGAACAGTTGAAGGTACAGCCCGAGGAAGAGCCGTGCCGCCCCGAGTTTCTGCTTGAACCGCCACGAAGGCTTGTTCGACGTGACCGTGACACTGTAGAAGGTATCGCGGCCCAGATCGCGGAGCGTCTCATAGCAGCGATATCGCATGATCACGGCGAGATGGTGACCGCGGTGCCCGGGCTCGACATACATATTGAAGAGGTACGCCTCGTTCGGCTGCAACACGGCCGGATAGAGCCTCGTCTGGGTTGTGTCGAGTGAGAACCAGGTGTACGCCACGATGCTGCCGCGATGCTTCATCCCGAGGCAGCTGTAGCCGGCCTGCAGTCGCTGGCGCATCAACGCTTCGCTGGCGGTTTCGTCGTTCGCGGGAAGCCGGCCCAGTTCGGCGATTTCCGCCTCGCCGAATCGTGCAAACTCGAAGCCCTCCGGCAATGCTGTCAGCGAGGCCGGGAGATCAGCAGGAAGCCGTTCCTGTACGTAGTAGTACGGGACCAGCTGGATCCCGAATCGGCGCAGATAGTAACGCAGCCATCCTCTCAGGCCGTCACGCTCGAGCCGTCGCCACGCTCGCCCCGCCTTGCCGGCGATGCCCGCAGACTCAATCACGTCAACGCATCCCCAGGAGCGCCCTGGCCTCGCCCTGCGAGTACGGCGTGCGCCCCAGTGCTGCGGCGATGCCGACGATGCGCTTCACCAACTCCTGATTCGTTGCCAGTCGGGTCCGCTCGGCATCGAAGTAGATGTTGTCCTCGAGGCCCACCCGTACCCCGCCGCCCTCGATGATGCCGATGGCATTCATCCGCAACTGGGCGTCGCCAATGCCGCCGACGGACCAGATCGACTCCGCGGGCAGTTCCTTGATCATCAGTCCGAGGCTCAGCAGGTTGGCCTGAGCGCAGGCGATGTTGCCGAGGATCAGGTTGAAGTAGTAGGGCGGCGTGATCAACCCTTTTTTGATCAGATAGTGGGCGTAGTTGATCATTCCGAGATCAAACACTTCGAGCTCGGGACGAATCCCCTTCTCCTGCATCTTGCCGGCAAGCGCCTGGATCATCTCGGGCGAGTTCATACTCGCCTGGTTGTTGAAGTTGAGCGACGACAGGGTGAGACTCCCCATATCCGGCTTGAGATCGCCGGTGAGGTCGAGGCATTCGGAACGCTGCCGGAAACCGGGAAAATCGCGCCCGCTGGTGGAGAGACAGATCACCAGATCGGGATGTCGCGCGCGGACGCCCGCGACGATCTGCCCGTACAGCTCCTGCTTGTACGTTGGCTTGCCGTCCTGCAGGTCGCGAGCGTGGAGATGCACCATATTCGCGCCGAGCATCACGGCTTCGTCGACCTGGGTGATGATCTCGTCGGGGAGGATCGGGACGTGGGGCGTCATCGCCTTGGTCGGGATCATCCCCGTCGGGGTGAAGTTGAGGAGGAAATTAGGGGTCATTGCCGCTCCGTCAGGTTCCAGTAGACCGCTGACCTAGTGGCAAGTTTCGCACCCGCTCGGTGAAGTTCAGGCGCTCCTCGACCTCATCCAGCCGCTGGCCCACATCCTCCAGCCGCTCGAGCCGTGACGCCATCTGCTGGAGTAAATCCGTCTGAAGCTGCATAAGGCGCTGGTGGTGGCTCCGTCGCGGGATGGAGATCGTCTCAATCTGCACTCATCCCCGCTGGTCAGACAGGTCCGTGCGCGGAAGGGGTGATCAGAGGTCTCCTTCCTCCGGACCGTTCTGTCCGCGGCGACAGACGCAGTAGGTGAACGCCTGCTGCGAGCCGGACGGGGTCGTGTGTACCTCGCGATGGCTCTCCAGCAATTCGAATCTGGTTCCAAACTCTGCGTGTAGTGCTTCGGGCGAGTAGCGGACGACATCGAGGCCACTGCAGCGCGTCGGCCCATCCGCTGCGAAGGTGGCGACCAGCACCAGCCCACCCCGACGGACGGCGTGGTGCGCCTGAGCCACGTACCGAGCACGGTCCGCTGGATTGGTGAGGAAATGGAAGACCGCGCGGTCGTGCCAGAGATCGAAGGAGGATTGGGGAAACGCGGCAGTCAACACGTCGTCCGCCTGCCACGTCACCGCAGCCGACGCGCTGCCCAATCGTTGCTGCGCGAGCGCCAGCGCCGACGCCGACAGATCGAGAACGGTAAGATTCCGGTAGCCCGACTTCAGGAGCCCATCGACGAGGGTAGCCGCACCGGCCCCGATATCGACGATGCGCGCTCGACGTTCCGGCGCCATTCGCTCGATCAACTGACGCGACAGGCGTGCCTCCGCCTGGAACCAGCTGACTTCCTCTGCTCCTGTTGTGCGGTAGAGCTGCTCCCAATGGGTGCGGCGGTCGATACGCCCTCCTTACGACTTTGTCGCCCGGCCTCCCCGCTTGGGCGGCTGCCGCTTCTTGAGACCGGGCTCCGGGAGAGGCAAGTCCTCATCGGCGTGACGCAGCTTTCGGAGCGTCAGCCGGTCGGTCGCGCGCAGATCCCTTGCCGAGGCCACCTCGAAGTCCAGAAGCGCAAGCTCCGCTCTCCGGACCTCCATCTCGGTCGTGATGACTGTCAGGCGCGCCGCGGCTTCGGCCTGGGCACTATTGAGCTTCACTCGCGCGATCTCTGAAGCCCTCAGCATCACCTGCTTGCTGGCCCGCTCCTCCTGTTCCCGTTCCCAACGCGCGACACCCATCAGCACTTGCCCCTGCGCGGTGTAGACATCCGTCAGGGTGACACCGCTATCGGCCAGCGTCAGCTCGCGCACCTGATTCGAGTGGCCGGTGCCGCGCGACTTCACGATCGTCAACGAGCGGTTGCGCTCTCCCTCATTGACAATATAGGAGACGTGAATCCAGGTGTCCGCGATCGTCGAGATCCCGGTCGAGGTGGCCTCGTCCACATCGGGGCCATCCAGCAGGGAGGTATTGACTACCGTGATGCCTTCGACCTTGAGATAGTCCAGAAAGAGCTGGGTCGCGTCGGCTGAGGCAACGTGGGCCAGCTTGCTCGAAAGGGCCGACAGCGGATCGACGACCAGACAGGTTGGCTTGTGGGCGCGAATCACCTTCCGGAGCTCACCGAACTGATCCTCGATGTTCGGTCCCCTTGTGCGGGTCGAGTAGATCTTGAGCAGCCCCGACTTCAGATGCGGCGCCAGCTGGATGCCGACCGACGCCAGGTTTCGGACAATTTGCGACGCACCCTCGTCGAAGTTTACATACATCGCTCGTTCACCCCGCTCGCAGGCGGCAGCGACGAACAGTCCGGCAAGCGTCGACTTCGCCGTTCCGGGAGCGCCGGAGATCAGGACATTGCTTCCGCGATAGTATCCTCCGGACAGCATCACGTCCAGCCGAGGCAGCCCCGATGAGATGCGTTCATCGGAGACGACGTAGTGGAGCTCGACCGGGCCGCGATTGGTGACTTGAATACCCGACTGGGTGATCGTGATGGGAAACTCGTCCCCGAGGAAGCCGGATCCGCGGTACTTCATCACCCGGACGTTGCGAAAGCTCGATCCCGCGACCACCTGGTGGCCCAGATTGACCACGCAATCGGCCATGAACTGCATGAAGCTGTAGTGTTGCCAACTGTGGTCGTCGTCAGCGCCGGCTTTCTGGGTGATAATGGCGGTGAGCCCGCTCCGCGAGAGCCAGTCGCGCACGCGATAGATTTCGCGACGCTCCGCGACAGGATTATCAAGCAGTCGCAGCAGCACGTCGATCCCGTCGAAGACGATATGCTTGGCACCGGCTTCCTCGCTGACGGCCTGAAGCACATTGAGCAGCCGGGTCAGGTCGAAATCCCCGTCCTGTACCATCTCCGGCGAAAGACTCGCATCCAGGAAGAAGAGCCGTTTCGCGGCGAGGGCCGGTATGTCCCAGCCGAGGGTCGCGGCGTTCGCAACGATCTGGTTGGCATTCTCCTCGAAGGCCACAAGGATGCCGGGTTCCCCGCGGTCCCGGGCGCGACTGATCAGCGACTGGACCGCGAAGACCGTCTTCCCGCACCCCGCGCCGCCTCGCACCAGCGTGGTGCGGCCGAGCGGCAGTCCCCCGTAGGTGATCTCGTCGAAACCGGTGATCCCTGTCGGTACCTTCGGCAATGGCGTGAGGGGCACCGACCGGAACACTTTCTGCTTGCTTTTCATAGCGAGTCCTTGCATCGGCGCAGTTCGGCCGATGAGACCGAACGCGAGGGCCGGAAATGGTGTTCGAGGGTAGGATGCCGAGTGACGGGTTCGAGGCAAGAGAGCCGGAAATCCGGGGGGGGGCAATCCACCATTGGATGGAGTAAAAGCGCGCCCGCTGGGCTAGTGGGCCGCTTTTGACGCCTTTTGCGGGAAAATGGCGATGCAGGCGAGTATGAACAGGAGCAGGAGGGCCGATGCCGCGTAGCGGCTGAGCGCGAGCCCCCCAGCCGCGTGAGGCTTGTCCAGGAAGTCCCCGACGACAGCGCCGAGCGGTCGGGTGAGAATGAATGCCAGCCAGAACAGCAGCGTGCGAGAGATCGCGGTCCAGGCAGAGGCCGCGGCAACGCCGGCAAGGAGTGCGCTGAATGCGATGGCGCCACCGACATAGCCGAGGCCCGCCGTATCCGCAGTCCAGTCGCCGAGCGCCGTGCCGAGCGTCTGGGAGAACATGATCGTCACCCAGTAAAACATCTCGGCTTTGGGGGCGGTTATGGAAGCGACCGAGATCGAGCCGAGTGTGCGATGCCAGATGAACAACGACGCCACCAGGAGCGCCAGCAGGATCGTCGTGCCGCCAGCATACCCGATGCCCAGCGACCGATCGGCGAAATCTGCCAGCGTCGTACCCACCGTCGTCGTGGCGATGATCGTGGTCCAGTAGACCACGGGATGAAACTGCTTCGCTCGTATCTGGAAGATGACGGCGACGATAAAAATGATGCCGAAAATTCCAGTGCTGACGAGATAGCCCAATCGCATCGACATCGACACCGCATCGCCGCCGGTCTCGCCGAGCGTGGTAGCGGCGATCTTGATGATCCAGAAGAGCAGGCCGACTTCGGGGACCTTGTTCAGGGCTGTTTCGCGAGCGGCTGTCATCGCTTCCTTCCGGGGGAGTAAGTCGAGGGTTAACCCCGCCTCGATGTGATAGACACCTCGCCACCCTCGGCCGTTGGTGGACTGAGCCTGGGGGCTGTTACTCGCACCACACGCACCGAGTGTCGTGCACCGTGGCGAAGCGGGTCCAAGTATACTCCTGCGACCCGCCTCGCACGATTGCGTGGAGCTGGCGTGTGTGCGAACGGCCTCGCGAGCGTTGGGGTAACGGTCACCCGCCGTGCGCTTTGCGCGGGGACTTACCCACGCTGCCTGAAACCACCGAGAGAAGCCCATTGCTCCGTGGGCGCGGTTCATCCATCATCACGCACGAGGGAGGAAGTATGTCACCCTGTCGCAAGTGCGGTGCCGACGTGGTTTCGCCTGCAGCCTATTGTGGCGTGTGTGGTACCAGCGTAGCTCCCGGGAAAACCAGCGCGCTTCGGAAGGTCGTGGGCGAGATCTATACCCACATTCCCCACCCTCATATCGCACGGCGCAAGGCAAATGCTCCGATCCCTTCCGCGGAGGCGAGCTCACGCAAGGGCGCGGTGGAGCGCTTCAACGCATTTCTGGCCGTGCAAATTACTGGCGGGGTGGGCACGATGTGGTGTGCCTATCTGTTCGCCATCCTTGCCTTGATCAGCCTGCCCGATGCCATCAGGGGCGGAACCCCCACCATCATCTCCTGGATCGCCCAGACGTTTCTGCAGCTGGTTCTCTTGTCAATCATCATCGTCGGTCAGAAGGTGGCGGCGGAGGCATCGGACAAACGGGCGCTGGACACCTACAACGATGCGGAGGCCGTCCTGCACGAGGCGATCCAGATTCAGCAGCATCTCGCTGCCCAGGATCAACTGCTCGCTGCGCTGATGGAGCGGATCGCACCGCACCCGGTGGAATGAGAGGCACTACCGCTCCGGGCAGATCACCGTGCGGTTGGGGCGTGGGGTGACCACGACGGGGGCGGACCATTTCGAGGGCGAGACATCGCCGCGAGGTCGAGGGGAGCAATAGCAGGGGCGGGACTCGAACCCGCGACCCCGGCATTATGAGTGCCGTGCTCTAACCAGCTGAGCTACCCTGCCGAACGGGGCGGGAGATTATCGCCCCAACGCCTCAGGGTCAAGCGTCGCGACCCTACGGTCTGGTCGAATCTCTCTTCACCGGCGCGATCGGGACGATCGTCACGATCAATTCCCCCGGCCGCAGCATCCCGAAATTCTCTCGCGCCACCCGCTCCTGGACGGCAGGGTCGCGTTGCAGGGAATCGGCAAAGCGGGCCAGCGAGTCGACCTCCCGCTGCAACTGTTTGGCCCGCAAACGACCGGCCTCCTCCTGACGCTCCAGCCCCCGGTAGGCGCTCGTGGAGAAGATCCCCCCCTGCCAGGCGAACACCGCGGCCCCCAGGAGCACCGCCAGCGCCAGCCACCGCGCCTTGGTCACAGCGGGTAGAGGTCGGCGCCCGGGTAGTGCGCGACCGGCCCGAGCTCCTCGGCGATCCGGAGCAGCTGGTTGTACTTGGCGACCCGGTCGGTCCGGGATGCCGAACCGGTCTTGATCTGCCCAGCACTCGTCGCCACCGCCAGGTCGGCGATGAAGGTGTCCTCCGTCTCGCCCGACCGATGCGAGATGATCACCCCATACCCACTCGACTTCGCCAGCTCGACCGCCTGCAACGTCTCGGTGAGCGTGCCGATCTGATTCACCTTGATCAGGATGGCGTTGGCGGACCCCTCGTCGATCCCCCGCCCCAGCAAGTCGACATTGGTGCAGAAGAGATCGTCGCCTACCAGTTGACACCGATCGCCGAGTGCATCGGTCAGCGTCTTCCATCCCTTCCAGTCGCCCTCGGCGAGGCCATCCTCGATCGACACAATTGGATACGCGTCGCACCACGCCGTATAGAGCGCCACCATCTCGTCGGCGCTGCGCTTCGATCCGTCACCCTTCTTGAAAGTGTACACACCATCGGCGTAGAGCTCGCTCGCGGCCACATCCAGCGCGATCGCAAGGTCCTCGCCCGGCTTGTACCCCGCCTTCTCGATCGCCTCCATCACCGCATCGAGCGCTGCCTCATTGCTCGGCAACATTGGAGCGAATCCGCCCTCGTCACCCACCGCCGTGGAGAGCTTTTTGGCAGTGAGCACCTGCTTGAGCGCGTGAAAGACTTCGACTCCCATCCGGAGGCCGTCGGCAAAGTTGTCGGCGCCAACCGGGACAATCATGAACTCCTGGGCGTCGACGTTGTTGCTCGCGTGCGCCCCACCGTTGAGGATGTTCATCATCGGTACCGGCATTACCCGCGCCATCGGTCCACCGAGGTAGCGATAGAGCGGGAGATCAACTTCGATCGCCGCCGCTCGCGCCGCCGCCATCGAGATGGCGAGGATCGCATTGGCGCCGAGCTTCGCCTTGTTGGGGGTGCCATCGGCATCGGTCATCTCGGCGTCGATCGCGATCTGATCGAAGACGCTCATCCCCTCGAGCCGAGGGCCGAGGATGTCGTTGATGTTTTTCACAGCCTGCAGGACACCCTTCCCGCCGTAGCGCCTGGCGTCGTTGTCGCGGAGCTCGACCGCCTCCTTCTCACCGGTGGAGGCGCCGCTCGGAACGGCGGCTCGGCCACGGGCCCCGGAGGCGGTGGCGACCTCGGCTTCGACGGTAGGATTGCCACGGGAATCGAGGATTTCGCGGGCCATGACTTCGATGATGGTGCTCATCAGTGCTCTCGGCGGGAGGTGAGTGGGCAACAGCCCCGAAATTAGCGGGATTGCTCCGGGTTGGCACGGGCCAGTGGCCTACAACCGATGCTGAAACCCCGGCACAGTCACCAGCGCCCCCATCATCGTCGCCACCACCCCCGCATCGCGCCGCACCGAGCCGATCCGGGTGAGCGCAACGCCCGTTGCCGCCAGGCACTCGTCGGCCCGGTTGAAGTCGCGCGGGAGGGTCACGAGCAGTTCGTAGTCTTCGCCACCCACGGCCGCAAAAAGGGCGGGATCCTCGTCCACGAATCGGGCGGCGTTGCTCACCGACTCGTGCAGCGGAATCCGCTCGAGTTCGAGCCGGAGTCCTGCCTCCGAGGCCGCCGCAAGATGCGGCGCGTCGCCACCGAGGCCATCGGAGATATCCATCATCGCGGTGGCACCACTCGCCGCGAGCCAGCGAGCAACTCCGAGCCGCGGCAGCGGATGCGCGAATGCTGCGCGAGCGCTCTCCTCCGGCTGTCGTCCATCGAGCCAGGCACTCAGCGCCGCACGCGCACCACCGAGCGTCCCGGTCACCCACACCCCATCGCCCGCCGATGCGCCTCGGCGCGACAGCGGCCGCTCGGCGTGGCCGAAGACCGTGATGGTGATGGCAAGCGCCTCGCCGCTGGAGAGATCGCCGCCGAGCACCTTGCAGCCGGCGAACGCTGCAGCGTCACCGACGCCGAGCATCAGGTCGACCAGCTCCCTCTCCCCGGTGTCGGCTGGGACGGTGAGAGCAGCAGTTATCCCAGCAGCTGTTGCTGCCGCAGCTGCGAGGTCGGAGAGTGCGCTCGCCGCTGCCCGCCAGCCAATTTCACGGGGCGTGAGCCAGGCGCGGCGGAAGTGGACATTCTCGATTGACGCGTCGGTGCTCACTACCAGCGTACCGACGCCTTCGGGAATCGCGGCCGTGTCGTCGCCGAGCCGGCCGCATTTGTCGCCGAGGGCGGCGGCAATAGCGCGGATCCGATCGAACTCGCCGCTGCCGCCCATCGCGATCTGGGTCATCGCACCTCCAGCAGGTAGCGCACCAGCCCCTGCACCGTGCCAATCCAGAGATAGCGACTCGAGCGGGTGATCGACGTCACGTGATCGGGGAGATCACCCGGCACCTGCAGCACCCGCAACGCACCCAGCGTGGGGCGCACCAGCGCTGCGCCGCGCAGTCCGGCGACCCAGACGCCATCATCGTCAGCATACATCACCGTGAGCCGCCCGACCTGGGCGGAGAGCACCGGACCCGGCGTCCAGGCCCCGGTGCGCGGATCGCGCCAGAGCAGCCGATCGGCGGTCATCGCGACGAGGGTGTCGGCGACGTAACCGACGCCGTAGACTGGGGAGTTGCCGAGGCCGAGCTGGCGCAGGCCATCGGGAATCCGGAGGTCGTCGTCACCGGGAAGCATCGCCGCGAGTCCGTTGATGGTGCCGACCCAGACGGTGTCACCGCGGCTCGCGAGCGCGTACACCGCGCCGAAGTACCTGGTCGCGCGCCGCTCGATGTTGCCGGCCGCGGTCTCCTCGGCGAGTCCGCGCAGGGTGCCCACCACCAGGCGACCGCGCCGCTGCGACAGCGACGTGACCCGCTGGTCGGGGAGTCCGCTCCCTTCGTCGAAGCGCGTGAAATCGCCACCCGGAAGCGTGACCCGGAGCAATCCCCGATCACTACCGACCCAGAGCAGGTGGTCGCCAAGCAAGAGCCGTCGCACGGCATCGAACGGAAATCCGGCGGTGGGCAACCCTGCGACCCTCTCGGAACGTGTGAGCTCGCCGCTCAGCCAGGTGAGCTGCGCGCCAGATGCCGGCGTGGCATCGGTAGCGACCCAGACCCCGTCGTTGGTGGCGACGAGCGCCCCCACCACCTCCGACGGCAGTCCGAGTCCGAACGACTGCGCTTGCGCACCCATTCTGTCGAAGTAGAGCAGGCCGCGACTGCTGGTGCCGATGTACCAGCCATTGGCATCTGGCGCAGGGGCCGCGGCGGTGAGCCGACCCTGCAGCAGTCGAGGTCCGAGTGCCAGTGTTGGTGCGAGCGAACGCAACTGCGGCAAGTCGCGCATCGCATCGTCGACCGTGGTGGCGGGGCGGAGCGTGCGCGGTGGAGTCGCCGGCACCGGCGCTCCACCGTATCGCGACTGCACAAACCAGCCGCTCGATGTCTGGAACCAGATCCCGCGCGAGGGGTCGGCGGCATCATTCGCGATGAGCTGGACCCGCCCGGGAATGAGGCCGCGCTGCCACTGGTCGATCTCCGGGCGATAGTGAAGCCAGCCATCGGGGGTGGCGAGCCACACCGATTGATCGACACCATCGATCACGGCAGCGAACACCGTGCCCAGCAGCCGAGGCTCGCTCGGCGAGCGCGGGACATCCCAGCGCCGCTCGAGCGGGCGATAGATGCCGAGGGCGGTGGGGTATGCCACAAAGACGCGATCGAAGGAGGAGGCCACTGCATTGACGCGAGAGAAGTCGCCGAGGAGGACGCGGTCCTCGGGCCGGATCGGGCGGACCGGGACGCCGACGCCGCCACCACTCATTCCCTGCCCGCACGCAGCGGATAGGAGCGTGATGAGCAGCCAGGTGCGACGCATCAGACCGACCGCGGTGGGAGGAGGTGACCAAGGATCGGCGCGTGCGGTACCTGCTCGCGTGGTTGCCTCGCCCAGCCGCGCCAGACGTCCGCGAGTGCGGCGACAACGTCCATTGGTCGCATCGCGCGCGCCGTGGTGCGGCGGGCGGCGTGGTCAGCGGCTTCACCGAGGGCCTGTGCCGCCATCGCCGCGGCGTCGGGGAGGACAATTCCTTGCGCCATCAGCGCCCCGAGGATTCCGGCGAGGACATCGCCGCTGCCCCCGGTCGCGAGGCCAGGATTCCCGGCGGCCACGGTGAGAATCGGGTTCGCGCCGCATGCCACCACAGTCGGAACCCCCTTGAGCAACACGGTGCAGCCGCTGGCATAGGTGGCATTCTGCGCCGCCTCCCACGGTGCTGTCTCGAGGTCATCGGCAAACTCACCGAACAGCGTGCGGAATTCGCCGAAATGCGGCGTGCACACCAGCGCACGCGTCGCGGCGAGGGCAGCCAGGGCGGGAAGCTGCTGCTTCAGGGCGACGAGTGCGTCGGCATCGATGACCGCGGCGCGCGCGTGCGACAACACTTCGAGCACGAAAGCAGATCGTTCGGGCTCCCTTCCCAGCCCCGGACCGATGATCACCACGTCGGCGCCTTGGCACAGCTCGCCGACCCCCACCGCGAGTGGCAATGCGAACTCCTGTGGCGTGCACTGCACATCCGGCTCCGCCACTCGCAATACCACGAGGCTCGCCTCGGGAGCAACTACGTGCACCAGCCCCGCCCCGGTCGCAAATGCCGCCCGCGCGACCATCCGCGCCGCGCCAGTCATCGTGGCGTCGCCACCCACGATCACCACTCGGCCACGGATGCCTTTGTGACTGCGTGCGGCCAGCCCGGTGAGCCGTTCGGCCGCCCAGGCGCGATCGACCAATCGTGGCAATGTGGCATCGGCGCGACCGAGGCCGATGTCGACGACGAGGATCTCGCCGCTCTCATCCCGCGCGAGCAGGTGGCCGCGTCGGATGCCGCCGAAGGTGATGGTGAGCGTGGCATCAAGTGCGCCGTGCGGGAGGCCGGTTTCGAGATCAAGACCGGTGGGGCCGTCGATTGCGATCACCGGAAGGTCGAGATCCATCACCCGGGCAAGCAGTGCGGGGACCGGAGCCCGCAGCGGTCCGCGCGCGCCGGTGCCGAGGATCGCATCGATCAGCAGCCCGACCGCTGGCCAAGGGCCGTCGTGTGGCACGGTGCGCACACCGTCGGCGAGCGCGACCTCACGCACCACAGCAGGGAGCCCCGGGTGCGACTCATTCGCCTCGGTGACCCAGACCGGAACTCCGAGGGCGTGAAGGGCGCGCGCGGCCACCCAGCCGTCACCGCCGTTGTTCCCGCTGCCACACGCCACCAGCACGCCCTGCCCGGCGGCGCGCGCAAAGCGCTCGAGCACGATCTGCGCGACCGCCCGCCCCGCACTCTCCATCAGCGATGCCAGTGGGCGTCCCCCCGCCTCGGCGCGCGCGTCCCATTCGGCGGCTTGGAGGGGGGTCAGGACGGGGGTCAAATGCATCCCAGAAATCTAGTTGGGATGATGGATGATGGATGATGGATGATGGATGATGGATGGGCGATGGGCGATCCCGGAGGAGGTCATCCTGAGCACAGCGAGCCGCAGGCGAGCGCAGTCGAAGGATCTTCGGGCTCCCGGTCGCGTTCAACCTGACCTCACTCGTGGGCGATTCCGAGGATCCTTCGCTCCCCTCAGGATGCCAAACCGCGCAAGGCGCGGCGCCAGCAACTCCTACTCGCCGGCAGGAAACGACTTGATGGCGTACACCCCGTCCATCGCCTCGGCGAAATCATAGATCCCGTGGAAATCCTCCTCACGGTCTCCCGGCTGCGTCGACAGCAGCCCGATCTCCACCAGGGTGTAGACAATGCGCCCGAAGTCGGCGGTGCAGGTGATGCCCCAGCAGTCGAGCACGGTACGCGAGAGGAGTCCGAACCGTTCGAGTGCCAGGTCGCGGCAGCCCCACGCCAGCTCGACGCCAGTGACGTGCCGACGCACATCGAGCGTGAGCTGCAGGAACTCGATGGCCGAAAGGACGAAGAGGTAGGCACGTTCATCGTAGCGCGACCCAGCGCTGGCACGAATCCGGGCGAGCACCCCGTCGGCAAACTGGAGCTCCTGCATTTCGCCTCAGCCCGCCACCACGCCCGCGGCGTAGAGCGGGAACTTCCCCGCGAGCTCCTCGACGTCGTGTTTCACCCGTGCGAGTGTCACCTCATCCCTGCCGGTGAGTGCCCGGTCGATCAACTCGGCGACTCGCACCATCTCGGACTGCGCCATTCCGCGCGTCGTGATCGCCGGCGTGCCGATGCGAATGCCGCTGGTGACGAACGGCGACTGCGGATCGTCGGGAATGGTATTCTTGTTCACGGTGATCCCGGCGAAGCCGAGCAACTTCTCGGCCTCCTTCCCCGTCAGCTCCTTGGGGCGCAGGTCGACCAGCATCAGGTGGGTATCGGTCCCACCGGAGATGACCGCAAAGCCGCGCTCGATCATCGCTTCAGCCAGCACCTTTGCGTTGTCGATCACCTGCTGGGCATAGCGCTTGAAATCATCGGTCAGCGCCTCGCCGAACGCCACAGCCTTGCCGGCAATCACGTGCTCGAGCGGCCCACCCTGCCCGCCCGGAAAGACCGACTTGTCGACTGCCTTGGCGTGCTCAGCGTGACAGAGAATCAGGCCGCCACGCGGACCCCGCAGCGTCTTGTGCGTCGTACTGGTAACGATATGGGCGTGCGGTAGCGGATTCGGATGCACGCCACCAGCCACTAGCCCGGCGAAATGGGCCATATCGACCACCAGGAAGGCACCAACCTCGTCGGCGATGCTGCGGAATGCGGGGAAATCAATGATCCGTGCATAGGCCGATCCGCCGCAGATGATCACCCTCGGGCGCTCGCGCTTCGCGATCTCGCGCACGACGTCGTAGTCGATCCGGCCGCTATCGGAGCGGACGCCGTAGTGCACCGCCTTCCACACCTGGCCAGTGTGATTCACCGAGGAGCCGTGGGAGAGATGCCCCCCGTGGGGCAGCGACATCCCCAGGATCTTCTCACCTGGCGGGATGAGGGCCATATACGCTTCGAAGTTGGCCTGTGCCCCCGAGTGGGGCTGCACATTCGCGTGATCGGCACCGAAAATCTGCTTCGCACGATCAATCGCAATCTGCTCTACCTTGTCCACCACCTCGCAGCCGCCGTAGTACCGCTTCCCCGGATAGCCCTCGGCGTACTTGTTGGTGAGGCACGACCCCATCGCCTCGAGGACCGCACGCGATGTGAAATTCTCGCTGGCGATCAGCTCGAGGCCGTTCTGCTGGCGGACCAGCTCCTCGTGGACGAGAGCAGCAATTCCGGCGTCGGCCTGGGCGAGGGGTGCATCGTGGTGCAAGGTCATTCCTCATCCTCGATTTTTTCGATGCGTCGGAGGTGGCGTCCGCCATCGAATGGCGTCGCCAGCCAGACCCGCAGAATTTCGCGGGCCGTGCCCTCGTCGAGGCAGCGCGACGGCAGCACCAGAATATTGGAATCGTTGTGTTGTCGGGAGAGCTTCGCCACTTCGGCGTTCCATACCACCGCCGCGCGGACTCCGTGGTGCCGGTTGGCAGCGTACGACATCCCCAGCCCGGTACCGCAGAGCAGGATCCCGCGCTTGGCCTCGCCACTCTCGATCTCCCGCGCCACCGGATGGGCGAAGTCGGCGTAGTCAGTCGACTCGGTGGAGTACGTCCCGACATCCTCGACGTCGTAGCCGAGGGTGCGGAGCTCGTCCGCGAGCATTTCCTTCATTTCGAAACCGGCGTGATCGGCTCCGATGGGGATCTTTTCTGGCATACGGGAAGATAAACAGGGGGGCTATTGGCGGACGACCTTTCCGCCTTTCATCACAAAGCTCACCTGCTCCAGCACCCGGATATCCTCCAGCGGATTCCCGGGCACGGCAATGATATCCGCCCACTTGAGCTTCTCGATGGCACCGACGCGGCCGGCCCAACCAAGCAGCTCGGCGGCTTCGGTCGTGGCAGCGCGAATCACCTGGATGGGAGTCATACCGGCGTCGGAGTAGGCCCGCAGCGAGCGCAGTGTGGCCTGGCCGCGCGTGAGTCCCGGCAGCTGGTAGTACTCATCGGAGCCGAAGGCGACGCGCACGCCCTGCGCGATGGCTCGGCAAAGGCGTTCGCGGCTTCCCCGGGTGAACCCATTGACCCCCGCCTCGCGCTGCTTCGCCGCTGCGGGAGTCGCAGCCGGTTGGCCGACGCCGAGGTAGAACTCGGGCATGTAATCGGTGGGGACCAGGAAGATCCCCTTCGCCTTCATCATCTGCAGCACGCTGTCGGGAATAGTGTAGGCGTGCTCAATCGAGGCAACACCAGCCTGTGCGGCGATGGCAGTGGCGTGGGCGCCGATGGCGTGCGCGGCCACCTTTTTTCCTACCAGCTTCGCCTCGTCGACCATAACCTTGAGTTCGTCGAGCGACACCACGCGTGGGCCGGTGTTGACGATCACCTTGATGACGTCGGCGCCGTCGTAGAACGCCTGGCGCACGGCACGCCGCGTCTCTTCGACGCCGCTGATAACGGCGTATTCGTTCGCGATCAGCGACTGCACTTCGGGCGCCACGGACCCGAACTGCCCCCCTGCAGCCGAGAGCGCACGCGTCGATGCCACGATCCGCGGGCCGGGAACCCAGCCAGCATCGATCGCATCACGCAAGGCGACATCGCCGCCCCACCCCGAGTTGCCGACGTCGCGCACGGTCGTGATGCCGGCCTCAAGGTCCTCGCGACCCATCGCCGCCCCGAGCAGCACGCGCCGCGTGGTCCCCATCGCCGCCACGGTGAGGAGCATATTGGGATCGTCGCCCTCCAGGTTTCCGTCGTAGTTCTGCAGCAGGTGCGTGTGAACGTCGATGAGGCCCGGCAGCAGCGTCACGTTGCCGAGGTCGATGACCTTCGCGCCGGTCGGTATGGCGAGCCCCTTTCCCGCGTCAATGATTCGTTCGCCGGAGATCAGCACCACTGCGTCGGAGACCATCGCGCCGCTCCGAACATCGAGCATCCGGGCGGCGCGCAGAGCGGTGACCGGCGGGGCGGTTGGCGCCTGGGCGGCGAGAGGGGTGGTGAGGAAGATGGCAGCAACGAGTAGTCGCATCGGAGTTCTCCTGAGGCGTCTCATCCTGAGCGAAGTGAAGGATCCTCGGTGTCGCCGACGCAGAAGCGCGGTTCACCGCAGTCGGGAAGCCCGAAGCTCCTTCGACTGCGCTCGCCTGCGGCTCGCTTCGCTCAGGATGACAGCCCTACGGGCCCGGACCTGGTCTACAGTCGCCAGTCGCTATCTATCTCCGGCGACCCACATCTGCTTCAGCGCTGCCACCGACTTGAGCCGCTCCTCGGCGAGACGATCCGCCGCCTCGTAGGTCGGGATCTTGTCGCGGCTGGCAATGGCGAAGACGCGGAGCATCGTGTCGTAGATTTCCTGGGCCTTCCGCTTGGCGCGCTCCATTGTCCAGCCCTGCAACTCACCATACACGTTGATGACGCCGCCGCCGTTGATGACATAGTCAGGGGCATAGAGCATTCCGCGCTTCTCCAGCTCGATGCCGTGCCGTTCTTCGCCGAGCTGATTGTTGGCGCCACCAGCAATGATCTCGACCTTGAGGCGCGGGAGGGTGTCGTCATTGATGATGCCACCGAGGGCGCACGGCGCGAAGATCTCTGCCTTGGCATCATAGATCGCTTCGGGAGAGACGGCCGTCGCTCCGAGCTCGTCCACGACGCGCTTCACCTTCTCCTGATCGATATCGGTGACGATCAGCTTGGCGCCTTCCTGCTTGAGGTGCGTCATCAGATAGTATGCGACCTTGCCGCAGCCCTGGACTGCGATCGTCTTGCCGGCGAGGGAATCCTTCCCCCAGCGCGACTTCGCGGCCGCCTTCATCCCCATATACACGCCGTAGCTGGTTACCGGCGACGGATCGCCCGAGAGGTTCAGCAGACCGGCGACGTGCTTGGTCTCGCGTTTGATGAACTCCATATCGGTGGGCGAAGTACCGACGTCTTCCGCCGTGATGTAGCGTCCGCCCAGGGTTTCCACAAAGCGGCCGTGGGCGCGGAAGAGCGATTCCCGATCGGCGCGCTTCGGGTCGGCAATGATGACCGCCTTGCCGCCGCCGAGGTTGAGGCCGGCCACGGCCGACTTGTAGGTCATTCCGCGGGACAGCCGCAACGCGTCCTTGATGGCCGCCTCGTTGTCGGCATACTGCCACACCCGCGTCCCGCCGAGCGCCGGCCCGAGCGTAGTATCGTGGATGGCAATGATGCCGAAATAACCGCAGGAGGGTTCGTGGGAGAACAGCAGCTGCTCGTGTCCCCACTTCTTCATTTCGTCGAAGACGTCCATCAGGCCTTCCCGTAGTCGTAGAAGCCGCGGCCGCTCTTCCGGCCAAGATAGCCCGCCGCCACCATCTTCTTCAGCAGCGGGCAGGGGCGGTACTTGCTCTCACCCAATCCTTCGTGGAGCACGTTCAGGATCGCGAGGCAGACATCCAGCCCGATGAAATCGGCGAGCTGCAGCGGTCCCATCGGATGGGCCATACCCAGCTTCATCACCGTGTCGATCGCCTCAGGCTTGGCGACGCCCTCCATCACGCAGAAGATCGCCTCATTGATCATTGGCAGGAGCACCCGATTACTGACGAAGCCAGGGTAGTCATTGACTTCGACCGGGGTCTTTCCAAGTGCGGTCGAGAGTTCGACCACCGTCCGGGTGGTAGCGTCACTTGTCGCGTGCCCCCGGATGATCTCGACCAGCTGCATCACCGGCACCGGATTCATGAAGTGCATCCCGATGACTTGTGCCGGGCGGTTCGTCCTTGAGGCGATCTCGGTAATGGAGATCGACGAGGTGTTGCTCGCGAGGATGGCGTCGGGTCCGCAGATGGCGTCGAGCCGGGTGAAGAGATCGAACTTGATCGCGGGGTTCTCACTCGCCGCCTCGACCACCAGCCCGGCATCCTTCGCCGCGCCGAGGTCGCTGCTGGTGCGGATCCGCCCGACGACTTCGGCAACCGCCTCGGTGGCGAGTGTTCCCTTCTTCACCTGCCGTTCGAGGTTCGCGGTAATGGTGGCGAGGGCTTTCGCAAGCGCCGCTTCACTCACATCAATCAGCGCGACCTCGTGGCCGTGCTGCGCGAAGACGTGGGCGATGCCGTTGCCCATGGTACCAGAACCGACGACTGCGACATTTTGCATAAGATCTCAACTTGCAGTGCGTTCAGTGTTGGGATGGTGGATGGTGGATGATGGATCATGGATCATGGATGCTCCCATCGATGCCCCATCATCCACCATCCATCCTCCATCATCCATCATCCTTTCAGCTGCTCTCCACGCTCAGCGCCACCGCATTCCCGCCGCCGAGACAGAGTGTCGCCAGTCCTGTCCGAGCGCCGTGGTCCTTCATCGCGTAGAGCAGCGTCGCCAGCACTCGCGCACCAGAGGCACCGATCGGGTGGCCCAGTGCGATCGCGCCACCGTTCACGTTGACTCGTGTGTCGTCCCAACCGAGCGCGCGGCCGTTGGCAATCGCCTGCACGGCAAAGGCCTCGTTGGCCTCGATGAGGTCGTAGTCGTTGATTGTCGTGCCGTGCTTGTGCATCAGATTCTGTACCGCAAGGATCGGCGCGAAGAAGAGGTCCTTCGGTTCGCCACCACCCGTGGCGTATCCGGTAATCCGGCCGAGCGGGGCGATGTTATGGGCCTTCGCGAATGCCAGCGAAGCCACCACCAGTCCGGCGCCGCCGTCGTTGAGGCCGGGGGCATTGCCCGCGGTCACGGTGCCGTCCTTGCGGAAGACCGGGCGGAGTTTCGCGAGCGTCTCGAGCGTGGTGTCGGCGCGGGGCGATTCATCGGCGCTCACTCTGATTGGCCCCTTCCGATCGGCGATCTCCACCGACACGATCTCGGGCGCGAACTTCCCCGCAGCCTGCGCTGCCACCGCCCGCTGATGCGATCGGAACGCAAAGGCGTCCTGCTCCGAGCGCGTCACACCAGCCTTCTCGGCCGTGTACTCAGCGTAGTCGCCCATATGATTGTTGCCGAACGAGTCCCAGAGCCCATCGTGGATCATTCCGTCGACGATCGTCTGGTTGCCCGCCTTGATACCGTTGCGGTAGCCATAGACGTAGTGCGCCGCGCCGGACATCGACTCCATCCCGCCCGCCACGATGCACTGCGAGTCCCCGGCCTTGATCGCCTGAGCAGCGAGCATCACGGCCTTGAGTCCCGAGCCACAGACTTTGTTGATGGTGAGCGCGGGAATCGTCCCCGGCAGTCCCGCGTGGATCATCGCCTGGCGCGCCGGTGCCTGACCGGTGCCGCCCTGCACAACGTGACCCATGATGACTTCGTCGATCAGCGCCGGATCAATGCCGGCGCGGTGGACTGCTTCAGCGATAGCGATAGAGCCGAGGCGCGTGGCCGGAAGCGAGGACAAAGCGCCGAGGTATTTGCCGATCGGGGTGCGGCAGGCGCTGAGAATGACTGGAGTATTCTGGTCGGACATGGTGCCATTCCTGATGGAGTGAACCCGCTGCAAAGATAGACACTCCCGCGCGGCGACGGCATCAGTTCAGTTACCGAGGCGCCGCTGCCGGATGAAATACGGCACCGCACAGACCACCACAACTCCCCCAAGGGCAAGGAGTTCCACCTTCGCGAGCGAACCAAGCAGCGCGATGATCGCTGCCCCGGTGAGGAGCGGGATGGTCGGTCCACCGGGCAGGACGAATGGCTCCTCCTCCGACCGGATTCCCTTCTGCCGCAGGCGAATTACCCCGACGGAGCAGATCAGATAGCTCATCAGCGTCCCCGATGCCGCGACGATCGCGAGGACGGAGAAGGTCCCCGACATCGCCAACGCCGCCGAGAGCACGGCATACCAGATGATCGCGGTGGCCGGGGTCCGGCGGACCGGATCGATCCTTCCCACGGAGGCGGGGAGGAGTCCGTCTTCCCCCAGGGCGAGCACCACCCGTGGCTGGGACAGCAGGTCGGCGAAGATGAAGCCGCCCGTGGCGAAAGCGATGGCCACGAGCACCAGCGTGCCACCGATACCACCAAACGCCACCTGAGCGGTCGCGGCCAACGGCGAACCGGTGGTGGTTGCGAGGCCCGCGCCAAGCACACCTTGCGCGACGAACTGCAGCCCGAGGTAGAGCACCGTGACACCAAGGATGCCGAAGAAAATACCGCGCGGGATGGTGCGCGAAGGCTGCACGACTTCACCCGCAACGTTTAGCGCCCCTTCGACACCCACAAAGGCGAAGATCAGCAACACCGACGTTCGAGCCACGGCGCCGAGGCTCGGCACCCCTGCCCACTGCAGATTTTCGCTCTTCACGTAGAAGACACCGGCCGCGATGAGCGCCACCAGCGGGAGCAGCTTCATCACCGTGGTGATCTGCACTGCCACGACGCCGCCGCGGACCCCGCGCACATTGAGCCAGGCGCCGGCGGTGTAGACCACCAGGAGGAGCGCGATCCTCGGGATCGTGCCCCCGAGAGCCGGAAACAGTTGGGCCATAGTATCAGCGAAGAGTGCACCGACGGCCGCATCGGCAAAGGCGCCGTTCGCGGTAAAGAGCAGCATCCCCACGAATGCGCCTGCGAACGGCCCATACGCTGCGGTCGCCATTGCATAGAGCCCGCCGGTGCTCGGCACCCTGCTCCCCGCCTCGGCCAGCGAGAGCCCGACCAGCCCCATCACCACGGCGCAGACGAGGTACGCCAGGACGGCCGCCGCGCCCAGCTCACGAGCAGCGAGAGCCGGCAATCCGAAGATGCCGGCTCCCACCGTCACACTCACGAGCATCAGGGCGAGCGCCCGAACGCCGATGATGCGTTCGAGGCGAGGGCCGCTCACGGAACCAGCGCCCGGCTCCGTACCTGGTCGGCCAGGCGCGCCGCAAAGTCGTCGACCGAGACGACCTCCTGCTTCTTCCCCGCCCCGCGCACGCGAACAGCGAGACTCGCGCCATCGGCTTCGCGTTGTCCGATGACGGCCATATAGGGCACTTTGGCAAGCTCCCCTTCGCGGATGCGGTAGTTGAGTGTCTCGTGACGATCATCAAGGTGCGCCCGGATTCCCAGATTGCGCAACTGCGACGTCGCGGCCTCGGCCGCCTCCTGTTGCGTGTCGCTGATCGGGATGATCCGCACCTGCTCCGGTGCCAGCCAGAGCGGGAACGCGCCCGCGAAGTGCTCGATCAGGATGGCGATGAAGCGCTCGAACGACCCGTTCACGGCGCGGTGGATGATCACCGGTCGATGCTCGGAGTTGTCGTCGCCCACATAGGTGAGGTCGAACCGCTCCGGCGCGGCATAGTCCAGCTGAATGGTGCCCAGCTGCCACTTCCGCCCGATGGCGTCCTCGACATCGAAGTCGATCTTGGGACCGTAAAAGGCGCCATCACCAGGCTTCAGCTCATACGGCATACCGGTGGCCTCGAGGGCGTGTCGCAGGGAGCGCTCCGCCTCATCCCACATCTGATCGGTGCCGATCCGCTGCTCCGGCCGCGTTGCGAACTTGAGCGTCGCCTTGAGGCCGAAGGTCTCGTAGTACTTCATGATGAACTGCACCAGCCGGTGCACCTCGGCCTGGATCTGCCGCTCCAGCAGAAAGATGTGGCAGTCATCCTGCTGGAACTGGCGGACGCGTGTGAGGCCCGACAGTGCACCGGACACTTCGTTCCGGTGCAGCACATCGTACGTCGAAAAACGCAGCGGCAACTCCCGATACGAATGTTTTTTTGCCTGATACATCAGGTAGTGCGAGGGGCAGTTCATCGGCTTCAGCGAGAAGTCGTGCTCTCCCGTCTCGTTGTCGAGCACCAGGAACATATTCTCCTTGTACTTCCCCCAGTGTCCCGACAATTCCCAGAGCCCCTTGTTGAAGAGCAGCGGCGTGCGCACCTCCTGATAGCCGTCGCGCTGCAACTCGCGCATAAACCGAATGAGCTCATTCATCACGGCACTGCCGCGGTCGGTCCAGAAGGCGGCGCCCGGCGCGAACGGATGGAACATGAACAAATCCATCTGCTTCCCAAGGACCCGATGGTCGCGCTTTTTCGCCTCATCGAGTCGAAAAATATGCTGCGTGAGCTCGTCCTTCTTGAAGAAGGCGGTGCCGTAGATGCGTTGCAGCATCTGCCGATCCGAATCACCGCGCCAGTACGCCCCGGCACCCGACAGCAGCTTGAAGTGCTTCAACTTGGCGGTGCTCGGCACGTGGGGACCCCGGCAGAGGTCGACGAATGGGCCATCGGTATACACGGTGATGGTCTCGTCGGCTCCGAGTTCGGAGATGCGTTCGAGCTTGAGCGGATCGTCGGCAAAGCGCTTGTTGGCCTCCTCCCGCGACACCACTTCCCGTGTGAAGGGATAGTCAGACTCCACCACGACCCCCATCCGCTGTTCGATCGCTTCGAGGTCTTCGGGCGTGAAGGGACGGGGCACCGCGAAGTCGTAGTAGAACCCCTCGTCAATCGACGGGCCGAACCCGATCCCGGCCTCCGGGAAGAGTTCGCGCACTGCCGTGGCGAGAATGTGGGCAGCCGAATGGCGCAGGATCGGCAACGCGTCAGCATCCCGCTCCGTGAGAATCGACACCGCTGCCCCATCAGGGAGGGCGCGTCCGAGGTCGTGGACGACACCATCGACCCGGATCGCGACGGCGGCGCGCGCCAGGCCGGCGCCGATCTGGGCGGCGAGCTCCGCCCCGGTAGTGCCGGTCGCCAGCTCGCGAACCGACCCGTCGGGGAGAGTGACACGAATCGCGCCGTCCGTCGTGATCGCCATAGCGTTGACCTGCCTCACATTCGGGGTCCTGGAGGGCGGACCGCGGGCATAGGCCGGGCCGACCGAGTCTTGTAGTTTATCACTATGCCACGTCTTGCTCTACAACACCGCCGCCCGACCCCCTCGGCCCCAGCCACCATCGGGGCCGTCACCTTCGGCTTGGCGGCCGGCGCCACCCTCGGTTTTCTGCTGGGGCAGCTCTTCGGGGGGACCGCGACTCGCGCGCTTCGAGGCACCGTCCGGCCGGCGCCCTTAAGAGGTTCGGTCGCCGAACTCGTGCACGAGGCCCTCTCCACGCTCGAGAACGATCTCTTCCTTCGGGAATGCCATCTCGACGTGGTGCCGGTGCGCCGCTTTGCGCTCGAGATTCACGGTTGGGTGCCCGATCGTCGGTCGCGTCTCCGCGCACTGCGTCTGGTGGGCGAGGCCGTGCGCCCGGCCGAGGTGATCGATTGCATCCTGGTGCGCGGCGAGGATGACCTGGCGTTCGACCTGATCGACGACTCCGACGCGTTGCCGGCGTGACCGCGCCGCTCGCTCCCCAGTACGATCCGTCGGCGATCGAGGCGCCGCTCTATGCCTGGTGGCAAGAGCGCGGGTTCTACCACGCCGACGCGCACGGCGAGGGCGAGCCGTACGTCATCCAGATCCCGCCGCCGAATGTGACCGCGGTGCTGCACGTCGGCCACGGACTCAACAACACGATTCAGGATGTCCTGATCCGCTTCGAGCGGATGCGCGGTCGGCGGACGCTCTGGCTGCCAGGGACCGATCACGCCGGAATTGCGACGCAGAACGTGGTGGAGAAACTTCTCGCGAAAGAAGGGCTCACCCGATTCGACGTCGGCCGGGACGCATTCGTCGCGCGGGTGTGGGAGTTCGTGAACACCACCGGGGGCCAGATTCTCGACCAGCTGAAGGCGCTGGGCGCCAGTTGCGACTGGTCGCGCACCTACTTCACGCTCGACGAAGGGCTTTCACGCGCCGTGCGCGAAGTATTCGTGCGGCTCTATGAACAGGAGCTGATCTACCGCGGCAAGTACATCATCAACTGGTGCCCGCGCTGCCTGACCGCGCTCTCCAACGAAGAAGCCGAGAAGGAGGAGACCGACGGGCAGATCTGGCACCTCCGTTACCCCCTCGCCGACGGCAGCGGCTCCCTTGTGGTCGCGACGACGCGCCCCGAGACGATGCTCGGTGATTCGGCTGTGGCCGTGCATCCCGATGACCCCCGCTATGCCCTGCTGATCGGCAAGCACTTGCGACTGCCACTGATCGACCGCCTCATCCCGATCATCGGCGATGATGCCGTCGACCCGGCGTTCGGCTCCGGCGCCGTCAAGGTGACCCCGGCGCACGACCAGACCGACTTCGAAATCGGAAAGCGGCACGAGCTCGAGCAGATCGACATCCTGACACCGGATGCGCACATCAATGACAACGCACCAGAGCGATTTCGCGGCCTCGACCGCTTCGAGGCCCGCAAGCGCATCGTGGCCGAGTTCACGGCGGCCGGCTTGCTGGAGAAGCTCGAACCCCACCGTCACGCAGTGGGGCACTGCTACCGCTGTGGCACCGTCGTGGAGCCGCGACTCTCGGATCAATGGTTTGTGAAGATGCAACCGCTTGCGACACCCGCCCTGGCGGCGTACCGCGAGGGCCGGATCAGCTTCATCCCGGAGCGGCAAGGCGACAACTACGCGATGTGGCTGGAAAACATCCGCGACTGGTGTATCTCGCGGCAGTTGTGGTGGGGGCACCGGATTCCGGTCTGGTCCTGCCAGACGGACGGCTGCACCACCACCATCGTCGCTCGCGATGTGCCGACCCGGTGCACGGCCTGCGGCGGGACGGTCGTGCAGGATGAGGATGTGCTCGACACCTGGTTCTCCTCCTGGCTGGTGCCCTTCTCGTCACTGGGGTGGCCGGACAACACCGCCGACTTGAAGG
This sequence comes from Gemmatimonadota bacterium, assembly GCA_031367105.1. Taxonomy (GTDB): domain Bacteria; phylum Gemmatimonadota; class Gemmatimonadetes; order Gemmatimonadales; family GWC2-71-9; genus Palsa-1233. The sequence goes on along the minus strand of JANLPG010000120.1, from coordinate 6,217 downwards.
CCTTCTACCCCGGCACCACGCTGGTGACCGCCCCGGAGATCCTCTTCTTCTGGGTGGCCCGGATGATTATGGCCGGCCTCGAGTTCCAGGGCGAAGTGCCGTTCGGCACCGTCTACTTGCACGGCACGGTGCGAGATACCCAGCACCGCAAGATGTCGAAATCCCTCGGCAACGGCATCGATCCCCTCGAAGTGATTGATCGCTTCGGCGCCGACGCACTGCGCTATACCATGGTGAGCGGAATGGCGGTCGGCACCGACCTGATTCTCGACCCGGCGGATCTCGAGGCATCCTTTGCACCGGGGCGCAACTTCGCCAACAAGCTCTGGAACATCGGGCGTTTTCTGCTTGGCCACCTCGAGGCTGGTGCGGTGCCTGTTGGCGACGTGCCGGAGCGCGAGCTGACCCTGGCAGATCGCTGGATCCTCGCCCGTGCCCAGGAGACCATCACGACGGCAACCCTCCACTACGAACGCTTCCGGTTAAACGATGCGGCAGCAGCGGTGTACCACTTCCTCTGGAGCGACCTGGCTGACTGGTACCTCGAACAGGTGAAGCCGCGTCTCTATGGCAACCACCCCGGCGGCGAAACCGCCCGCGCTGTGGCGGCCCACGTCTTCAACGTCGCGCTGCGGCTGCTGCACCCGGTGATGCCGTTCGTCACCGAGACGCTGTGGAAGCGACTCCCCGGGTCGGCCGAAGCGGCTTCGATCAGCGTGGCACCGTGGCCGGTGGCTGCGGATGGTCGTCAGGATCCCGCGGCCCTGATCGATTTCGGTGCGCTGCAAGCGGTGGTCGGGGCCGTGCGGATGTTGCGGGCCGAGTATGGCGTGTCACCGGGTGCCACCGTCAATGTGACCGTCGCCGATCCGAGCGATGCCGTGCGCCGTGCCATCGCAGCCGACAGCGATGCCATCAGACGGCTCGCGAAAATCGCGCAGCTGGACGTGGGCCTCGCGCCAAGCGAAGCCGGCGGCGCGATGGTGTTGGAGGATCAGACCATGATCATCGTACCACTGGGTGATCTGGTCGATCTCGAGAAAGAGTGCGTGCGGCTTGGCAATGAGGCGGACAAACTCGAGCAACTGGTGAGGAATCAGGAGCTCAAGCTCGGCAACGAGAATTTTGTTGGCCGTGCGCCGCCCGCGATCATCGCGAAGGAACGCGAAAAGCTCGAAGGGTGGCGGGCGCAGGCGGCCACATTGCGAGAGCAGCGCAAGGCGCTGGGATGCCCCGACTGAGGCGGCCGACCTTCGCGCTCATCCTCCTCGCCGGTTGCGCGCGGATGGGTAATCCCCCTGGCGGCCCGCCCGACTTCCGGGCGCCGGTGCTGCTTTCGACCTACCCGGAATCCACGGTCGTTCTCGCCGACTTCAAGGGGTGGGTCAACTTCAAGTTCGACGAGACCGTCAGCGAGGGGAGCCAACCCAACTTCGGACTCGGCACCGGTGACCTCGAGCGACTGGTGCTGCTCTCGCCCTCGAAGCCGCACGAAGTCCCACGCGTTGAGTGGCATCGGAGCAGGATTTCGGTGCGGCCGCGCGACGGCTGGCGCCCGAACACGGTCTACCGGATCGAGCTGGCGCCCGGGCTGCGGGACCTCTCCGATGGCGGCCGCAATACGGTGAAGGTGTCGCACGTGATCACTTTTGCCACGGGCGGGACGCTGCCGACCCGGTCGATCGAGGGGCGGGCTGTCGATTGGGCCTCCCGGCGTTTCATCCCCAGCGCACTGGTCGAGGCGATGCTCCTCCCTGACTCGCTGGTGTACCGCTCCGTGGCCGACTCGACCGGTACCTTCCGGATCGGCCCCCTTCCCACGGGCGAGTTCCTGGTCACGGTGACCGCGGATATAAATCGCAACTCGACTCGTGATGCCAAGGAAGCGTGGGATTCAGTTCGCGTCGGCGCAACCTCGTCGCGAGTGGGCGAGGTCTGGGCGTTCCTCCGCGACACCCTGCCGCCGCGATTGACCGATGCCGTGCGCAGCGATTCGGTCAATATCACGCTGACCTTTGCTCAGCCGATTGATCCGCTCCTGGCGATTCCCGCCGACAGTATCCGGGTGCTTCTGATCCCCGATTCCGCTGCGGCCGGGCGCGACTCTGCCTCGCTGGGCCCCATCTCCGCCCTCCCTCGGGCCAGCCACGACTCGACCTACCGCGCGCGCGATGAGGCGGCCCGGGCCACCGCAGCCGCGCGACCGGATACCGTCAGGCCCGATACCTCGCGGCGCGACGCCGCGGCATCGAACCAGGCGCGAGTTCCCGTGGTCGCGCCGAAGGCTTCACGAGACACCCTCCCCAAGGATGAACCGCTTGACAAGCGCCTGACTCTGGGAAGCCAGTTGGTGATCCGCACCCGCGGCGCGACGCAGCCCGGACATTCCTACTGGATCGAAGTGCGTGGAGTGCGCTCGGCCGGAGGTTCCGTGGGATCGGTCACCCGCAAGCTGGTGCTGCCGAAGCCGCCCCCACCGCCGAAGCCGAAGTCGCCCGCTGATGCACTGAAGGCGAAGCCGTGATCCGCCCAGCCGTCTTCCTCGATCGTGACGGGACCCTGATCGATGACCCCGGCTACCTGCGTGATCCGACCGGCGTGCACCTCTTGCCCGGGATCCCGGAGGCATTGCGCCGGCTGGCCGTCGATGGCTTTGCGCTGGTGGTAATCACCAACCAGTCGGGAATCGGTCGCGGGCTATACTCCAGCGCCGACTTCTCCGCTGTCCAGCAGGAAGTCGAACGACAGCTCCACGCCGAAGGCGTCGTTCTCGACCTCGTGCTCCACTGCCCCCACACCGCCGACGGAGGCTGCCAGTGTCGCAAGCCGGGGACGGCGCTGTATCGTGAAGCAGCCGCTCGACTCGATCTGGACTTCTCCCGCAGCTGGTTCATCGGCGACCGCCCCGGGGACCTGCTCCCGGCGATGCTGCTGGGCGGCCGGGCGGTGCTGGTGGAAACCGGCGTCGGGACGCGCCACCTCACCGAGGCAGCACGGATGGACGCCCACATCGCGGCCGATCTCTCGGCCGCCGTCGCGCACCTTCGAGAGGCAGTGCGCTCATAGGAGGCGATGGGATGACGGCGAGCCAAATGCTCGGCTGGCTGCTGATTACCGCCCACATCCTGCTGGTCCTGTTCGGACTGGTCCGCTGGCGACGGCTTGACCCCGGCTGCCGGTACACCTGGGGGTGGGCCGTCCTCGGATTGATTGCCCGACTGCTGCAGGCCAGCCTCATCCTCCCGACCGACCGGCTCGTGGTCGCGCATTTCTATATGCCGTTCAGCGCCCTCCTCGCCGCCTGTGCCCTGGCCACCTATCAGAGTACCCGGCATACCGCCGACGCCGTCCGTTTCGCCGGGCTCGGCTACGTGATCGCCTGGGCAATCATCACGCCGCTCTTCGAGGAGCTGCACGAATACTCCCGATGGACCGCGCCGCTACGGGCACTCCTGATCGCCGTCATCGCGGCGGTAACGGTCGGGAAGAACCGGAAGCTCCGGCGCTGGCCAGCGAGCGAAGACCGCGGCACCCTGATCGCCGCCGCATTCTTCGTCCTCTATCTGGCGACGGGAATCGTGGCCCCATACGCCGCGACGTATGAGCCAACCCGTGTCGTGTCGGTGGCGACAATGCTGCTCTGGCGCGACGTGGTCGTCCTTGCCGCGATGGTGCCGATGCTGTGGGCGTTTATGCTCCACGTTCCGAGCGCGGAGCGGCTGGCGTGATCCCATTCCGGGTCGCCACCGACCTGCTCACCAATCTGATGGAACTGGCGCTGTTCGGTTTCGGGTTGCTGCGGTGGGATTTGCTCGACCGGTCGAGACGCCTGCTGACGGCGTGGGCAGGGAGCAGCGTCATTGCCGCTGCGGGCACCTGGCTCCTGATGGATAACCCCGAGTATGCTCACGCCCTGCTGCAACTCTACCTCCCACTCAGCGCCCTCTTCGCGATGGGGGCGATGGCTGCGCTGCAGACGACCCGCCGCCGACGCGATGCATTCCGGATCGCCGGCGCACTCTATGCGGTGGTCTGGGCGCTCCTCACCCTCACGATCGAAGACCTGGGCACCTACTCGATTGTGACCGGACCGATCCATCACGTGCTCATCACGGGAGGGGCGGCGTTCACGTTGCAAACCTCCCTCCGCCGGGCGCAGGGATACCTCCTCTCTGACTCGGCATCGGTGGTGGGAATGGGATTCCTTGCATTTGCCGCCCCGACGGCGATGATCCACCCAGTGATCACGATCTTCCGCGGCGAGCCGATTCTCGACGCGCTGTTGGGCGCCCGCAACGTCGTCGCGCTGCTGGGCTACGCGGCGCTGCTCCATTCAATTGCGCTGCCACCGGTGCGTCGTGACGTGCGGGAGCTGCCGGTATGACGGCATTCGGGATGCTCCTCGTGTTCTCGCAGTCGACTGCGGCGGCCCCGCAACAGACGCCGCTCGTCGCACTCATCGTCACCTTTGCCCTTGTCGGAATGATCCTGACCGCCGCGTTGATCGGTTCCACCATTCTGCAACAGCGCCGCTTTCTCCGCGCACGCAAGCAGTTTGCGGGTCGCTTGCTCGCGGTGCAGGATGAGGAACGCTCCGCCATTGCCCGCGAATTGCACGACGATGTGGTGCAGCGACTCCTCGCTCTTGCCGCGGACCTCCGCACCGGCGAAGTCATCCGGGCGACCGCGGTCGCCCCGCGACTCGACCGCCTTGCCGATGACTTGCGAGGGCTCGCGCGCGGGATGCACCCCTCGGTGGTCGACCACGTCGGCTTGCACGAGGCGTTGCGCGAACTGGCGGACTCGATGGAGGAACGGGAGACGCTGGAGGTCCACTTTTCAGGCGCACCAGACGAGACTGGTCTCACCCCGAAGCGCCGCCTGGCGCTCTACCGTGTCGCGCAGGAAGCGCTCAGCAACGCCGCGCGCCACGCCGGAGTGGGACGGGCGGATATGACGCTCAGCCGGACCGAGGGTACCATCCGGCTCACCATCGAGGACGCGGGACGCGGCTTCGATCCGGATGAGGCCGACGCCGGCCCCGGCATCGGGCTCACCTCGATGCGAGAGCGGCTGACGGCGCTCGGCGGGGCCGTCCTGTTCGAAGCGTCGCCCGGTCGCGGCACCCGGGTCGTGGCATTCCTGCCGACGGAGCACGTCTGATGCCCAACCGCCCTACCCTGCTCATCGCCGACGATCATCCCGTCGTGGCCGAGGCACTTTCCACCTCGCTGGAGCGATGGTTCAGCATCGTAGGGAGCGTCGTCACCCTCGAGCAACTCGATGACTCGCTCCGTACTCGTGCCCCCGACGTCGTCGTGCTCGACCTCTCCTTCGGCGAAGAGAGCTCGCTCCGCGTCCTCCCGGGGCTGGTGCGGACATATCCCGCAACCCGGTTCGTCATTCTCACGGCGCACGTCGAGCCCGTGCTGGTCGACGCTGCCCTGCGTGCGGGCGCCTGGGGCTATGTGGTGAAGCAGTCGGCCGCCTCGGAATTGCGTGTCGCCATCGAGGAGGCGCTTGCCGGCCGGACCTACGTCACTCCGCTCATCCGGCAACAGGCACCCCAGCCGGGCGTCGACCCCACGCTCCCCGGTGCCGATGCGATCCAGGTGTCCGAGCGTCAGCTCCGCATCCTGCGACTGCTCCGAGCCGGGCATACCTACCGACAGATCGCCGATGAACTCGGCATCGCCACCAAGACCGTCGAATACCACATCAACGTCCTGCGCATTCGCCTGGGCGTGCCACGGACCAGCCAGCTGCTCCGGTGGGCCGAGACCGCGATCAGCGACTGAGCGCTCCGGCGACCGGACGGGGGATTAGATTTCGGGGCTGTGGCCTACCGTGTCGCCGTCGCCGTCTCTGGTCGTGGCAGCAATCTTCTCGCCCTGGTGGAAGCCCTCGCCGCCGACCCCGTGGCCGAGGTCGTCCTGGTGCTCAGCGACCGAAGCGCCCCGGCCCTTGCGCTTGCGGCGGCGAGGGGTGTCGCGACGCACCAATTGCGGGATCATCGGGATGCCGAGGAGTGGCTGTCGGTGCTCCACCTCGCCCAGGTGGAACTGCTGGTACTCGCTGGTTACCTCAAGCTGGTACCGGCCGATCTGGTGCGGGCGATGCCGGGGCGGATCATCAATATCCACCCGGCACTATTGCCTCGGTACGGTGGGCCGGGAATGTATGGCTACCGAGTACACCAGGCCGTCCTCACAGCCGG
>JANLPG010000073.1:0-3784 GCA_031367105.1 Gemmatimonadota bacterium | reverse complement strand
TCAACAAGCGTCTTGGTGCGAAGGTCACCTTTCCTGCGTCCGCCAGCGGAATTGACCTTGACCTCGACGGCGGATGGGACCACAAGGAGACCTCCCGGCGAATCAAGCGCGGCGGCGGTGGGATCGACATCGACGACCCAGTGACGATCACCCAGGTGAAGCTGAAGGACAACCTCCTCGAGATCCAGTTGAACGGTGGAGGATTCGGGACATTCGGGGATTTCCTGACGACCAGCGAGAAACAGCGGCAGGAGCGGTCGGTCAGCGGCAAGGCCTCCGGTGGTTCTCGCGTCAACCTGCGATTCAACAAGGCAATCGGGTGTGATGTACTCGCCGACCCGGCGAAGATGATGGTGTTGCTGGAGCCGTTGCTGAACACCCAGGCGCTGAAACTGGCCGCAGCCCAGCAGGCACTCCCGCCGGAGTGGGCCGAGGCTGCGGCGAAGAAGCAGGCGGTGATAGGCATGGACAAGACGACGGTGTTTGCGATTCTCGGCGAGCCGAAACAGAAGCTGGTCGATATGTCGAGCGATCCCCCGTCGGAGAAGTGGCAGTACGACATTGCGGAGATGAAAACCCGTGTCGTCACGTTCAAGGATGGCAAGGTATTCAAGGTGGACGAGTTCTAGAGGTGGTTTCAAAACTGTTTGTCGTCGAGTCGTTTGTGGGGCCACCCCTCGCGCGGAGTGAACGATGGCCCCGCTGCTCCCCGATGCCCAATGGGCGCACATCGCCCCCTTGTTGCCCAAGCCCCGGCGGAAGCCACTTGGCGGTCGGCCGCGTGTCGACGACCGGGGCCCGCTGACGGGATGACCTATCCCCGGAATGAGGTCCAGCTAGAATCGTAGGGTCCCGACCGGGGCCCCACACTCACGGCGAAGTCGATCCCCTCTATCCGACCGCCCGCAGCAAGTTCATGTTAGGTCGCGTTCATCAAGCAGCAACTCGGTTCATCGCCGGCCTGTCGGGTCTGAGAGGGATCCCGTGACTCACCGCCATCATGGCTTGACCATGCGAACGAGGGTCGCAAGCAGGTTCATAGCGTCCCCGCACTGGCCACAATCCACTGAACCCGCCCTCGGCACCACGGCTGGATCCCAGAGATAGACGTCCTGACGAAGGCCGTTGCTGCCGCCTCGAGGATTCGGCACGACAAGGTGCAGATGCAACTGCCAGTTCACCACCTCGACATTGTAGATCGCGCTCGCCACGACACTAAAATTGAAGTTCTGGATCGGAGTCGTCAGTTGGAGACCGCCCTTACTCACGGCCAGGCTCCCGGCTTCAAATGCCAATGGCGCCCGCAAGCTCATAATCCTCACCGCCATACGGACGGTTTCGCCATCCGTGATGGCCGCTTTCATTTCCTCCGGCGTGGTCGGTGGATGGTATTCAACCTCTCCATTACGGACGCACCTTATTGTGCCGAACGGGTCGCGGTACAGCCACGCTACGCCTTTACGGTACTCGTGAAAATGCACCATAACGGGATAGATCTTCGTGCCGCTTGGGGCGCCCAATCGCATCTCTACCGTGCCGCCTTGACTCTGCATTGGGGAGCCAAATTCCATCCGAATGATCGTGCCGTAAATCTTGCCCAGGTCGGACTGGTTGGAAACGCAGGATCGAACCTCGGATTCGGTAGGCCCTGCCGACGCAGGTTCGGCCGCCTGCGCAGCGCGAGCCCCGCTCGACGCCGGACTCGCGGCCTTAACCATGGCTTCGAGCACCTGGTCGGGCAATCCCGCCCGCTTCAACGTCACGAGCGTTGTGGGCTGCACATCGAACTGGGTTGCGCTGGCGTGTTCGATGCTCGTCGCGATTACCTGCGCCGAGAGCCCCGCTTTGACCATATCAACCACGTCCTGATTGGTTATGGGCTTCGACGGCTGTCCTTGACCGCTGGCGGGAATGGAAAGGGTGGCAATCAGGAAAAGTGCTCCAATCCACCTCGAGCAATGCATATGTCCCTCCCCTTAGTACGCTGTTCTTGCGATCGCGAGTCATACAACAGAGCCACCTAACAACTCTGCACTACTGCCGCGGCGCGCTCACTGGGAAGCGGCACCATTCGCGCGCCGGCGGCAGCTAGTGCGGGTTAGGCACCGTGCTGCATTTGTACCAAGGCCGTCATTCCAAGCGATGCCAACGCAGCAACGGCCCAATCGTTTCCCCCTGCTCGCGAGACCTAATGGTTTCGCTTTTATGAGCAAGTGGCTTTGTCCATTATGTCCGACACCCGCTTCTTCTCTTCCTGTGAGGCCTGCTTCAGCATTGCCTCAAGATCGTTATTCACCGACTCGAGCTGCTTGGAGACCTCTACTGCCTTAGGTGAGCCGGCGCTTTCGAGCTTCATAGCCTCACACTAAAGCTTCACTACCTCCTTCGCTTCCCCTTCTATGCCTCCTCCGGCGCATCCCAGTATGGACCCACAAAGGATACCGGCACACATAAACACACAGGCCTGCCTCAACCGAGTACGCATAGAACTCATTCCTTTCGGTGACAGCTCCAGAGGGGACCTTCGGGAATTGCCGCACTCACACACCCTCTCCAATCCAAAGAAGTAGCACAGTTAGGTGCCTAACTCGTAATTGTGCTGCACAATCCCACATCCGATCTACCCAAATACCCTCCCCCCCTCAACTCCGCCCCCGAATTCTCGAAGACAGCATAAACCGCACGAGCTCATCCATCCGCTCTCGCGTAACCTCAGACATCATGTAATCGCTAGCCTCTGTCCCGAAGAGTGCGGGGGCCGCCGGCAGCCTGGGAAGCTCGCCGGCGGGTGTGACAGTCGGGCGGTACGGGTTACTTCATCAAGGGTCGCGCCGGATACCCCTTCTCGCAAGTGTTCGCGTGGCCACTTCCCAACCCCCCACCCCTCCACTAACCTCATCCCACGGGCCGCTTCCGTCTTGACGGCCCGGGCATCACGAATGGTGGCACGTTCGCCACCTGCCAACCGAGCGCTCGCCCGAGCGTCACGGTGGCTCCCCGACTCCGGGGGATGCGCGCTCAAGACGGCTCGAACGCGAAAGGATGGCCGCAATGCATCTCGACAATGCCCTCTTCCTCGACTGGTTCGCCTCGCTCGGAGGCATCTACTACCAGCCGGAAACCGACGCGTACTACCGCCTCGAGCTCGATCGCGGTACCGCCCTCCGCGTGACCACCTCCCTCGGCGACGAGCCCGTGCCACTCTCCGTGGTCGACGTGCTGGAACGCTGCTACCGCTACTGTCCTCTCCCCGTTGCGCGAACCCGTCCCGCGGTCACCCTCGCCCGGCTCGGCCGCAGCTCCCGCGCGCGCCGGCTGGTGCTCGAAGCCACCCTGCAGCGCCGGCGACTCTGCCCGTACTGGCTCCGCTGGATCGCGGCGCAATCGTCGGGCGAGTACAACGCGCGCCACTGCGACCGCTACATCCTCCGCTTCCTGCCCAATGTGACCTTCGATGATCTCGTGGTGGTGGCGCAGATCATCCCCTGGGTCGGGCCGGGAATCACCTGGGCCCTCTTTCGCGCTGACGCCGTGAAGGCCGCACTCCTCTTCGAGGAGTGGATCGCGGCCGGTGAACCGGAGCGCTTCCGCGACCTTGGGGGCTCCTTCCAGGAACTCGCGACGCAGTACGCCGGGTCGGCGATCGATGAGACGCTGATGCGGGTCAACTCGGTGATGGCGCACTATGGCTACGTGACGCAGCCGGTGGAATGACGCCGGATCGCGACTCCACCCGGCGGTGCCGCTTGCCGCCGGGGTCGCGGCAGGCCCGCCGCATCTCACC
>JANLPG010000046.1:0-44970 GCA_031367105.1 Gemmatimonadota bacterium | reverse complement strand
GCCCGATCCCGTCGGCGTGATCACCCCGCCGCCGCCGCCCTCCGGCCCACTGCTGCCGTTCCGGCTTGGTTCGTTCGGGCCCGATTTTGCCAAGGCGGTTGCCACCGACGCCAGCGGAAATGCCGTGATCGCCTCCTCCTTTAGCGGGAGTGTCGACTTCGACCCGAGCAGTGCCGCGAATGCGAAGATCTCGCTGGGCGCCTCGGACGTGGCCGTGGCGAAGTACCGGACCGACGGTTCGCTCAGCTGGGCGATCTCCCTCGGCGGTGCCGGCGCCGACATTCCCTACGATGTGAAGGTCGCGCCGGGTGGCGCGGTCTACGTCGCTGGCTATCAGAGCGGCGGGATGGCGTGCAGCGGGCGCGTGACGCCGAACGCCGGCGGTCGCGATGCCTTCGTCGCGCGAGTGAGTGCGCTCGGGATCTGTGAGTGGGCGATCGGGATCGGCGCTGAACAGGACGATGAAGCCCGTAACCTGGTGGTCGAGCCCAACGGCGATGTGGTGGTGACGGGTTTGTTCCGCGGAAGCGTCGACTTCAACCCGGGAAGCGGCGTGGCACTACTCACGTCCCGAGGGGGCAGCGATGCTTTCGTTGCGCGCTATGGCGCCGATGGCCTCTTCAAGTCGGCGGTGCAATTCGGCGGCATCGAAGACGACGTCGGTGCGGCGATCGCGCGCACCAGCGATGGTGACCTGCTCGTGGGTGGAGATTTCCGGAATACCGCCACCTTCGGCTCGACGCTCGCGCCGGTGCTGCTCGTCAGTGCCGGCGAGAACGACTACTTTGTCGCCCGACTCGCGACCGCGTTGGGGCTGCAGTGGGCGATTCGCGGTGGCGGGACCGGTGCCGATCTGGTCAGTCCCGGCGGGATCGTCGCCGACCCGAACGGGACACTCCTGGTGACCGGCACCTTCTCGCAGACTGCCGACGTCGATCCCGGCCCGAGCAATGTGCTGCTGACCTCACTCGGCCTCACTGATGTCTTCCTGGTCCGGTACGATGCCAATGGGATCTGGTCGGGGCTGGCGCAGCGTTTCGGTGGGGGCGGGAGTGACGGAGTCCAGGGCTTCGCGCGGGACGGCGCAGGAAACCTCTATCTCTCGGGCTGGTTCCAGAACGGCGTCGACTTCGATCCGGGCCCTGGGGTCCGGCTGGTCAGCTCACTGGGGACTGCCGGCGCGGCCGACGGCTTCCTCCTCTCACTCGATCAGGGCGGGGCTTTCCGTTGGGTCGCCCCCATCGGGGCGGTGATCGCCGGCGATGCCAATTTCACGATCGCCAGCGGGGTCGCCGTGGCTCCCGATGGGGCAGTCTGGGGAGTCGGGCGCTTCTTCGGCCTCGCCGACCTCGACCCCGGCACTGCCGGGCTTCCGGTCCAAAGCCTCGGCGACGCCGACCAGTTCGTCGTCCGGTATGGCGCCGGAACCGGGGCGCTGCGGCGGTAGCCGGGGAGCCCCTTCCCTAAATCCTGCTCCCCGCCCATTTTAGACGGCTGACGAGAAACCGGACCGGGGGTACTGCCCACCGGTCCACGAGTGTCCGGGGCGCGACTTTCCGCGCGGGAGTAACGAGCGAGATGGCCAAGACGAGTTCGGTACAGCGCAACCTGAAGCGCATCAAGCTGGCGGCGAAGTACAACGATCAACGCCTCAAGCTGAAGAAGATCATCCGGAGCGAGACCGTCTCACGGGAAGAGAAGGACGATGCGATCCGGAAGATGCAGGCGATTCCGCGCAACGCGTCGCCCGTCCGTGTCCGCAATCGCTGCCAGATGACCGGTCGTGCACGCGCCTACGTGCGTCGCTTCGGCCTCTCGCGTATCTCGTTCCGTGAACAGGCGCTCGAGGGAAAGATCCCCGGCGTTCGCAAGGCGTCCTGGTAAGGGCGGGGAGACGACACCATGGCCAAGAAGGGACGCGTGCAGGTCAAGCTCCGGAGCACCGAGAGCTCCTATATGTATACGACGACGAAGAACCCGAAGAAGCATCCCGAGCGGATGGAACTGCGGAAGTACGACCCGATGCTCCGCCGCCACGCGGCATTCAAGGAAGAGAAGTAGCCCCACGGACACCGACGCGTTCCGCCGTCACGGTCACGAGATCGTCGACTGGCTCGCGGATTACTTCCGAGACATCGAAACACAGCGGATCCTCCCGGCGGTAACGCCGGGCGATCTTCGCCGTTCGCTCCCCGGGGCTGCACCGCAGCAGGGCGAACCGTTCGAGCGCATCCTGCAGGACTTCCGCGAACAGATCGTTCCAGGCATCACCCACTGGGGTCATCCCGGCTGGTTCGCCTATTTCCCTTCGAACGCCTCACCGCCCTCTGTCCTGGCCGAGTTTCTCACGGCAGGGCTGGGGGCGCAGTGTATGAGCTGGGCGACGTCACCCGCCGCCACCGAACTGGAACAGACCGTGATGGTGTGGTACCGCCAGCTGCTGGCCCTCCCCGAGAGCTTCACCGGGTCGATCCACGACACGGCATCGACGGCGACCTTCGTCGCCTTCCTCACGGCCCGCGACCGGCTGGGGGACGACGCCACCCGGATGACGGCGTACTGGTCGTCGCAGGCGCACTCCTCGATCCCCAAGGCTGCGCGACTCACAGGCATTGCACCCGAACGCTGCCGCGAGATCGACGTCGACCAGCAGTTCGCGATGCATCCCGACGCACTCGCCCGGGCGATGGCGGAGCACGCGGCGCTCGGCCTGGTGCCCGGTATCGTTGTCGCGACGGTCGGCACCACCTCGTCGACGGCGTGCGACCCGCTTCGCGCCATCGGTGACCTGGCGAGGCAGCAGGGTGCCTGGTTTCACGTCGACGCGGCCTATGGCGGTTCGGCGGCCATTCTGCCCGAGCTGCGTTCGCTCTTCGATGGCGTGGAGCTCGCCGATTCGTTCGTCACCAATCCGCACAAATGGATGATGACCAGTTTCGACTGCACCACCTACTTCGTGCGTGATGTCGACGCGCTGCTGCGCACCTTCAGCGCGAATTCCGAATATCTGCGGACCCGGCACGACGCCGATGTGGTCAACTACCGCGACTGGGGAATCCCGCTCGGTCGGCGCTTCCGGGCGCTCAAGCTCTGGTTCGTGCTCCGGTCCTATGGCGTCGCCGGACTGCAGGCGATCATCCGCGCGCATATCGCGCTGGGGCAGGAACTCGCGCGCTGGGTGGATGCAGCGCCCGGGTGGGAACGGCTGGCACCGGCGCCGCTGGGGCTCGTCTGCCTCCGACACGTGCCCCGCGACCTGGCGGGAAACGAGGCTGCGCTCGCTGTGCACAATGCCGCGCTGATGGAGCGGGTCAATGCATCCGGAAGGGTGTACCTGACGCACACCACGCTGGAGGGGAAGTACGTCATCCGGGTCGCCATCGGCGCGTGGCGCACTCAGGCGGAGCACGTGGCCCGGGTATGGCAGTTGCTGCAGGAGGCCGCCGGCTGATCAGCGGTCGGTGAGGACTTCCCGGAGAAACTTGCCGGTCCACGATCCGGGGGTCGCTGCGATCTCCTCCGGCGTCCCCATCGCGACAACCTCGCCGCCACCGTCCCCAGCTTCCGGACCCAGGTCGATCACCCAGTCGGCCCGCTTGATGACATCGAGATGGTGTTCGATCACTACCACGGTGTGCCCGGCATCGACCAGCTTGTCGAGCACGCCGATCAGCACCCGCACGTCGTCGAGGTGGAGCCCGGTGGTCGGTTCGTCGAGCAGATACAACTTCCGTCCCCCACGCTTCTGTGCCGCGATCAGCTCCCGGGCAATCTTGAGTCGTTGCGCCTCGCCGCCCGAGAGCGTCGTGGCCGGCTGCCCCAACCGGAGATAGCCGAGCCCCACCTGTTGCAGCTGCCAGAGCGCGGCGCCGAGCCTGGGTTGGTGCCGGAAGCGGCGAATCGCTTCGTCGACGCTCCATTGCAGCACGTCGTGGATCGAAAATCCCTGCAACTTGACGTCGAGCACCGCGCGCTTGAAGCGTGTCCCGCGGCACACCTCGCAGGGGACGAAGACATCGGCGAGGAAGACCATCTCCACCTGCACGTGCCCGGCGCCCTCGCACTCCTCGCAGCGACCTCCCGCGAGGTTGAAGGAGAAGGTGGCGGGAGTGTACTTCCGTTGCCGTGAGAGTGGGTGGGCGGCGAACAGCTCGCGAATTTCGTCGTATGCCTTGATGTAGGTCACCGGATTCGAGCGCGGCGAGCGTCCGATCGGCGACTGGTCGACCAGCACCACATCGGTGATCAGCTCCCATCCGTGCATCGAATCGACTTCGCCGACTTCCTCTCCCAGATGCGTCTTGGCGGAGTGTTCGCCTTCGAGCCGACGCTCCAGCTGTCGGTAGAGCACATCGTAGGCGAAGGTACTCTTGCCCGATCCCGAGACCCCGGTGATCGCGGTGAGCGTGCCGAGCGGAATCCGGGCGTCGACCCCCCGGAGATTGTGGAGTCTGGCGCCCCGCACCGAGAGCCACGCCGGTCCGAGCTCGCGCCGCACGCTCGGGATGCCGATCCGCTTCCGCCCCAACAGGTAGTCGGCCGTCAGCGTGTCGCGTGCCTCGGAGACCGGGCCGCTGTGCACCAGCTGGCCCCCCTGTTCGCCAGCGCCGGGGCCGAGTTCGAGCATCCAGTCGGCGCCGCGGATGACGGCAGGATCGTGCTCCACCACCACGACGGTGTTCCCGAGGTCGCGCAGGCGGAACAACAGCGTGAGCAGGCGATCGGTATCGCGCGGATGGAGCCCGATCGAGGGTTCGTCGAGCACATAGAGGGCGTCGACCAGCTTCGATCCCAGGGCGTTGGAGAGTGCGATCCGCTGCGCCTCACCTCCGGAGAGCGTGCGCGTCTGGCGGTCGAGGGTGAGGTATCCCAGGCCGACATCCCGCAGGTAGTCGACTCGACTCGCGACCTCCTCGAGGACCAGGTCGGCGATGACGCGCGCTGTGTCGGCGAGCTGCAGCCCCGCGAACCAGCCGTGGAGCGTGTCGACGCTGAACGCTGCGACATCGGCGATCGTCCGCTCCGCAACCCGCACCGCGAGCGCTTCAGGCCGGAGGCGCGCGCCGTGGCAGGCGGTACACCGGTGCGCCAGCTGATACTGCCGCAGGAAGACCCGGATGTATTGCTTGTAGCGCTTCTCCTCGAGGCTGGCGAGAAAGGGGAAGATTCCGACGAATTTTCCCACCTTGCCGCGAAGCAGCAACTCCTGCACCTCGGCCGAGAGTGTGCGCCACGGCGCGTCGACATCGGCGCCGAGTTTCTTCGCAGTCGCGGCGAGCAGCTGGCGCTTCGCCTCGTAGCGCGGCTTGGTCCAGGGGTCGATGGCGCCCTCGCTGAGGGACCGTTCGGGGTCCGGGACGACGAGGGCGATGTCGTATTCGAGCACCGCTCCGAAGCCGTTGCACACGGGGCAGGCGCCGCGCGGGTTGTTGAACGAGAAGAGTGCGGGGGTCACCAGGGCGGCTGGCGTGTCGCAGGTGCTGCAGGCGGGGAATTCGGTGAAGCGGAGGCGCTGCCGTGCGCCCAGTGCGATGGCGATCCCTTCGCCCTCGTCGAACGCGGTGGCAATCGCCTCGGTGATGCGTCCGCCCTGCGCCGCTTCGGCGACCAACCGGTCGACCACGATCAGCACTTCGCTCGCCGCGATCAGGTCGAGTCCCGCAGGCAGTTCATCGAGGTGATATGTCGTGCCGTCGACCAGCAGGCGCATGAATCCCAGCGCCCGCAGATTGTCAACCGTACTAGTGTGGGAAACGCGGGCCGAAGGGGGCAGCGGGAAGGCGATCTGAAGTGGACCCGTCAGGGTGGCAAGGATGGCGTCGCTCCCCGACTGCGAGGTGTCGCGACGAACTGGAGCGCCACACGTGATGCAGTACTGCTCGCCGATGCGTGCCCAGAGCAACCGGAGGTAGTCATAGACCTCCGTGGCGGTTCCGACGGTGGAGCGCGACGACATTGCCGGGGCGCGCTGCTCGATCGCGACGGCGGGGGCGATCCCCTCGATCCGGTCGACCAGCGGCTTGGGCATCCGCTCGAGGAATTGCTTGGCATAGGTGGAGAGCGATTCGATATAGCGCCGCTGTCCCTCGGCGTAGAGCGTGTCGAACGCAAGGGAACTCTTGCCGCAGCCGGACGGCCCGGTGACCACGGTGAGGCTGCGCCGGGGGATCTCAACCGTGATGCCCTTGAGGTTGTGCTGGCGCGCGTTGACGACGCGGATGACGGGGCGATGCACCGAGGAAACGTAATGCCGGTCCGGAGATACCAGTATCGAGGAAGGGTGATGGATGGTGGATGATGGATGATGGATGGTGGATGATGGATGATGGATGATGGATCGGGGGAATCGAGGATCCATCATCCATCAAGAAGCCTCTTCTCAGCGCGGCGTCCTGCGCGTACGTTTGGCGCAATGGCCCTCCTCACTCCCAAGGCGCTTCGTCGCGGATTCTCGCTCTTCGTCCTCATCTCGCTTGCGGGCTACGCGGCGGTGCTCCTCTACGGGGACGATGGCGCAGGCTTCGTGGCGTCGCTCGGCACGATTCGCTGGCGCTGGGTGCTCGTAGGCGTGGGGCTCGCCTCGATGGACTGGCTCGGCGGCGGGCTGCGCCTCTGGATCCTTGCCCGCGAAGTGCACCAGCGACCCCCGTTCTGGGGGATGGTGATTGCCGGTGGGATGGGGGCGTGGGGCGCCTATGTCACTCCGCTGCAGGCGGGCGCCTCACCGATGATGGTGTACGCGATGAAGCGTGCCGGCGTGCCGGTCTCCAAGGCGATGACCATCACGCTGATGTCGTTCATCGCGACGGTGATCTTCTTCGCGGTCAGTGGACCACTCGCCCTCGTCCTCGGCGCGGGGAAGTCGCTCGGAGCCCGGGGCGATGTCCTGGGGCTCTCGCTGCTCGATCTCTTCAAGGGCAGTATGGGAATATTCGCCTTCCTCGGAGTGCTGCTGCTGGCGGTGCTGGTGGCGCCTCGCGTCATCTCGTCGCTGGTCCATCGGCTTGCCGGGGCGCTGGGAAGGCGAAATGCGCGTGTCGGCGCCCGCCTCGCGACGCTGCACGATGGCATCGATCAGGCGCACGCCAGTATGCGGACCTTCAACACACCGCGCGGCTGGCTGGCACTCTTCTGGGCGACGCTCGTCTCGGGGCCCAGCCACGCCAACAAGTTGCTCGCGGGCTACGTCGCGCTGCAGGTGGTCGGAATCCACGCGCAGTTCGTTGATGTCCTCCTGCTGCAAACCTTGATCACGTTCCTCCTCTACTTCGCACCAACCCCGGGTGCTTCAGGGATAGCGGAAGTGCTCTCGGCCGCCGTGATGAGTCTCTACCTGCCGCGCGAGCTGACCCCGCTCTACACCCTGGTCTGGCGTTCCATTCTCAGCTGGTTCACCATCGCGTTCGGCTTCGTGGTCTTCTCGGCGTGGGTACGCGGCGGGGTCCGGGAGATCGAGGTCGAGGCGGCGTGATGGGGGTCGCTTCGCTTGCCCCCCTCCCCGGGCGACGGATAGCTTTCCCGACCCCCACCCGGATCACCCTAGGCGATGGAGCCCACCCTGGACGGAATTCTGCTCCGCGACCCCAGCCAGAGCGCGTTGGAGTCAGCGATGGGGGATGACGCAGGACCCGTGCTGGCGTTGCTGTTCGTCCGGTCCGGCGTCGGCGGGGCGGACCGTTTCCCAATTCGCCGCGTCACCTCCCGATTGGGGCGGGCACCCGACAACGACGTCGTGCTGGTGGCGCCCAGTGTTGCCCCCGAGCACGCCGAACTGCAGTTGCGGGGGGGGCTGTGGACCCTGCGTGACCTCGGCACCCCCAGCGGGTCACTGGTGGACGGCGCGGCGGTGGAGGGGATGGCTCTCCTCGCCCCTGGCTCCGAGCTGCAACTGGGGGAGGTCCGGCTGGCCTTCGATCCCCAGGATCGTTGGGAAGATTCCCCAACCGAGGCGGCACCGTCGGTTCCGGAGCCAGCGGTAGCGGATTCGTCGACCACCGAGCGGGAGCTGTCGGCCGTCCGGGAGCGGTATTTCCGCGAGGCCGCGACCCCCTTTCTCGTGATGCCGGAGTCCGAAGCACCTCCTCGCGGCGTATGGTTCTTTGCCGCCGCGGTGGTGGTGGCCATTGTCGCCCTCGCTTACTTCCTTCTCCAGGCAGGCTGAATGCGCTTTTCCTGCGCCGCCCGCACTGATGTCGGGGTCGTCCGTTCCGGGAACGAAGACAGCTATATGATGGCGAGCGACCGCGGCCTCTTTGTGGTCGCCGACGGTATGGGTGGCCACGCCGCGGGCGAGGTGGCCAGTGAGATGGCGACCCGGATCGTGGCGGAGGAGTTCCGGCCGGTCCGCGGGATGACCGACGACGAGCTGATGGCGCAGATGGTCGGGGCGATTCGCGCCGCCAATGCGGCGATCTTCCGACGGACGCTGCAGGAGCACGACAAGCGCGGGATGGGGACCACCGCCACGGTGCTCAACCTGCTGCCGCGCCGCTACCTGCTGGGCCAGGTGGGCGACTCGCGCGCCTACCTCCTCCGGGGCACGACGCTGACGCAGCTGACCAAGGACCACAGCTACGTGCAGGAACAAGTCGACGCCGGCCGGCTCACGCCGGAAGATGCGCGGACCCACCCCTATGCCAACGTGATTACGCGCTGCGTCGGTTCGAGCGGTGATGTGGTGCCGGATCTCTACTTCGGCACGCTCGAAGTGGGCGACTTGATTCTGCTCGCCTCAGATGGACTCACGGGAATGCTCGACGACGATGATGTGGCCGAGACGATGCGGAGCGATCTGCCGCTGGAGGAGATGGTCGACAAATTGATCGCGGACGCCAACCACCGCGGCGGCCTCGACAACATTACCTGCGTTATGGTGCGGATCGAGGAAGTCTCCCCGCCCACGGGCGAGCTGCCGACGATGCGGGGGTAGGATCGGCAGGGCGGTGGGCGATCAGCGGCCGGCGGCCAACTCGGTTGGAATTTCGGCAAGACTCCGCGGAGCGCTGGTGAAAATCCTCAGCCGGCGCGCCGTGCGATAGAGTTCCTCCGCAACGTGCGGCAGCCCCAGTTGCCCCGTTCGCCCGGCATCGGTGAGTCGCTCGACAGCTCCGCTGCGCGTCAGCAACGGCAGATCGACCTCGAGCATATTGCCCCGCTCAGGGAAGTCGATGAGCACGCCGCCGAGTGGCAGCGCGAGTGCATCGGCGAGTGCGTCCTCCGCGTGCTCCAGTCGCGCGGGATCATCCCACAACCAGGTCGGAAGCGTCTCCGGTACGGCGGTCGCCGGGAGGTCGAGGGCGCGCTTGTAGAGCCGGCGCTCGTGGACCGCCCGTGCCAGCCCGGTGGGGTCACGTTCCAGCAACAGGGCGGTCAGGGTGCCATCGGTGGCATTGGCTACGGAAGCGGCATCGAGGCCACCGTTCCGCACCGTCGCGCGCACTGCACGCTTGAACATGCAGGTCGCCGAGCGGACGGCGTGGTGCCAGTAGACGTTGCGATACATCTGATACTTGGCGAACAGCAGCGACTCCAGCGCGCTGGTCCCCTTCTCCTGCACGCCGACCTCGCGCTGACCCGTCCCCGCATCCAGCAAGCAGAGCGATGCGAGCAGCCGGTCGACATCGACCTGACCATACGGCACGCCACACATCCGCGCATCACGGCTGAGGTAGTCGATCTTGTCGAGGTCGATCGAACCGGAGATCAGTCCGGCCAGCGGTGAAGGGCTGGTTCCCTGGATCAGCGCCGCGATGGCGTCGATGAGCGCTTCGCCACCGAGGGCGCGAAGCACCTCGCCCAGTTCGCCGAGGCGGAGCCGTGCGGCCCCGAGCACTTCGTGATGGGTGAAGCCGGCTTCTTCGAGGGCGTGCGAAAAGGGGTAGTGGCCAATATCGTGGAGCAGCGCCGCGAGGCGGACCGCCAGCTGTTCCGATTCGCCGACGCCCACCAGTTCACCGCGTTCCTCGAGGGTGCCGAGGGCCCGCCGCGTGAGGTGATACGCGCCGAGCGCGTGCTCGAAGCGTGAGTGCGTGGCGCCGGGGTACACCAGGAAGGCGTGACCCAGCTGGCGGACGTGCCGGAGTCGCTGGACCGCCGGGGTGTCGAGGGCGGCAACCGCGGCCGGCTCCAGCCGGATATTGTCCCACAGCGGGTCGCGAATGATCTCTGAGGCAGGGTGTGAGCGCACGGGTCCCCGGTGCGAAGTGTGGGCGCGCGCTGGCTAGGCTGTTTCGCCCTCAAGGCGCCAGGTTTCCGGCGAGCGCCACAGCGCCGAGAGGATCAACTCGCGCATCCACATGAACTCCTGCGGGAGCCGGTCGTAGAGCTTCTCGAACAGCTCCCGATGCGACAGCAATTCCGACTTCCATTGCTCCCGATCGACTTCCATCAGGGAGAGGAACGTCTCCTTGGGGAAGTTCATCCCGTCCCAGCGGAGGTCTTCGTACCGAGGCATCCAGCCGATCGGCGACTCGATGCCCGACGCGCGGCCGTGGACCCGATTCACGACCCATTCGAGCACGCGCATATTCTGGCTGTAGCCCGGCCAGATGAACTTGCCGCTGCCATCCTTGCGGAACCAGTTGACGCAAAAGACCCGCGGCGGCTCGCTCAGCCCCCGGCCCATCTGCAGCCAGTGGTTGAAGTAGTCCCCCATGTGATAGCCACAGAACGGCAGCATTGCGAACGGGTCGCGTCGTACCTGACCCGTGGCGCCGGCCGCCGCCGCCGTGGTCTCGGAGCCGATGGTGGCGCCGAGGTAGACGCCGAAATTCCAGTTGAATGCCTGATAGACCAGCGGCACGGTGGTGGCGCGACGACCGCCATAGATGAAGGCCGAGATCGGGACACCGGCGGTGTCTTCCCAGGCCGGGTCGATCGATGGGCATTGGGAAGCCGGCGCAGTGAAGCGCGCGTTCGGATGCGACGACGGCCGACCGGCATCGGGCGTCCACGACTTCCCCTGCCAGTCGGTCAGCTTCGCCGGCGGCTCTGCCGTGAGCCCTTCCCACCAGACATCGCCGTCCTCGGTGAGTGCGACGTTGGTGAAGATGGCGTGCTGCTCCATCGTCTTCATCGCGTTGGGGTTGGTCTCCCACGACGTCCCCGGTGCCACTCCGAAATAGCCGGCTTCCGGATTGATCGCATAGAGCTTGCCGTCAGCGCCCGGGCGGATCCAGGCGATGTCATCGCCCACGGTCGTGACTTTCCACCCCTGATAGCCCTCCGGTGGAATCAGCATCGCGAAATTCGTCTTGCCACAGGCGCTCGGGAAACCGGCCGCGACGTAGGTCTTCTCGCCCGCCGGATTCTCGACGCCGAGGATCAGCGTATGCTCGGCCATCCAGCCGTCATCGCGGCCCATCACGGAGGCGATCCGCAGTGCGAAGCACTTCTTGCCGAGGAGTGCGTTGCCGCCATAGCCGGAGCCATACGACCAGATCTGCCGCTCTTCGGGGAAGTGCACGATGTATTTCTGTTCAGCGTTGCAGGGCCACCGCACATCGGCCTCTCCCGCTGCAAGCGGCTTTCCGACCGAGTGCACACACGGCACGAAGGGGCCGTCCTTCAGCGCGTCGAGCACGGCACGCCCCATTCGCGTCATGATCCGCATATTCACGACCACGTAGGGCGAGTCGGAAATCTCGACGCCGATGTGAGACAGGGGCGAGCCGATCGGTCCCATCGAGAACGGCACCACGTACATCGTCCGACCGCGCATCGACCCGGCGAACAGCCCCTGGAGGGTGGTGCGCATCTCACGGGGGTCGACCCAGTTGTTGGTCGGACCGGCGTCCTGCTTGCGGTGGCTGCAGATGAAGGTGCGGTCTTCGACGCGGGCCACATCCCCTGGATCGGAGCAGGCAAGGAACGAGTTGGGGCGTTTGGCCGGATTCAATCGGACAAAGGTTCCGCTGGCGACCATCTGCTCGCAGAGCGCGTCATACTCGGTCTGCGACCCATCGCACCAGTGGATCTGGTCGGGAAGGGTGAGTGCGGCGATCTCCTGCACCCACGCGACCAGCTTCGGGTGCTTGACCCAGCTCGGTATGGCGACGTCGGTCGGTGAGGTCGTAGCGGTCATCAAGTCTCCAGCAAGAACGTGCGGACACGCATCTCAGCGCCGATTGGCTGGTGCGTAGGTTGGACGCAAGTGGTACACCGTCTCGGCGGTGATCCGGTCGCGATCGCTCACGCCGTCCTGGACGGGGTCCCCGAACATCACATCGGTGCTGCTCGGTGAGTGCTCGAGCAGTCCGATCGCGTGGCCGAGCTCGTGGGTCGTGGTGATCCGGTAACAGCGCTCGAGGCCCGGCGGGTTGGTTGTGAAACGGGGGTACACGTACACCCGGACCGGCAGGACCACGGTTCTGACCGTCAGATTATAAAAGAGGTCGGTCTCGCCGCGGCATTCGGGCGCCAGGGCCTCCACTGCCAGGAGCGGCAACTCCCCACCGGGGGGCGCAACCACATTGCGGACGATGATGTCCGCGGTAGTGGAGTCGCTCACCAGCGTCGCGCGGAACTCCCCATACAAGAACGAGCCTTCCCACCGCGCGCTCGCCGTGACCACGTGGGGGCGGAGCACATCGTCCGGCGCGACCCAGATCCGGACCGGGAGGAACGCGCGAGGCCAGTGGAAGGAGACGGTGTCGATGCCGCCACCGAGTACGCCCTTCGAAATGAATTTGCGATACTCGTAGGGGTTGCTCCGCCGCGGCGTCACCAGATCGGAGCAGGCCGCAATCAACAGGCATCCGAGCGGGAGGAGGCGGCGCATCAGAACCTCCGCTCCAGCCCGACGAAGAGTCCCACGCGCTGGACCGCCGTGAACTGCGAATAGCCGATGGTATCGAGGCGCCGGGTGGTGAAGGTGGAGAAGTCGTAGCGCGCCGTGAGTACCAGCGCGAGCGTCTTGCCGACCGGCCGCGACCAGTCCGCCCCGGCCGCCAGCAACCAGCGCGTGGGGGAGTTTTCCAGAAAGACTCCCTGCCGCACGGCGGGCCGATACAGCAATGCCCCGGCGCCGGCCTGCCAGCGCAGCGACTTCGCGATCGGGCCATCCAGCAGCAACAGCATTCCCAGCGTCCGGAGGGCGCCGAGGTCATCCTTGCTGCCATTGTCTGTCACTTTCAGGCTCGAGCTGCCGAACTGACCTTCGAGCGCGATCCGGTAGCCGTGCCCCACGGAGTGGGATGCGGCGATTGCCACGGTGGGGGCGGCCCCGGGCCTGAGTGTAACCGGGCCACCGAGCTCGTCCCGGACCAGCGCGGAGCCGATGGTCGCCCCGGCGCTCAGGCGAAGCGAGGTCTGCGCCGTAGCCGGTCCGACCCCGGCAACGATGCCCGAGAGGGTGAGCAGCAGGCGGGTTATGGGAGGAAGCATCCAGCAAAGGTGCCGTGACCGGGGGACAGGGTCAATTCGCGCTGGCAAACTCCCGGAGCTTCGCCAGCATCCGGAGGTCGTTGCTGGTCTCGTCTAGGTCGCCCTTTGGGGTCTCGAGGAGCTTCGGGATTCCTGCGAAGCGGGGGTCCTGCATTATGCGCCGGAACGGCTCCTGGCCCAGTGATCCGTCGCCCAGCAGTTCGTGCCGGTCCTTCCGTGAGGCGAACGGGGTCTTGGAATCATTGAGGTGGAGGCAGCGGAGGTGTTCCAGACCAATCACCCGGTCCCAGGCATCCCAGACCCCCTCGAAGTCGCCGAGAAGGTCATAGCCCGCGCTGAAGAGGTGACAGGTGTCAGCGCAGAAGCCGACCCGGTGGCGCACGTCATCGTCAACGAGGTCGCGCAGCGTCCGCAGCTCCTCGAAGCTTCGTCCCAACACCGTCCCGGTCCCGGCGGTGGTCTCGAGAAAGACCATCACCTTGCCCGGGACTGCCCGGAGCGCGAGGGTGACCCCTTCGGCATTTCGCGTGAGGCCGGCGTCGTGGTCGTCGATGAAGTTCCCCGGGTGGGAGACGATCCCGTCGAGGCCAAGTGCCTCGGATCGGGTCAATTCACCCTGAAACGCCGCGATGGACCGGGCCCGGAGGGCAGGGTCGGGGGAGGCGAGGTTGATCAGGTACGAATCGTGCGAGACTGCCGAGGCAACCGGGTGGTCCTCGCGCGCCTGCCGAAAGGCGGCCGCGATCTCCGGCGTCACCACGGGCTCCCGCCACATATTCGGCGTCTTGGTGAACAACTGGATCGCCGTCGCACCGATCGCCGCTCCGCGGCGCGGTGCGGTGGCGGGACCACCCTGCGTCGAGACGTGGGCTCCCAGCCGTTCCGGTATGGGCGCCATCCCCTGGGCCGTATCATCCTGTTGAGGTCGCGTGACCGAAGTCTTGCGCATTGAACCGTCCCCTGCCGGTGTGCGCGTTCCTTCCAAGGGAAGGGCGCCGCGGCCGTTGATTGTGCTGTCTGGCGATCCGACCGGTCGACCCGATGGTCTGGAACGTGACCTGTTGCGCGCCGGATTTCAGGTGGCCGAAGCCGACGACCCCGAACAGTACCCCGGTCGTCCAGCCCTCGTGGTCGCAACCTGTTCCGGCCTTGCCGACGATTGCCGGCAATTGGTCGAGGCATTCGGGGCCGCGCGTGCCACCGGTGCGCAGGTCGTGGTCCTGCTCAACTCCAACGAACCTGAAGACCTGGTGCGCGCCGCCGAAGCCGGCGCCGACGAAGCGATTCTGCTCCCCACGGATTCGGCCCACCTGATCGCCCGGCTGCGCGCCCGGCTGGTCTCCCCTCGAGTCGCAGTTCACGGCCCTGGTGCCAGTGATCTCAAGCTCTTCGAGGTACTCCAGCAGGTCGCGGTGGAATTGCACCGGGACGAGATGCTGCACGCGCTGGTTCGCGCGCTCGGTCACGCCGTCGAAGTGCGCTCCGTCAGCTGCCTGCTTCACGCCGAGGGCGGAGCCGTCGGTCGTCTCGTGGCGGCCACGGATGCGCCGAAAGTTCGCGACGCCGATGTCGATCTCGAACGCTGGCCCGAAGCGGTGGCCTCGCTGGCGGCCGGGGAGACGCTGTTCATCCGGGATGTCTCCCGCAGCCCGCTCTTCGAGGCGCTCCCCGGTCGACCGGGGAGCGCCCTCCCTCCGCAGGATCTCGAGACCGTCGCCGCGATTCCGCTCCAGCCGCTCGGCCGCGCGCTTGGCACCTTGGTGCTCCGGACGCGGCGTGGTGAGCCAGCGCTGACGCCTGGGCACATCGCCTTCGCCGAACACGCTGTCCTCGCGACTGCCCGACTGCTCGAGGCCGAGGAGCGACGGGGCGCCATTTCCCGTCGTCAGGCGCTGGCCGCTCACGTCGATCCGCTGACGGGCTGCGGTACCCTCGATGCGCTGGACAAACGTATCCGCGAAGAGTTCGAGCGCGCACGGCGCTACAATATGACGTTCACGATCATTCTGCTCGATGTCGACGGGATGCGCACCATCAACGAACGCCTGGGCCGGGATGGTGGCCATCGCGTGCTTGCCGACCTTGGTCGGCTGCTGCAGAAGGAATTGCGCGCGCCGGATTTCGTAGCCCGCTACGGCGGGGAGGAATTCCTCCTGCTGCTCCCCGAGACCGATCTCGAGGGGGCGCGGGGCACGGTGCACCGGATTCGCGATCGACTCGGGCCTGCGGGACTCGGCGAACTCCAGCTCGGGGTCCGCTGCCGGCTCACCGCCGGGATCGCCAGCTTCCCGCACGCCGGAGTCCACAAGCCGGAGGATCTCTTCGCGCAGGCCGAGGCGGCGATGCTCGCCGGCAAGCGGCAGGACGTGGAGCGAATCGGGACGGCGGCGTAACCGAAAGGGATGATGGATGATGGATCATGGATCATGGATCATGGACCATGGATTATGGATCATGGATCATGGACGAAGCCGCGATTACCCATCATCCACCATCCACCATCCATCATCCATCATCCATCATCCCTACCGCCCGAGTCGTCTCCTCAGCCACGCGGTCGGGTCCAGCGCGATCTGATTCTTGCCGCGTATCTCGAAATAGAGATGCGAGCCCTCGCCGGAGTTTTCCCCACCGACCGTACCGATCACCTGGCCGCGGCTGACTTCCTGCCCCACGCGCATCGCCGTGTTCTGCAGCTGCATATAGCCGGAGTAGAAGCCGTCGCCGTGCTCGATGAAGACGGCCAGGCCGTACGTCGAGAGCCGCTGCGCGAGCACGACTTTTCCGGATTCGATCGCTTTCACTGCAGTGCCAGCGGGAGCCTTGATGCCGATCCCGTTGTGGCGAACCACCCCGCCGTTCTTGAGTGAATCCCGCCCGAAATCGTAGATGATCTGTCCATCGACGGGCCAATCGAGTTTACCGAGGTCGGCCGTCGTGATGCTCCCCTTGGTGGAGGGTGCATTCACCGTGCTTGGGCGCGAGGCGCGGTTGGCCTCGGCAGTCCGTCGGGACCGCTCGAGCGCCGCCAGAATGTCGTTGAGTCGCCCTTCGTCGCGCTCCAGGGTGGTCAGCCGGGTCCGGGCCTGCGAGGAGGATTTCTCCAGCGACTTGAGCCGTGTCTGCCGCTCCTCGGCGAGGCGAGCGTAGTTATCGAGCTCCGCTTCGCGCTCCTCCCGTCGGCGATCAAGTTCGCTGCGAATGCCGAGCAGATCGTTGCGGCGCCGGTCAACGGAGGCGTTGAGCTTTTCGACGTCGCGCACCAGGGTACGGTCCTGCTGCGAAGTGAGGTAAAGGTACTTGTAGCGGGTGAGGAGGTCACCGAACGATTCGGCGGCGAGCAGCACTTGAAAGGTGTAGAGCGGTCCGCGCTTGTAAATGTCGGCGAGTCGTCGGCGGAGGACGGCGCGTCGGTCGGCGAGGTTGTCCTGGGTGAGCGTCAGCTCGGCCGAGGTTCGCTCGAGCTGCGAGCCGAGGGTACTGATCTCGCGTTCGATGCCGGTGACGAGCTGGGTGGTCGCCTCGCGGCGCCGCTCCAGGTTGCGCAGTTGCGCCCCGACGTCGGTCACCTGTCCTTCGATCTGCTGCTGC
Organism: Gemmatimonadota bacterium; assembly: GCA_031367105.1. Lineage (GTDB taxonomy): Bacteria > Gemmatimonadota > Gemmatimonadetes > Gemmatimonadales > GWC2-71-9 > Palsa-1233. The sequence continues at coordinate 27,996 of JANLPG010000046.1, read as the reverse complement.
TGTCGCTGGAGTCGCTCACGTTCCTGACGAATCTCATCGAGTCGCCGCCGCTGCTTCTCGAGTTCGGGATTCTGCTGCGCAAGGAGTGGCGTCGTGAGGGCGGGTGCTGTTGCGACCAGTGGCAGCGCCAGCAGCACGCGGAGGAGGACTGCCACGGTGGTCGCTCGCCACCCCGCGCGGTGGCTGCACGGCATCGCCCGGCCACGCACTGCGGCCGGCTCCTAGACGTGCTTCAGGTGACGCCCGACACTCACGAGTGACCCCGTGAAGCCGAGCAGCACGCCGAAGAGCAGCAGCAGGAAGATCTGGCCGAAGCCGAAGAAGTGCAGCCCGATGCTGACGCCGAACTGCTGCGAGCGGAAGCCCAGGAAGACGGTGGCGCAGAGGATCAGGGCCAGCAGGCCACCGAGGAACCCTTTTACAGCGCCTTCAATCAGGAACGGTCCGCGAATGAACCAGTCGGTGGCCCCCACGAGTCGCATGATGTGGATCTCGCGGGCGCGTTGCAGTACGGTGATCCGGATGGTCACGCCGATAATGACGATCGACACCAGGGCGAAAGCGACGCCGATGGCGAGCCCGACGAGCCCGGCCAGGGTACGCAGGGCGTCGAGTCGCTGGACCCAATCCTTGCCGTAGCGCACGTCGTCCACGAACTCGAAGCTGCGCATCCGCTCGGCAACCGCACCGGCGTGCTGGGCATCGCGGAACTGCGGCTTGAGCCGGATCTCGAACGAGGGTGGCAGCGGATTGACTTCGAGATCCTTGTAGGCGTCGCTGAACTCGACCAGGTCGCGCTTGGCCCGCTCGAGCGCTTCATCCTCGGAGACGTACTTCACTTCCTGGACTTCCGGGAATGCCGCGATGTCCTGTGCCGCCACGGTGAGCGCCTGCGACGGCGTCCCGTGCAGCACGAAGGCGACCACCTCGACCCGCTCGGCCACTTCACTGAGGGCGGAGCGGAGGTTGAGGGCGACCAGGCCGAAGAGTCCGGTGACGAACAGTGCAAACGCAATGGTTACCACGGAGAGGGCCGAGAGCGTCCGGGTGCGCCGGAAGGCGAGAAAGGCCTCACGCCAGAGCAGGTTCATGCTCCCTCGCCCGGGTCGGCGGAATCGAACACCAGTTTGCCGTCGCGGAGTTCGAGGGTGCGCCGCCTGGCGTTGCGCACCAGGTCGAGGTCGTGGGTCGCCATCACGACGACGGTGCCTGCGGCATTGATGTCTTCGAGGAGCTGGAAGACTCCGCGAGTCGCCCGTTCGTCGAGGTTGCCGGTCGGTTCATCGGCGAGGAGCACTGGGGGATCGTTGACCAGCGCCCGCGCGATGGCCACCCGCTGCTGTTCGCCACCGGAGAGTTCCCGCGGGAACGCCTCCGACTTCGGGGTCAGCCCGACCTGCGCCAGCGCGCGCGCCACCCTCGCCGGAATCACGTCGGCGCGGTGGCCGGTGACCTCGAGGGCGAAGGCCACGTTTTCGGCGGTGGTGCGATCCTCGAGCAGTCGGAAATCCTGAAAGACGATCCCGAGGCGGCGGCGGAGTCGGGCAACCTCGTCGCGGCGGAGCGATCCGATGGCGAATCCCGAGACGCGCACATCGCCCTCGCTCGGGCGCTCGTCGGCGTACATCAGCTTGAGCAGGGTGGATTTGCCGGCGCCGGAATGGCCAGTGAGGAAAACGAATTCACCGCGACCGACGTGAAAGCTCACGTCCACGAGCGCGGGGCCGGTTCCGTTGGGATACCGCTTGGAGACCTTCGTAAAGCGGATCACGTGCGAAAGGTACTCAGAGGGCACCCTCCAGATCGGCGATCAAGTCGTCCGCGTCCTCACAGCCACAGGAGAGACGCAGGAAGCCGTCGGGGATGCCCAGTGCCGTGCGCTCCTCGGAGGAAAGCGGTTTGTGCGAGGTGAGTCGCGGTTCCGAGATCAGGGATTCCACGCCGGCGAGCGAGGGAGCGTGGGTGATGATCTGCAGGCGTGCCAGGAATTGCTGGGCGACGGCCGCGCCACCGGGCAGCAGCAACCCGACCATCCCTCCGTACCCGTCGAACAACTCGGTGGCGAGGTCGTGATCGGGATGCGACTTGAGGCTGGGGTGGTGTACCGACTTGAAGCGCTTGCTTTTCTCGGCCCATTCGGCGACCGCCATCGCGTTGGCGTTGGCCCGCTGGACCCGCAACGCAAGCGTCTTCAGGCCACGCTCGGTCAGCCAGGCCGCGTGGGGATCGATGCTCGGCCCCCACGACCGCATCAGCCGGGTGACTTCATCGATCAGGGAGGCCTCACCTGCGACGGCGCCGGCGATCACGTCGCTGTGGCCGTTGAGGTACTTGGTCGCGCTGGTGATGACGATGTCGGCACCGTGTTCCAACGGCCGGAAATTGACCGGAGAGCAGAAGGTGGCGTCGACAATCAGGGCGAGCCCGTGCTGGCCGGTCACCTTCGCGATCGCGGGGACATCCACCACTCGCATCAACGGATTGGTGAGTGCCTCGACGAAAATCGCCCGGGTGTTCTTCTTGATCGCCTTGCGCCAGTCGCGGGGATGATCGGGGTCGACGTAGCTGATCGAGATGCCGTGCCGCTCGAATTCCTGATCGAAGAGCACCCGGGTACCGCCATAGATCCAGCGTGACGACAGCAGGTGGTCGCCAGGGCGCAGCACGGCGAGGTGGGCCAGGGCGGTGGCGGCCATCCCGCTGGCCAGAAAGATCGCGCGCTCGGCACCTTCGAGCAGGGCGTACTTCCGGGCGAGTTCGATCTGGTTCGGGTTGTTGCCGTAGCGGGTGTAGAGGACTTCGTCTTCGCTGCCGATCGGATTGCGGAAGGTGGTGCTCTGGTAGATCGGCGTCACCGCCGGCTCCCAGTCGGAGCCACGGTGGGGCCGACCGTGAATGGCGATGGTGGAGAGACCGGGGCGGCGGGGTGTCATGCGACGGCTCCGAGCTCGAAGGTGGCGTCAGGGTAAGCGAGAACGCAGCGTCGCCGGGCCAGGTCCTGCAGCGCTTCCAGCGCGCGCGCGGCGGGCCAGGCGAGGGCCTCGGCGATCGGCAGCGCCTCGGCACGGCCGCAGCTGATCAGCACGGCGAAGACGGCGTGACCATCCTCAGGCACCGTGCCGAGGAGCCGGGGACGGGTCGAGTTGCCCGCCACGGCGACCACGGCCAGCCCGTGGCAGGCCAGCGCGTGCTGGATGGCGTCGACGTGATCCTCGCTGACGCCGCGCAGCAGCACCCGCGCCACCGGGAGATTGTCGTCGGCGAGCAGTTTGGCGACCACTTCATCGGCGCAGGAGAAATCCATCACCCCGACGGCAGAAAAGTCGAGCGCCGCATCGACCCCCGGGGTGTCGCGCAAGGCGAGCAACACGCGTGCGCGGATTGCCGCGCCGGTGGGGCGGGTCACCAGGTCGTGGTAGGCCGCACTCACGATCTCGTGCAACAGCAGATCGAGCCGGATGACGGCGCTCATTCCGCCGCCTCGGGACCGGGGAGAAAGACGTTCACCTGGGAGCCCGGAAAGAACGGCAACTCCTCGGTGCGCGGTGGCTCGTCATCCCAGGCGGGGACGATCGCGACCCGTGCCGTGCCGCTCCGGATCGAGATCTTGCCCTGCCACCGTGCCAGGTAGCGCTTGGTACTGAGCAACCCCTGCCCGCGACCGGGATCGCGGAAGCGGGAGATGTTGTGTATCAACGCCGTCTCGATCGCCAGACCATCGCTCCAGCGATCACCGAAGCGCTTCGCCTGGGTTGCCTCGAGCGAGCGGCGAAAGCCGACGCCGGAGTCACTGACCGCAATCACCGCGACCTTGCGACCGAGCCGCTTGCGAAAGCTGTATGCGTGCACCGCAACCCAGCCGCCCGTGCCAGCGTGCTCGACGATATTCTGACAGGTCTCCGACAGCGACTGGCTGAAGCCGCCGACCACGCTCGCAGGATGTCCCAGTTCTTCCTTCAGAATGTTGGTGAATCGCTCGTTGATCCGTGCAATGACGCTGTGGACGTCCAGCGGTTCGCGGATCGAGGTGACCGGCACCAGGACGTCGCTCTGCTCATCGGCGCGCCGGCGCGGCACCTTCCCGTGCAGTTCATAGAACTCGGCTGCGTGCTCCAGCAATCCGGCCTTGGCCCAGTACGACGTCACGTGATCGTTCGCCGGGAGCGTCAGCCGCGGCTTGACGGAACCCGCCTCGATGAGCGCCTGCCCCAGTGTCAGCAAGGCGGTGAAGCCGGCCGGCGACGCCCACTCGGTCGCGTGGGCGTCGACCAACAGTCGTTCCGTTGGTGGCCAGACCCCGATGCCAGCAGCCAGCTGGTCCAGCGAGCGGTCGTCGAGCGACTGCGGGACCGGGACGATGCGCATCAGGCGAGCACCAGTTCACCGCGGAGATGCCGGGGCAGGCCCCCGGCGCCGCGGAAGGTGGCGTTGCGTGCCGCCGCGCGGTTGGCAGCGGCGAGGGCATCCTCGACGCTGTCGCCGGCGAGCAGTCGTGCGAAGCAGGTCGCCCCGAAGACGTCGCCGCAACCGGTCGGGTCGGTGGCGTCGACGGTGGGTGGGGCGAGTCGCCCGGTGCGGACCGCAGCCTCGGACGGTACGCCGCCGGTACCACGGGGCGCCAAGCCATCGAAACCTGGTCGCGCGAAATACACCACACCGCGCGGCCCCACGGTCACGTTGAGCAGTGACACACCGGCGCCGAGTGCGTCGGCTGCAATAGCGAGGGAATCGCCGCCCATTTGCTGCATCTCCTCTTCGTTGAGCTGGATCACGTCGAAGAATGAGAACCAGGTTGGCGCATTGGGCAATGGCCTCAGCACCCGGACCCCGTCGCCACCGATGCCGAGGAAGAGCGAGTGCAGATCGGCATAGATCGGCCCGTCGAAGCCGTGGCGCAACGCCTCGGCGGTGCCGAGGCACATCTCGAAGCCGGAGATGAAGTTCACGTAGAGCGCATCGAGATCGGCGACCATTGGCCCGAGTTCGGGCCAGGTCCACGCGGGGACTCCGCCCGACATCCGCTCGCAGCGGCGCTCCGCCGATTCATAGCGCAGGGTCACCCGGTTATTGGCGACGGGTACTTCGATGCAGCGGGCATTGGGCGCCATCCTCGTGAGGGTGGCGAGGAATCGTGCGGCCTCGGGCGCGAGATCCTGGCCCACCTTGATCAGTGGGACGATCTCCCAGTCCTCTGGCAGCGCGGCATCCATTCCCGCCAGCGCATAGGCGATCCCGCCCCATTCCTCCACCGGCGCCGAGAGCGGATCGCGGCCGTGGATCTCGTCCCAGACCAGGGCGCCCACGACGCCGACGCGCGGCATCAGACGATGCCCACTGCGCGCTGATCGAGGAACGCCTTGGCGGCCCCGTAGACGCCGGCGAGCCCGTCCAGTTCCCCCGGAACGATCTCGCACGCCTGCACCGCGGGGCGGAAGGCGCGGCGGGCGACTTCGCGGCGCAACGGCTCGAACAGCGAGTCGCCCGCCTGGGTCACACCACCGACGATCACCACCCGATCCGGGTTGAAGACGTTGAGCAGGTTGGCCAAGCCGGCGCCGAGGTAATGCGCCGTCTCGCGAACCACTTCCTTGGCGAGCGTGTCGCCGTCCTGCGCGGCCTGGTAGACGGTCTGCGCCGTCACCCGGGTGAGATCGCCGCCGACCATTTCCCCGAGCGCGCTCGTTGCCCCCGACTGCACTTGCTCCACCGCGCGCAATGCGATCGCGGGGCCCGAGGCGTAGGCTTCGAGGCAGCCGTAATTTCCGCAGCCGCAGCGGCGACCATCAAGGTCGATGGTCATATGCCCGATTTCGCCGGCGCAATCCGACGCGCCGTGATAGAGCGTGCCACCCACGACGATCCCGCCACCGATCCCGGTGCCGATGGTCATCCCCATCACATACCGGGCACCGCGCGCGGCCCCGACCCAGCACTCGCCCAGGATGGCGCAATTCGCGTCGTTGTCGAGTGCGGTGGTGAGTTGGAGCCCTTCGGCGAGGTGGGCGCGGAGCGGCATATCGACCCAACCGAGATTTGGCGTCAGCAGCACGACCCCCTGTCGGCGATCGAGCGGGCCAGGTGCGCCCACACCGATGCCGAGGACGGTCGCACCCGGGACATCACGTGTCAGGGTGCCCAGGGTCTGCTGACCCATCGCTATCAGGTCGGCGACGACCGCGTCCGGGCCGCGGCCCGGCTCGGTCGGGGCGGCGTGGGCGCCGACCACCCGTGAGCCGTCGGCTGCGACCGCGCCGACGACCAGGTTGGTACCGCCGATGTCGATGCCGAGGACGAAATCCAGGGGAACCTCGCTCATACCGGAGAAAGCAACTGTCGCAGCGCCTGATGCACCCGAACCACGTCGAGCTGCGTCATACAATGATGGTGCCCCAGCGGACAGACGCGCGGGCCGTGGGCGGAGCAGGGCCGACACGCGAGTAAATCGACCTCGAGCACCCGATCCTGCGACCCGCGAGGTCCGAAGCCGAACGCCGGGACCGTGGGCCCGAAGATCGCCAGCGTCGGCGTGCCGGTCGCCTGCGCCAGATGCATCGGGGCCGAGTCGTTGGTCACCAGGGCCGCGGCTCGGGCCAGGACCGCCGCCGAAACCCGGAGCGGAAGTGCGCCCGCAGCGTTCACCCCACCGGCCCCCGCTGCCGCCACGACCGCCTCACCCAGCGCCCGATCCTCCGGCCCGCCGATCGTCACCACGAAAGTATCGAGCATCGCGGCCAGCTCGGCGAACTTTCCCCACCGCTTGGTGGCCCAGATCGAGCCCGGTGCCAGCGCCACGAAGCGCTGGGGCACCCCAGCCAGATCGAGCCAGGCGGCCGCGGCTCGGTCGTCGGCAAGTGTGATCCCCAGCGACACCGGATACGCATCGACCGCGCCGGCGAGCGCGAGCAGCCGGGAAACCTCGTGCAGGGTGAGATCCCGCGCGATCTGCCGGGTGTACGTCCAGCGGGCCGGCGCGTCGCCGAAGCCGATGCGTTCCGGAATTCCTGCCAGCCGCGCCGCGAGTCCCGACCGCCACGACCGATGCGGAAGATAGGCCCTCGCGTACCGCTCGGCACGGAGCCGGCGGGCGAGCAGCACCACGCCGCGGAATCCCCGCTCGCTCCGATGCTTGTCGTGGGTCACGACCCGGCGAACGGCGGGGTGGGACTCCAGTAACGCCGCGGCTCCTGGCGTCGTGACCACATCCACCGGGCCGAACCGTTCGGCCAGCGCACTCAGCAGCGGGGTGGTCAGGATCACGTCGCCGAGGAAGGCGGTTTGAATCACCAGAGTCGGTGAGGGTGTCATTCGGGAACGACGGTCGCGCGAGCGCGACCGCAGCGAGTGGTGAGCACTAATCGACCTGGAGGACGGCCAGGAACGCCTCCTGCGGAATCTCGACCGAGCCGACCTGTTTCATCCGCTTCTTTCCTTCCTTCTGTTTCTCCAGCAGCTTGCGCTTCCGGGTGATGTCGCCGCCATAGCACTTGGCGAGGACGTCCTTTCGCATTGGCGAGATGCTCTCGCGCGCGATCACCTTGGTTCCGATGGCGGCCTGGATTGCGACGGCGAACAGCTGGCGTGGAATCAGCTCCTTGAGCTTCGAGGCCAGCTTGCGGCCCCATTCGTACGCCTTGTCACGATGAATGATCACGCTGAAGGCATCGATCGGATCCCCGTTGAGCAGCATATCGAGCTTGACCAGGGGTGACGTCCGGAATCCCGACATCTCGTAGTCCAGCGAGGCATAGCCGCGCGAAATCGACTTGAGTTTGTCGTAGAAGTCGAGCACGATCTCGCCCAGCGGGAATTCGAAGGTGAACTCGACCCGAGCCGAGTCGAGGTAGGTCATCCCGAGGTATTCCCCCCGGCGTTCCTGGCCGAGGTTCATGATGCCGCCGATGTACTCGGTCGGTGCCATGATGCGCGCCTTCACGTACGGCTCCTCGATGCGCAGGATGTTGGCAGGGTCGGCCAGCTCACTGGGATTCTGCACCCCGACCATTTCGCCGTCGGTGAGGTAGACGTGGTACTTCACGGTCGGCACGGTGGTGATGAGGTCGAGGCCGAACTCGCGTTCGAGCCGCTCCTGGACGATCTCGAGGTGGAGCAGGCCGAGGAAGCCACAGCGGAAACCGAAGCCGAGGGCGGTCGACGATTCGGGTTCGTATTGCAGCGAGGCATCGTTGAGTCGCAGCTTCTCGAGTGCGTCGCGGAGGTCTTCGTATTGGGCGGCGTCGGTTGGATAGCAGCCGGCAAACACCATCGACTTGACGTCGCGATAGCCCGGGAGCAGATCGGTGGTGGGCTGTTTGGCATTGATCACGGTGTCGCCGACCCGGGCGTCGCGTACGTCGCGCAGGTTGGCCACGAAATAGCCGACCTCGCCGGCCTGCAGCGCCTCGGCGGGGCGCTGCCCCAGCGCCAGCACGCCGACCTCATCGACGGTATAGACATCCTCCGGATGGGCGCCAAACGCCACACTCATCCCCTTGCGCAACTGGCCGTCGACCACTCGAATGCTGGGAGTGGCGCCGCGATACCGGTCGTAGTACGAATCGAAAATCAGCGCGCGGAGCGGGGCATCGGGGTCGCCGGTGGGTGCGGGGATCCGGGCCACCACCGCCTCGAGCAGGTCGGGGACGCCGGTGCCGTCCTTGGCGGAGACGGCGAGGATTTCCTCCCGGCGTGCGCCGATCAGGTCCATGATTTCCTTGGCGCGCTTCTCGGGCTCGGCGCCGGGGAGGTCGATCTTGTTGAGCACCGGGATGATCTCCAGGCCGGCATCGAGCGCGAGGAAGAGATTCGACAGCGTCTGCGCCTGGATGCCCTGGGAGGCGTCGACCACCAGGATTGCCCCCTCGCAGGCGGCGAGCGACCGGGACACTTCGTAGGTGAAGTCGACGTGTCCGGGCGTATCGATCAGGTTGAGCTCGTACTCGATTCCGTCGCGTCCCAGGTACCCCATTCGGACCGCGTTGAGCTTGATGGTGATACCGCGCTCGCGCTCGAGGTCCATCGTGTCGAGCAACTGCTCCCGCATCTCCCGCTTGGAGACCGTCTGGGTCATCTCGATCAGTCGGTCCGCGAGGGTCGACTTGCCGTGATCGATGTGGGCGACGATGCAGAAATTGCGGATCCGGGCCTGATTCATGGCGCAAATATACCGGGGCCGCCCCAGCGGCCCCGGTGGTCTACTATTCTCCCCCGATGAGCGCTCACGACACCCTGCCACCCAGCCCTCCCAAGCCAGCGTCGGACCGGGGGCTCTCGCCCACTGCGGGGATGCTGCTGGTCACCCTCTTCTGGGGTGGCAACTTCACCGCCACCAAGCTGGCCTTCACCCAGATCGAGCCGCTGGCGTTCACCGCCCTGCGTTTCCTTCTCGCGACGGCGGTGATCTGGGTCATCGTTCGCCGGGTCGAGGGGCCGGCGCCGCTCCCCAAGGGAACGCTTCGGCCACTGATTGTGCTCGGGCTGGTTGGAAACACCTTGTATCAGCTCTTCTTCGTCGAGGGGCTGGCGCGAACCTCGGCGACCAAGAGTTCGCTGATTCTCGCGGCGATGCCGGTGGTGGTGACCGTGGCGGCCTCGTTGCTGGGGGTCGAGAAGGTGAGCCGTCGGCAGGGGATCGCCATCCTGCTCGCGACCACTGGGGTGGTTGTGGTGGTGGGGGCGAAAGGTGGTACCCTCGACGCAGGTTTTGGCGCCGGCGAGTTGCTCCTGTTCGGTGGCGTGATCACCTGGGCGATCTACACCCTGCTGCTCCGGCATTGGAAGCTGCCGATCTCGTCGCTGCGACTCACCGCCTGGACGCTGTATACCGGCACACCCGGACTGGTGTTGATCGGCCTTCCCGCACTGCGCGAGACGCGTTGGTCCGAGATGTCGCTCGCGGGTTGGGGTGGGACGCTCTACGCCGCGCTGCTGTCCTTGATTGCGGCGTACATCCTCTGGAACCGTGGCGTCGCGAAGCTGGGTGCCTCGCGCACGGTGGCCTACAACACGGTGGTGCCGCTGGTCGCTACCGTCATCGCGATGGTCGGCCTCGGTGAGCGACCGGGGGTCGCCCACCTCATCGGCGGCGTGCTGATTGTCGGGGGGGTGCTGCTGACCCGGGGCGAGGTGGCGGCGGAGGGCTAGCCCCCGAGCTCCTCAAGCCGCGCCATCGCCCGCCGCAGGTGAGGGATCACGATCGATCCGCCCACCACGAGTCCGACCGAAAACAGCTCGAGAAACTCTTCCCGGGTCACTCCCTCCGCGTGGCAACGCACGACGTGGTAGGTCACGCAGTCATCACAGCGAAGCACGAGACTCGAGACCAGGCCCAGCATCTCCTTGGTTTTGGTCCCCAGCGCACCGGCCTCGTAGGCGCGGTTGTCAAGCGCGAAGAAACGGTTGATGGTGAGGTTGCCGGCACCCAGGATGAGCTCATTCATCTGCCCGCGAAAGGCATTGAAGTCAGCCAGGGTGCTGGCATCCCCAGCCATCAGTTGCCCGCCTTCCGGACCGCCGGTGGCGCCTTCCCCTCGACCACGATCGTCTGATAGCTCTCAGGGTTCCACTTCGGACGCGTCACCGTGTTCGCGATCTCGACGCCGAAGTAGAAGCCCAGCTGCGCCACACGAGCGAGCTTGCTGCTGTCGATCAGCTTCACTTCGTCATCGGCGCGGTGATACTGCGGGTGGGTGCCGTTGAAGAAGAAGAGCACCGGCACTCCCTTGCGCGCGAAATTGAAATGGTCGGAGCGAGTGTAGAAACTCTGCTCGGGCCAGATGTCATCGGCGGCGATCAGTTTGAGTTCGGGATGGGCTTTCTGCACTCGGGCCAGGGTGACGCCCATATCGGAGTGTTCCTTGCCAATCACCACGATCGAGTCCGTCGCGTTGCGCCCGATCATATCCATATTGATATTGGCGACGACCTTGTCCATCGGCAGCGTCGGATGGGCCGCGTACCAGGCAGAGCCGAGCAGCCCCTTCTCTTCGCCGGAGACATTGAGGATCACGATGGTCCGCTTGGCCTTGTGCTTGAGCTTGGCCACCGCTTCGGCGACGGAGAGGATGCCGGTCGTGCCGGAGGCGTCGTCGTCGGCGCCGTTGCAGATGTTGTCGACGGTGCCGTCGGGGCGCGTCAATGCGCCGCAGCCACCGACGCCGTCGCCTACCGTGCCGACGTGATCCATATGACCGGAGAAGATCACGTACTCGTTCTTGAGGACCGGATCGCTGCCGGGCACCATCGCCACGACGTTCGGGGCGGTGAAGCGAGAGATCTCCGAGTCCTTGAGGAGCACCACCACCGTCACTCCGGTCGGAGCGTCCATCATCACCGGTGTGGCAGCCATCCGGAGATCGTTCCAGTTGGGACGATTGGCGGCGTTGGCGTCGCCGGCGAAGATCGAATCGTGGATGGTCAGGATGGGTACGCCGTTGACCGGCGCCCCTTCAAGCATCCCGCGACCGCCGGTCTGTGACTGGCGCAGCCGTGCGGCGAAAATGGTGGGATCCTGGTTGGTCAGGATGACCACCGCCGCCGGGGTCTTCGCGTTGATGGCGCGAGCCACAATGTTGTTGTCGGCGGCGCGCGCGGGGTTCTGGATCCAGAGCACGACCTGGCCGGCGAGCGTGAGCGGCTCGATGTCCTTGACGGTGAGGGCGCCGCCGAGGATCCGCAGCGGGCCGCTGATGGGCTGCCCGGTCATCGGGCCGGAGGGGATCGCCCACTTGTCGAACTTGTAGCGGGTGATTTGCCCTGCCTCATTGGCTTCGAAGTAGGAGGCCGCCAGATCGGCCCGCTTGCGGATCATCGTGTAGCGCTGGAAGTAGCCGCCGTTCTCTCCGGCCGGGATGAGGCCCCACTTCCTGTAGTTGTCGGCCAGATACACCGCGGTCTTTTCCAGACCGGCACTCGGTGTGTTCCGACCGCCCATCGAGTCGTCGGCAATGACCGAGATCCGGCTCAGTACTGCCGCCGGCGTGATGACCGCAGCGGCCTTCTTGATCTCCTTGGCTGACTGCGCCAGGAGGCCGGTGGGGATCAGGGCCGCCAGGATGGCAGCGCGAACCAGGTGACGACGCATCAAGCGAAACTCCGGGATCGGAGGAACCGTCGAGAAGGCATCTCGACCGAGGGCGACAACGACCTGCACAAGATACTACGCGCTGTCGTCGCGATACGGGACGACGCTCCGAAAGGTTCCAGTGCGTTGACGTGCCTCCCGACGCCCCCTACGTTCCGCCGCGAATGACGAGCCCGGTCCGATCCGGCCGTGCCGCCCGTCCCGATCTCCTCCAGCCCGCCGATGTCGCACGTCTCGGCGGTCTCGAGGTCGTGACCAGCGGCATCGTCGAAGGTTTCCTCGCAGGACTCCACCGATCGCCGCGCCGCGGCTTCTCGGTGGAGTTTGCGGAGCATCGGCAGTACCAGCCGGGCGACGAGCCGCGGTACGTCGACTGGAAGCTGCTGGGTCGCACCGACCGACTCTATGTCAAGCAGTTCGAGGAAGAGACCAACCTGCGGGCGATGCTGGTGCTCGATGCCAGCGCCTCGATGGCCTGGAGCGGCGCGAGCGATCGCCTCACCAAGCTCGACTACGCCGCGCGGCTCGCCGCCGCGCTCGCGCTGGTGCTGATCCGTCAGCGGGATGCCGCCGGACTGGTCACCTTCGATGAGCAGCTGCAGGCGATGCTCCCGGCTCGCGCCCGCGTGGCCCATTGGCACTTGCTCGCTCGGACCCTTGCCGATACGAAGCCGGGCCGCGGCACCGCTGCCGAACCGGCGCTGCAACACGTCGTGGGCGCCCTGCGCCGCCGCGGAATGGTGGTGTTCATCTCCGATCTGTTGCTCGACCGCGAGCTGGCGATGAAGGCGCTGCGCTTCCTGCGGCACCGGGGGCACGAGGTGTTGGTACTGCACATCGCCGACCCTGCCGAACTCACCCTCGCTCGCGGCGACGAGACCCGCTTTCGCGACCCGGAGAGCGGGAAGTCTGTGACTCTGGCCCCGTCGGAATGGGGCGACGCCTATCAGCGAACGGTCCAGGGGGTGGTGCGGGCCTGGGGGATGGCGTGCCGTGCCGCCGGGATGCGCTATGCCGTCGTCCCCACCGATCTGCCGTTCGGCGTGGCGCTCGACCGCGCCCTGGGCGTATGATCGCCTTCTCCGCCCCGTGGTTGCTGCTCGGGCTCCTCGCGGCAGCGGTTCCGATTCTCCTCCACCTGGTGCAGCGGCGCGAGCCTCCCGAAGTCGCCTTTCCCGCGGTGAGGTATCTCGAGGACGCGACCCGCGACCACCGACGCCGGGTGAAGCTCCGCCACCTCCTGCTCCTCGTGGTCCGGACGCTGCTGATCGTGGCCCTGGTGCTCGCCGCCGCCGGGTTGAGCCTGCGGCGGAGCGGGGTCGGGCGCCACTCGCCGAGTGCCTTGGTGCTGGTGCTCGACAACTCGGCGAGCAGCGGTGCGGTGATCGACGGTGAGCCGCTGCTTGCCGCGCTGGTGCGCGCGGCGCAGCAAGTGTTGGCGCGCGCCACGCCGGAGGACCGACTCTGGTTGCTCACGGCCGACGGTGGCGTCCGCGCCGGTAACGCCGGGGAACTCTCCCGGCAGCTCGGCGCCGTCACGGTCGCAGCCGTCCGCCTTGATCTTGGTGCAGCGGTGAGCACTGGCCGAGACCTCGTGCGTGGCTCGGGACGAACGGGCGAGGTCGTGGTCGTCAGCGACCTCCAACGCAGTGCCTTCGGTGCGGCGCGCCCGGGGAGCGCAGTGCTGGCGATCCGTCCCGATGCCCCGCCTCCGCCCAATCGCCGGATCGGCAGTGTGAGCACGAGCGCCCAGCCGTGGGGCAGTGATGGTGGCCGGCTCTCCTTCGATGTGCTCTCCACCGATACTGCGGCCGTGCCGATCGCGATCGCGGTGCCGGGGCGGGGAGCATACCAGCTGCTGGTCTCGCCGGGCGTTGGGGCGACGCAGCGGCTTGCCGGGCTCGCACCGGGATGGACCACGGTGACGCTGACGCTGCCGCCGGATGAATTGCGGAGCGATGATGCGCGATCCGTCGCGATCCGCGTGGCACCGCCGCCGGCGGTCCGCTGGGAGGCGGGCGATCGGTTCGTGGCCGCCGCCCTTGAGGTGTTGAAGGCTGCTGGCCGGGTGCGCGTTGGCGAGACGATCCGGCTCGGTTCCCTCGGCCCGGGATCGAGCGTCGTCGTCCCACCCGACGATGCCTCGAAGCTTGGCGCGCTGAACCGCGCTCTGGCAGCGCGCGGAGCCAGTTGGCGCTACGGTGCTCCGGTGGTCGGTGCGGAGCGCAGCGACAGCGCCTCGCTGCTCCCCGCGAGTGAACGCATCGCCCGCCGGGTGACGCTGGAACCGGTGCGCGGTGACGGTGCCGTACTGCTCACGGTAGGGCGCCAGCCTTGGCTGGTCCGGAGCGGCGACCTCCTGCTGCTGGGTTCCCGGCTGGATACGGCGTGGACTTCCTTGCCCCTCTCCGCCGCGTTCCTCCCCTTCCTTGATGCGCTGGTAAGCCGGGTCGCCGAGGGGGAGCTCACCACGTCGGAACTCGCGGCAGGAGAGGCACTGCGCCTCCCGGAGCGGGTGACCACGGTGGTCGGCGCGGGTGGCGCCGTGACCGTGGCAGGGGGTGCCTTGTGGCGCCCCCGTGCACCCGGGGTGTACCACCTCGTGGGCAGGGGAGATACCTTGGGCGCGGTCACGGTCGTCATCGACCCCCGAGAGTCCGAGCTTTCGCGGGCGACCGACCGTGACGTTCGTGCCCTCTGGGGTGGTGCGACTGTGGCCTCGCTCGAGCGCGGGCCACGCCGCGCCTTCACGGCGGGGAGCCGCGGCGATCTGCGCGGTGGCTTGCTCTTTCTTGCGCTTTGCTGTGCCCTCGCGGAAACCGGCCTCGCCGGCCGCGCGGGCCGACGGAATTGAATGACGCTGCGACCCATTCTTGATGCCTTCGACCGCTGTGCGACGATTCGTGCGCTGGCGGGGCAATTGCCCGTGCGCGGCATCACCACGTCGCTCGCCGGACTCCCCGGCTCGAGCCGGGCAGTGTTGGCGACCTGGCTGGCACATCGCGCCGGTCCCGGCCGCCTGGTCGTTGTGGTCACCGCCACCCCTGCCGACGCCGAGCGCTGGCTGACCGATTTGCAGCACCTCACCGACGGTGGCGTCGCGCTCTACCCGCAGCGCGAAGCCCTCGGCGAGGACGAACCGCACTTCGAGATCGCCGGCGAACGAATCGAAACCCTCGCGGCCCTGTTGCGCGGTGAACTCCAGATTCTGGTCACCACTGCACGCGCCAGCGCCGAACGCACAGCTGTCCCCGCTGCCCTGGAGCAACTTCGCCTGCAACTCACCGTCGGCGAGACGCGGCCGCTGCGGGATATCGTCGCCGCGCTCGAACGGATGGGGTACCAGCGGGTCCCGGCGGTCTCCGAGGTCGCAGAGTTCTCGGTGCGTGGTGGCATCGTTGATGTCTATGGGTTCGGAATGGCCGCGCCCGCCCGACTCGAGTGGTGGGGCGATGACATCTCGTCGATTCGCGCCTTTGACCTGACCACCCAGCGCTCGGGCTCGGAACTGCCCGACGTGACGGTGCTGCCGATCACCTCCGTGGCTGTGCGCGACCTCGCCTCACCCGACCGGGTGGTCGAGCGCCGGTCGCTCCTCGAGCTGCTTCCGACCGACACGCTCCTGCTCGAGGAGTCGCCGCACCCCGACGAGGAAGAAGTCGATCGCGCGTGGCGCGAAGCGGAGCATCATCTCGAGATTGCGCGCCGCCTCGGCGAGGATGTGCCGAAGCGTGACGAGATCTTCGTTGATCCTGCCGCCTGGCGGGTTCGCCGCAAGCAATTTGCCCGACTCGTCATCGCCGAGGACGCGGCCGACATCCAGATCGGCTTCTTCCCGCCGGAGCGCGTCGACCGCGACCTCAGCCGGCTCCGGGCAATGCTCGGGCACGGCACGCCCACGCTGATTCTCTGCGACAATGAAGGCCAGCGCGAGCGCCTCGACGAATTGCTCGAGGATGGCGGCTTCCGTCCTACAGGGACCTCGCTGGTGGTGGGTGCACTGGACGGCGGCTTCGTGATGCCGACTCTGCGTGTGCTCACCGATCACGAGATTTTCCGGCGCGCGCGCCGGCTCCGCCGCTCCCGCCGCTATCGTCAGGCGGCACCGTCGACCGTGACCGGCGCGCTGACCCTCGGCGATTACGTGGTGCATCTCGAGCACGGCATCGGCGTGTATCGCGGCATCCAGACGCTCACCATCGATGGTGGCACGATCGAGGTCGCCATCCTTGAGTATGAAGGCGGCGACCGGCTCAACGTCCCGCTCTATCGGCTCGATCAGCTCGAGCGCTATCGCGCCGGCGGCGACGACGGCGATCGACCGCCCCCCAAGATCCACCGGCTCGGTGGCACCGCGTGGCGCAAGGTGCGCGAGAAGACGCGCGAAGCGATTCAGCTGATGGCAGCCGAGCTACTCGATCTCTACGCGCGCCGCGGCGTGAGCGCCGGCTTCCCGTTTCCGCCCGATAGCCGCTGGCAGCGCGAGCTGGAGTCGTCCTTCCTCTACGAAGACACACCCGATCAGCGCACCGCGACGGAAGACATCAAGCGGGATATGGAGCGGCCGAAACCGATGGATCGCCTGCTGGTGGGCGACGTCGGCTACGGCAAGACCGAAGTCGCGGTGCGCGCCGCCTTCAAGGCGGTGCAGGGCGGGAAACAGGTCGCGATTCTGGTCCCGACCACCATTCTGGCGGAGCAGCACTTCCGCACCTTTGCCGACCGACTCGCCGACTATCCCGTGACGGTGGAGGCGCTCTCGCGGTTCCGCACGGCCAAGGAACAGAAGGAGACGGTGCGCAAGCTCGCCGAAGGTGAGCTCGACATCGTGATCGGCACGCACCGACTCCTTTCCAAGGATGTCCTCTTCAAGGACCTCGGCCTGCTGGTGGTCGATGAAGAGCATCGCTTCGGCGTGAAGCACAAGGAACGGCTGAAGGCGCTCCGCCTCGCCGTGGATGTGCTCACCCTGACCGCGACACCGATCCCGCGCACGCTGCACCTTTCCCTGGCCGGCCTGCGGGATATGACGGTGATCGAAACCGCCCCCCGCGACCGCTCGCCGATCCTGACCTTCGTCGAGCCGTGGGACGATGCGCTGCTCGAGGAGGCGATGGCCCGCGAACTCGATCGCGGCGGGCAGGTGTTCGTGGTCCACAACCGGATCGAAACGATCGAGACCATTGCCGAGCGAATCCGCGCGCTCGCCCCCCGGGCACGGGTCGATGTGGGGCACGGGCAGATGGCGGCGGATGATCTCGAAAACGTGATGCAGCGCTTCGTGGTGGGCGAACTCGATATCCTGGTCTCGACGATGATCGTCGAGTCAGGACTCGACGTCCCCAACGCCAACACAATGATCGTGCACGATGCCCACCGCTTCGGCCTGGCGCAGCTCTATCAGCTCCGCGGCCGGGTTGGGCGGAGCCATCGCCGGGCCTACTGCTATCTGGTGGTCCCCGATACCATCGACCAGTCTGCCGACGAGCGATTGAAGGTGCTCGAGCATCATACGGATCTGGGGGCAGGGTACCGGATCGCGCTCAAGGATCTGGAGCTGCGCGGGGCGGGCAACCTGTTGGGCTCGGAGCAGTCCGGCCACGCTCAGGCGGTCGGCTTCGACCTCTATATGCGCTGGCTGGAGGAGACGGTCACGGCAATGCGAGGGAAGGGTGGGGGCGAAACCCCCCAGCCCCCCGACGTGGTATTCGACCAGCCGGCCCACCTCCCGGACGAATTCGTCCCCGACGACGAGACCAAGCTGGACCTCTACCGCCGACTGGCGCGGGCGAACGCTCCCGGCGACATTGATGAGTTGCGGGCGGAACTGCGGGAACGGTTTGGTCCACTCCCGGTCGAGGCCGATGCCCTGCTGGATATGGGCCGACTGCGCACGCTGGGGGCAAAACTCGGGGTGCAGCACGTCCTCGTCCGGGGCGATGAGGCCAGGCTGACCTTCCGCCACGGGGCGACGCCCCGGATGGCGGGCCTCACGCAGGCGCTGGACGATGTCCAGCTTGCCGCCGAAGTCCGCCGCACCGTACCGCTGTCGCTGCGGTTGGTGCGGCTTGGGGGTGAAGCCCTCATCCCGTCGTTGGTTCGTGCGCTTCGCCAGGTGGCCTCCTAGGCCACCGGTGTTCTTTCATCGATCGAGGAGTCCGATGCTTCGCAAGACAGTGTTTGCCGCGTCCCTGATGGCTGCCCTGGCTGCCTGTGGTGCGGGAGGGCTCGGTGCCGGACCTGACGTCGCGGCCAAGGCCGCGGGGCAGGAGCTGAAGGCCGAGCGGGTTGCCGAGATCCTGACCACGGCCAAGGGCGCGAAGTTGACGCCGGAGTCTGCGGAGTTCATCGCCAATCTCTGGGTTGACTACACCCTCTTCTCCCAGGGCGTCGCCACCGGCAAGTTCGCCACCGATTCCGCGACCGTCGTCAAGGCGACCTGGCCGGCGCTGGCGCAGCTGAAGGCCGACCGCTGGCACGACACCCTGATCGCCCGCCGCGCCAAGGCGAGCGATACCCAGATCGATAGTGCCTACAACGCCGGGAACGACCGAGCGATTCAGCACATCCTCATCATGGTGGCACCAACGGCAACGCCGGTGGAGCGCGCGACGGCGAAGAAGAAGATCGACGGCATCGCCGGCGAGCTGAAGGGCGGTGCGAACTTCGGGACGCTGGCGCTGAAGAACTCGATGGACACTGGCAGCGGCGCCGATAGCGGCTACCTCCCGATCGGGCCGAAGGGCCGCTTCGTACCGGCGTTCGACAGTATGGCCTACTCGATGGCACCCGGTGTCACCAGCGGCGTCGTCCCGACACAGTTCGGCTTCCATATTCTCCGCCGCCCGACCCTGGCCGAGAGCCGCAATCGCTACCGCGACTTCGTCAAGAACGCGCAGGTCGCCTTCGTCGACTCCGCCTATTTTGCCGAGCTCGACAAGGCGAATGATTTCAAGGTCGATCCCGCCGCTGCTGCCAAGATCAAGGCCGCCCTGGCGGACATCGACGGGAAGCGCAACGACAAGAGCACGATTGTCGCGTACAAGGGTGGCGGATTCCTCGTCTCCGATCTGGTCCGTTGGGTCGGCGCGCTGACTGCCGATCCGGTGAAGGGACCGCAGACGCTGGCGCAGATCAAGTCCGCACCCGACTCCCAGCTGGTGGAGTTCGTCCGTCGTCTGGCGCAGAACGCGCTGGTGCTTCGTGACGCCGAGCGGAACAAGATTGAAGTCACCCCGACCGAGTGGAAGCAGATCAATACCGACTTCCTGATGCAGATCGACACCATCAAGGCGTCGATGGGCCTGACCGCCGAGGTACTGGATCCCAAGGCCAGCTCGTCGGAGCGCTCGAAGGCCGCGGCGCTCAAGGTCGACCAGTACTTCGACAAGCTGATCAAGGGCGAGTCCCGCCTGCGGGTGCTGCCGGGCCTGCTGGCCGGCGCGTTGCGGAGCGAGTCGAAGTTCGTGGTGAATCAGGCCGGCCTGAAGCGGGCACTCGAACTGGCGCAGGCGAAGCCGGGTACCGCCGACACGACCACCAAGCCGCCGGCGGTGATGCAGCCGGCCCCTGGTGGGGCGCCAGTGCCCGGCGCTCAGGTGCAGCCCTTGGCACCGGCACCCACCGCGGTCCCGACCCCCGCACCGGCCCCGAAGAAGCCGTGACCTTCCGGCCCGGACTCGCTGCGCTGGCCGCGCTCCTCCTCGGGGGCGCAGCGAGGCCGCTGTCGGCACAGGATTCCAGCGACGCGGTCGTCGACCGCGTCATCGCGGTGGTCGGGGTGACCCCGATTCTCCGCTCGCAACTCGATGAAGAGATCTTCTCGCGCTTCCCCGCACCGAACAAGCCGCCGACCGATCCGGCGGCGCTGCGCGAATTGCGCCGCACGCTGATCGACACCCTGATCGGCACCGAATTGATGTTTCAGGCGGCCCAGCACGATACGATGGTAAAGGTCACCGATCAGGAAGTGAACGACGCCGTCGAGCAGGTGGTCCGGAACCTCCGCCGGCAGATCCTTTCCGAAGTCGATTTCACCAATGAGCTCCGCAATGCCGGCTTCGCGTCGCAGGACGAATGGCGACGGATGCTTCTCGATCAGCAACGGAAGGCGCTGGTCGTGGCGCGCTATCGCGACCGGTTGCGCGACGAGAACAAGCTCAAGCCAAAGGCGCCGACTGCACGGGAGATCCGCGCCTTCTACAATGCACTCAAGCAGGGTGGGCGGCTGCCGCCGGTGCCAGCGAGCATTACCCTCAAGCAGATTGTCGTGGCGCCCAAGCCCTCCGAGCCCGAGCGGGCGAAGAGCAAGGCGCTGGCCGACTCGATTGTGACAGAGCTGCGCAAGGGCAGCGACTTCGCGGTGGCCGCGAAGCGCTTCTCGATGGACGCCGCGTCGAAGGAAAATGGCGGCGACCTCGGCTGGTTCCGGCGCGGTGTGATGGTGCGAGAATTTGAGCAGGTGGCATTTGCCCTCAAGCCGGGTACCGTTTCGGATCCGGTCGAGTCGCCCTTCGGATGGCATATCATCCAGGTACAGCGGGTGCAGCCCACCGAGGTGCAGGCGCGCCATATCCTGCTGATGCCGACGGTCGATTCGCTCTCCGGCGTGGTGGCACACCGGCGAGCCGAGGAGATCTACGACGCGGTCAGCAAGGGGGCATCCTACGATTCGCTGCAACGGGTTGCCCACGATCCCGGCGAAGAGAAGGAAATCTCCAACTACCCCATCGACTCCCTGCTGCCCGCCTATGCGACCGCCCTCGCCGGTATCGATACCGGCACAGTGACCCGGCCCTTCGCCCTGGAAGTGCCGGGGCAGCCGCTGCGGGCCAAGTGGGCCGTGGTCCGCGTCATCAGCCGCGCACCTGCGGGTGACCTGACCTTCGAGTCGGCGCGAGACCGGATCCGTGACCTCCTTGGCAAACAGCTTGGCGAAGCAGACTTCCTCGCCCAGTTGCGCGCCAAGACCTACGTAGCCGTTCGCGACCCGTGACGCGCCGCGTCCGCCTCGCCGTCACGCTCGGTGATCCCCGCGGGATCGGACCGGAGATCGTGGCGGCGGCGCTGGCGGAAGGAATCGATGCCGACATCACCCTGATCGGCGCGAAGGAACAGATTGCCGCGATCCCGGCTACCCAGCACATCCCGACCGGCCCCTGGCGTCCCCTCGACGGCCCCGCGCGCTCGCTGGCGGTCGATGCCGGACTCATAACGGGTCGCGCCGTCGAACGGGCCGCACGGCTTGCGCTCGATCACGAGGTCGATGCCATCGTCACCGGGCCGGCCGAAAAACACGCCCTCCATCTCGCCGGCTTTCCCTTTCCCGGCCACACCGAGTGGCTCGCCCACCTCGCGGGCAACGTCGCTGTGGCGATGATGCTCGCGAGCGACCGGCTCCGGGTCGTGCTGGTGACCACCCACGTACCACTCCGCGATGTGCCGCTGGTGTTGACCGCCGACCGGATCGTCCGAGTCGGCGAGGTCACACGGCGCGGATTGCAACAATGGTTCGGCATTGCCGAGCCGCGAATGGCGCTCTGCGCCCTCAATCCTCACGCAGGTGAACAGGGACTCTTCGGTGACGAGGAGGAGCGCGTCTTCGCGCCGGCCGCACAGCGGCTCGGCACCGGCGGCCCGATTCCCGCCGACACCGTCTTCGTGCGCGCGCTCCGCGGGGAGTTTGACGTCGTGCTCGCGCCCTATCACGATGTGGGGATGACCGCGATCAAGGTGGCGTCCTTCGGCTCGGCGGTGAACGTGACCCTCGGCCTCCCCTTCGTGCGGACCTCGCCCGATCACGGTACCGCGATGGACATCGCTGGCACCGGTCGTGCCGATGCCAGCAGTATGCGCGCTTCCCTCGCGCTCGCCATCGACCTCGCTCGACGGAGTCAGCCGGAATGAGTCTTCGTGTCTCGATCCTGATCCCGGTGTATAACGAAGCGCCGACGCTCGAAACCCTGATCGAGCGGGTCCGGGCGGTCCCCCTCGATATGGAGATCGTCTGCGTCAACGACGCCTCGCGCGACGGCAGCGCGGCGATTCTCGATCGGTTGCTGGCGGAGGGGAGGGTCGACGTCGTGCGGCATCATCCCGAGAACCGCGGCAAGGGCGCTGCGATCCGCACGGCGATCGAGGCCGCCACCGGCGATGTGATCGTGGTGCAGGACGCCGACCTCGAATACGACCCCGCCGAGATCCCGACCTTGCTCGGCCCGATCGAGGACCGCGATGCCGATGCCGTCTTCGGCTCCCGCTTCCTGGGCGGACCGCATCGGGTGCTCTACTTCTGGCACTCAGTCGGCAACTCGATGCTGACCCTGCTGTCGAATATGCTCACCGACCTGAACCTGACCGATATGGAAACCTGCTACAAGCTGGTGCGTGCACCGTTGATGAAGAAGCTGATCCTGACCAGCAACCGCTTCGGCTTCGAGCCGGAGCTCACCGCCAGGCTGGCGCAGGCGCACGCGAAAATCTGGGAGCTGCCGATCTCCTATTCGGGCCGGACCTACGAGGAAGGGAAGAAGATCGGCTGGCGCGACGGGGTCGCGGCGTTCTGGCACATCTTCCGGTACAACAGCTTTCCGCCCCATACCAACGTGATTCGGCGAAAGCATCGGAGCCCGTTTACGAAGGCGCCGGAAAAGCGGGGATGATAGATAGTGGATAGTGGATGGTGGATGATGGATGGTGGATGGTGGAAGCTCCGACGCGAATAAATCATCCATGATCCATGATCCATGATCCATCATCCACCCTCCATCATCCCGCTAGCCGCTTCATGAATCGCAGATGCGCATCCAGCTTGAGTTTCTGTGACGCCCGGTTGGCGACGAGGATCGCGCTGCTCTGCAAAATCGTCTCGCGCTCGGTCAGTCCGTTGGCCCGCAGGGTGTTGCCGGTGTCGACCAGGTCGACGATCCAGTCGGCCAGTCCCAGCAGCGGAGCCACCTCGACGCTGCCACTGATCTCGATCACCTCGACTGCCCGCCCCATCGCAGCAAAATGCGCCCGCGCCAGGCGTGGGTACTTGCTCGCTACCCTCGGCGTGCTGCCGTGGGTGAGATTCGGGTAGCTCGTGGCGGCAGGGGCGGCGACCACCAACCGGCAGGCGCCGAAGCCGAGGTCCAGCGGTTCCAGCACGTCGGCGTCGGCCTCGCGCAGGACATCGCTCCCAGTGACACCGAGGTCGGCGGCACCGCTCTCGACATACACCGGCACGTCACCCGGCTTTACCACCAGCACTTGCAGCCCCGCGTCGCTGGTGTCGATCAACAGCTTCCGCCCCGGGTCACCGGCCATTGTGATCCCGGCAGCGGCCAGTCGCAGGACGGCACCGTCATAGAGCCGACCCTTGGCCAGCGCGAGGCGCAGCGCAGTACTCACCGCGCCACCTCAGCGAGCGCGTCGAGGTCGAGCGCCACGCCGAGCGCAGGCATCGGCCGACCGAAGCGGCCCATCAGCTCGTCGTAGCGACCGCCCGCACCGGCTGCCCGGCCACATCCTGCCACGAACACTTCGAAGTGAATTCCCGTGTAGTAGTCGAGGCCTCGGACCTCGCCCAGGTCGTAGACGACGTGCCGTCGCTCCTCGGCGCTCAGCGCATCGTCGAGGTTGAGGAGATGGTCCAGCGCTGGCAGCACCGCGTCTGGGGCGGTTTGGCGACAGCGCTCCACGGCGTCACGCCGGCCGATGACGAACGGCAGAGAGGCCAGTTCGCGCGCGGGAGAGTCGAGGCCTGCCAGATGCTGCTCCAGCGCCGCGCGATCCTTGCGATCGATCCAGCGGCGCACTTCGGCGTGGCGTTCGGGAGGCAGCGCGGCGAAGCCGGCGGCGAGCACGCCGGCGTGACCGAGGTTCAGCTGAAAATCGGCGAGGCCGAGTGCGCCCAGCAGCCGGAGGGTGAGCCGCACCAGTTCCACGTCGCTCGTCAGGCCGCTGGCGCCCATCGTTTCGGCACCGACCTGCAGGATCTCCCGTGGACGGCCTGCCCGGCCGGGCGCGTGGCGGTAGACCTTGCCGGTATAGGAAATCCGGATCGGCGGTGCCACATCGGCAAACGACGTTGCCGCCACCCGTGCAATCGCGGCAGTGAAGTCGTAGCGAAGCGCGAGGATTCTTCCATCGACATCGGTGAAGCGGATCAACCGATCGGCCACGTCGGCGCCACCGGCACGGAAAAAGACCTCGTCGTACTCGAACGTCGGCGGGATCGCTTCGGAGAATCCGGCGGCGTCGAGCACCGCCATCGCAGCACGCTGCAGCTCTCGCCGCCGCTTGACCGCCGGGCCGGTCAGGTCGAGCGCACCCGGCGGGATCGGGGCAATGGATGAGCGGGTCATACCGGCAGGATGACCATCTTGACGGTGTCTACCCGTCGACCAGCCATCGCCGCGATCTGGAACTCGAAGCGGCCGACGGTCAGGTGATCGCCCTCGCGTGGCAACCGACCCAACTGGCCAAAAAGGAAGCCGCCCAGCGTGGTGTAGTCGGCATCGTCGAGTTCGACATCGAAGCGATGATTGAAGTCGGCGAGAGTGGTTGCACCTTCGAGGGTGATCGAGCCATCCTCCGTGGGAGGCTTCCGTGCCTGCGCGACCGCGTCGTGTTCGTCGTAGATCTCGCCGACGATTTCTTCCAGCAGGTCTTCCATCGTCACCAGCCCGGCAGTGCCACCATACTCGTCGAGGACGACAGCGAGGTGGGTCTTGAGCCGCTTCATATCGGTCAGCACATCTTCCACTTCGCGGGTCCCGGGGACGAAGAGCGGCTGGCGCAGAATACTCCGCACGCTCGAACCGGGATTCTGGCGGACGGCGCGGAGGATGTCCTTGGCGAGCACGACCCCGGTGATCTCGTCCAGTGACTCGCTGTAGACCGGGTAGCGTGAGCGCCCTGCGTCGGCGACCGCATCGGCGGCGGTCTCGACCGTGAGGTCGGCCCCGAGCGCGATCATCTCGGTCCGCGGTGTCATCACTTCCTCGGCGGTCTTCTCACTGAACTCGAAGACTCCCTCCAGCAATCGTGCATCCGCAGGGCCGAGCGAGCCACCCTCGCCCGATTGTTCCACCAGGATGCGGATCTCTTCCGGCGAGTGCAGGCGGTCGTGGGTGCCGAGCGAGCGAACGCGCGAGATTCGCAGGAGCCAGTTGGCGGTGTTGTGGAGCATCGCGATCGGATAGTGCATCAGCCAGGCGAAACCGATCAGCGGGATCGTGAGCCAGCGACTCACCGTCTCGGGATAGAGCAGCGCGATCGACTTCGGCACCAGCTCGCCGAGCACGATGTGCAGCGTTGTGATGATGGTGAAGGCGATGGCCACCGACACGCCGTGGGTCGCTACAGCGGCCAGGGAGGGGGGCAACCCGCGGAACAGCCCCTCCAGCAGGAATGCCAGGCGTGGCTCGCCGACCCAGCCGAGCCCCAGGGAGGCGAGGGTGATCCCGAGCTGGGTGGCGGAGATGTAACGGTCGAGGGATTGGATGACCCGGAGGGCCAGCGTAGCTTTGCCGTCGCCCTCCCGGGCGCGCTCCTCCAGCCGTGTTTTGCGGGCGCTGACGAGGGCGAACTCGGCAGCGACGAAATAGCCGTTGGCCAGGACCAGGGCGAGGACGGCGGCAATGCTCCAGGGAATCGAAGGCGGCGATGCGGTGGGATCCATAATGGGGAAGGTTAGCGGTGGGGCGGAATCGGGGCGAGAGCCGCTCGCAATCCGGTGCTGGGACGCAGCGCGTGAACCCGGCGGGATCGAGGGGCTCCGGGCCCTCCTGCCGCGCCTTGGGGGGAGCGACATTGCCACGCGGGATGCGGTCACCGCCATCGTGGGCGATGTCGCCGCGCGGGGCGACGCCGCCGTGCTGGAGTACAGCCGCCGCTTTGATGCCAGCGACCTGGCGCCGGAGCAGTGGGAGCTCTCGCCCGAAAGCTGCCAGGCCGCGCTCGATCGCATCCCGGCGGAACTCCGCGAGGCCCTCCACTACGCCGCCGACCGCATTCGCCGCTACCACGTGCTGCAGATCGATCACGGCTTCGAGCATCAGGGTGCCGATGGCACCTCGCTGGGGATGCGGGTGACTCCGCTCGATGCCGTCGGGCTGTATGTACCGGGCGGGAAGGCCGCCTACCCCTCGTCGGTGCTGATGAATGCCATTCCCGCCGTTGTCGCCGGGGTGCGCGAGATCGTCGCCGTTACCCCGCCGGGGGGCGCGAACGATGCCGTCCTCGCCGCGCTCGCGCTGAGCGGCGTGACTCGCGTCTTCCGGATCGGCGGTGCCCACGCCGTCGCGGCCCTCGCCTACGGGACGGCCACGATCCCCCGGGTCGACAAGATCGTCGGTCCGGGAAATCGCTGGGTGGCGGAGGCGAAACGGCAGCTGTTCGGCCAGGTCGGGATCGATATGATCGCCGGTCCCACCGAGGTGCTCATCCTCGCCGATGACACCGCCGATGTCGACGACATCGCCGCCGACCTGATTGCGCAGGCGGAGCACGACGAAGATGCCGGCGCCTGGCTGGCCACCACCTCGGCGGAACTGGCGGAGGCACTGCCGGCTGCCCTCGAACGCGCCCTCGCCACCGCACCCCGTGCGGCGATCGCGCGTGCCGCGCTGCACGGCCAGGGATTGATCATCCGCGTCCCCGATCGCGCGCATCTCGCCGCAGTGGCCAACCTCCGTGCCAGCGAGCACCTCGCGATTGCCACGCGCGATCCCGAGGGCCTTGCCGCCCTGGTCCGCCACGCCGGCGCAATCTTTCTCGGGACCTCCACGCCGGAGCCGGTAGGCGATTACGTCGCGGGGCCGAGTCACGTGCTTCCGACTGGTGGGACCGCGCGCTACGCATCGCCGCTCGGCGTCTATGACTTCGTGAAGCGCACCTCGGTGGTGCAGTACTCCCCCGAGGCACTCGCCGCCGCCGCGCCTCATATTGTTGCGCTCGCCGAGGCCGAAGGGCTGTTCGCTCACGCGGCGTCGGTGCGTCGCCGGATGAGGTTGTCGTGACCCGGAAGCTTGCGATAGTCCTCGGGTTGACCGCCTTCTTCACCCTGGTCGAAATCGTCGGTGGACTGGTCAGCAACTCGCTCACGCTGCTTGCCGACGCTGGCCATATGGGCACCGATGTTGCCGCGCTCGGCCTCGCCCTCTTCGGCGCACGCGTCGCGCAGCGCCGCGATGGTGCGGCCCAACGCTTCGGGAACCTCCGCTGGGAGGTGCTGGCCGCGCTGGTCAACGGACTCGCGCTCTTCGTGATCGGCTTCGCGATCACCATCGAAGCGGTCGACCGGCTCAAGCATCCCCGGCCGATCGATGCGACCCTCTTCGGGGTGGTCGCATCGGTCGGGCTGGTAGTGAATATCCTCTCCCTCCGCGTGCTCCACGGCCATCACCACCACGACCTCAATGTCCGGGGCGCCTATCTCCATATTATGGGGGACATCCTCGGCTCCCTCGGCGCCATCGTCGCCGCCCTGGTGATTCACTACACCGGCTGGCTCCCGGCTGACCCGCTGATCTCGGTCCTGGTCTCGGTGCTGATCCTCCGAAGCGCCTGGCGGCTGGTCCGGGAGAGCTCCACGATTCTGCTCGACCGCGTGCCGGCCGGCGTCCCGCTGCGGGACGTCGTGGCCCGCCTGCTCCGGCACGAACGGGTGTCGAAAGTCCACGACGTCCACGTCTGGACCGTGGCCGGTGGTCTTGTGGCGATGAGTGCACACGTGGTCGTCCCCGCCCTCGAAAGCCACCCCGAGGTGCTCCGCCAGCTTGAGCTGGAGATGGGGCACCTGGGCATCGGTCACGTCACGATTCAGCTGGAGACCGGTGGCGCGTGTGGCGGGGAACTGTGCGGCGACGCCGACGCCCCCGAGGACGCGCTGGCAGCGGCGCTCGGGCTGGGGCATCACCACGGGCATAATC
>JANLPG010000199.1:0-6142 GCA_031367105.1 Gemmatimonadota bacterium | reverse complement strand
GACTGCTCCCTGAACCCGGACCTTGGTGGGTGGCGCGGGGGCCCAGGCCAGGGAGGCCAGCACCACGGTGTTGACGCCGGTGAGCCGGGCGGCATACTCGAAATTGACGCCGGTCACGACGTCGCCGTACGCGCGTCCGTTCTCGGTCCGCACATCCTGATGCTGGCGATCGTAATTCTCGTGACTCTCCATAATGCGCACGCCGGGCATCCCGAGGTCGTTGAACGGCTTGTGATGTCCACCGCGACCGAAGCGATCGAGTCGATAAATCATCCGCGGTTGCATCTCGGGAAGATGTTCCCGCACGACTCGTTCGACATACCGGGCGAGTTGGCGGGACGGGCCGTCGACCTCTCCACCGAAGTTGCGTCGCGCACGACGCTCCGCCTCCGACTCGGTCGCGGACACTGGCTCGGAGAAGATCCGGAACGACCGGTTATCCACTTCGCCGTTGATGCCCGAGACATTTCCGATCATATCGTTGTTGAGGACCGCCTCGACGCTCCAGGCGCTGTCGAGTACTTCCTTCGCGAACGAGGCCCCACCCCAGAGGCCCTGCTCCTCGCCGCTGAGGCCGCTGTAGATGATCGTCTTGCCGAAACGGAACTTCGACAGGATTCGCGCTGCCTCGAGGACCCCTGCCATCCCGCTGGCGTTGTCGTTTGCGCCAGGGGCGTCCTTCGTGATATCGGTACCGCTGCTGTTCCGGGAATCGATATCCCCCGACATCAGCACGACCCGACCTGGTGTGGTGGTGCCGCGCTGGATCGCGATCACGTTGACGACGTTGACATCGGGTGCGTTGCGCGACTCGGTGGACTGACCCTTCACGAGCGATTGCTGGTAGCGGACCTGGAGGCAGTTTCCGCACGCCGCGCTGATCCGCTGGAATTCGGCGAAGAGCCAGCGGCGTGCGGCGCCGATACCACGGCTGCTGGAGAGGGTATCGGAATAGGTGTTGCGCGTGCCGAACCCGGCCAGCGTGCGGACGTCCTGTTCCAGCTGGGCCTGGCGTGGGGCACGCGCGATGGTGTCTAACCGCGGATCGAAGGCGGGTGGAATCGCCTGGGCCGGGAGGTGGACCGCAACGAGGAGGGTCGCAGCACTGAGGAGCGCGGCACGAGCGGGTCGCACAGGCAGGTTCCGGATCGGGAGGATCCGGAAAGCTACCCCGAGGCGGTCGCGGCGCTAGCCGCGGGGTGCCTCTCGTTCCTTATCCGAATACCCCTACGCGGCTGCCTCCTGCAAATCCCGGAAAGACGGATGCCAGGTCAACGGCACCGAGGTGGCCGGTGAGAAGCTCGCCGAACACACTCCGGAAGTCGGTGGTCACTGCGAGGTCGCGGCCCTGGTATCGTGCTGCTGGCGCAAGTGTCGGCCACTGCCCGTAGACTTTTCCGCCCCGGACGTTGCCGCCGAGGATCATCATCGCGGTGCCGTGTCCGTGATCGGTTCCGCCGGTGCCGTTCTCCTTGATCGTCCGGCCGAACTCGCTCATCGTGACGACGACGACGTCTCCCAGCTTCTCACCCAGATCGGTGGTGAAGGCACCCAGGGCTCCGCCGAGTTCATCGAGTCGGGTGGCAAGTTGCCCTTGTCCGGCACCCTGATTGACGTGCGTGTCCCAGCCGCCCACATCCACGAACGCCAGCTGCATCCCGAGGTCGGCTTTGATCAGCTGAGCGATCTGCTGCATCGAAGTCCCCAGTTTACCCCGAGGATACCGGGCACCGTTGGCAGCCGGCTGTCCGGTGGGGTTCGCTGCCTTGAGCATCCGGATTGCCTCGAACCCTTCGGCCGAGGAGGAGGCCACCAGTCCGGTAGCGGCACCCTGATAGAGCGATTCGAATGCGCGGGTCAACCGTTGTTCCCCCTCGGCACGCGATGCGCGCATCCCGAAAGTGCGCAGGTCGTCGATGGCCAGTGCCGGCGCACTGCCGGCCAGGGTGCGCGGCAGTTGCGGCCCGAACGCGACGGCACGAAACGGTGTTTCGATGTGTTCCCGGGCGTGGGCGCAGTAGCGATTGGCCCAGCCATCCGGCGTGCTCTTCCGGTCGGGTGTGCCGCTCTCCATATAGTCCTGCGCGTCGAAGTGCGACCGGGTCGGCGACGGCGAGCCCACCGCGTGGACGATGGCGAGCGCGTGCCGATCCCAGAGCGGCTTCAACGCGGCGAGGCGGGGGTGGAGGGCAAACATCCCGTCGAGCGAGAGCAACTCTTCCCGTGGGAGCGCAATCCGCCGCCGCTCCTGCCAATACCAGTCGTCGCCCGCGGGGACGATCATCGAGAGGCCGTCGACGGCTCCCCGCTGAAAGAGGCAGACGAGGGTCTTCTTCCCCGCAACCCCGCGTCGAAGATCGCCGAGCGCGTATGCCGCGCGATCGAGGAAGAGTGGGTCGGCCCCGAGCGAAACCATCGCCAAGCTGCCGGCCTGGATGAAAGCACGTCGTGAGATGGGCATCACTGCCTCTGGAATTCGGGACCGCCGAGGGCGAGTCCGATCGCGAGGGATCGTGCGGCAGCAGGGTCGGCAAGGTCGGCGATTTCGCGAAGAATGGTCTGCCGAGTGCGTGGCGACATCGCTCCGGCGAGGAGGGCTCGATTCACGCCGTCGACCAAAACGTCGTGATCCGCCGTCAACGGCAGGACTCGATCGAGGTCGACAGTGACTCCGGGCAGTCGTCCCGCCGCGAGCGCAACGGCAAAGTTCATCCGGGCCAGCAGGGCGCCGCTGTTGACCCAGTCCGCCTGGGTCTCGGGATAGCCGTTCGGGGTCGTCATCTGGAACAGTGGTTCACCCAGTCGCGCCACGTGCTGCGCCAGTCGCGGCGTGGAGTCTGGCTCGCCCGCTACCGCACGCACTGCGCTCACGACGTACTCCAGCGGAGTCTTCACTTTGCTCTGCACGTTGGCGGCGGCCCAGAAGTCCGGTGAGTAGATGATGGCGCGAACGACCTCGCGGATCTCGCCACCACTGCGCTTCCACGCGCGCACGGCATCGTCGACACAACCGTCCGGCGGATCATCGGCCACGAGACGCGCACAGAGCTTCGCGCTCACGTGGTGCATCGTGGCGGGATGCTCGGCCAGCAGCTTGAGGAGCCGGAGTCCTTCGTCTTCGCCGTGTCCTGCGGGGAAGGTGACACCGAGTACGGTCTTGGCCTGCCGGTCGTGGGCCGCAGCGAGGAAGCGGAAGGCAAATCCACTCCGGCGGTCCATCCCCCAGCCGGTGAGCAAACGCGCCACATTGCCGACGTCCTGCTGGGTGTAGCCTCCATCGACTCCGAGCGTATGGAGTTCCATCAACTCGCGGGCATAGTTTTCGTTGATGCCCTTGGGCATCCGTTGCCTGATGCGCTCCATCATCGCCGGATCGCGCTGCCGTCCTGCCGCTCCGGCCGGCCGACCGGCGATGAGCGCCTGCATATCGGTTCCCTCGGCGACACTCTCGGTGTTGTCGAGATAGAAAAGCATCGCCGGGCTTTTCGCAGTCGCGATCAGCAAGTCTTCGAAGCGACCGAGCACATTTGGGCGGATGGTGTGCTCGAGGTAGTCGGCGAAGTAGG
Source organism: Gemmatimonadota bacterium (assembly GCA_031367105.1). Taxonomy (GTDB): domain Bacteria; phylum Gemmatimonadota; class Gemmatimonadetes; order Gemmatimonadales; family GWC2-71-9; genus Palsa-1233. Next base: position 2,576 of record JANLPG010000199.1, on the reverse strand, counting down.
CGCGATCGAAGCCCTTGCCGATGAAGACGTTGAAATGATTGGTCCAGAAGTCCGCCAGGACCTCGGCGAGCTGGCGGTCGGAGTCGGTGGCGCGCATCAGCGTCACGCTCATCAGGTCGCCGTTCAGGTCACGGAGTTCCTGCTTCCCGCCGGCAGCCCGCTGCTCCCGGAGCGATGCCTGCAACTGTTCCCGACGCATCGAGTCGACACCTGCTGCCTGGGCCTTCAATGCCCTCCCGATCTGATCGGTGTGCATCACGACCATATCGCGAACCGGCGTGTTGAGCACCTCGTAGGCGCGTTCACGCGAGGCGAGGCCGGGGTCGCGCGGGTCGCGGACCGCCAACTGGCGATCGATCCAACGACGAATCCCATCGTGCACAACCGCATCGATCTGACCCGGGCTCGCCCCGTAGCCGAGGCGATTGAGGACGTGGCGAGCAGAATCGGTTGTGGTAAGCGGGGCCTGGCCGGCAGTGGGCGCTGCGGCAAGAAGTAGCAGACCCACGGTGGATGCGAGGTGGCGTATGGTCATACTGGAAGGACGGCGATCGGCGCTGAGGGTTAAGCCGAGACCACGGCGGGTGGCTTCAAACATTCTGCCTGTGACAAGCGTACCACTAGATTGCTTGGCCCCGGCCCCCGCCGGACTGATTGCACTCACCCCGACCCAACCCGAAATGTCCCACTCACGGCGCTGGTTGCGCCGCAGTCTCCTGGCTGTTGCCCTCGTCCCGCTGTTCGCCGGCTGTTCCGCGATGGGACTCGAACTGCCGAACTACGGTTTCTACGGCTTTGCCCCGCGGCCCGACGGCGCCAAGCTGCGGAGCCTGACGGTGGCCGAACGCGCAGAGACGGTCCTCGGCGATCCGCCAACTCTCCTCGGCGAGGCGACGTTCCAGCTCGACACCGTGATGCTGGCGGGCCACGAGGCCTGGCTGCTGACCCGGAGTCGCTCGGGACCGCAGGTCACGCAGCAGTCGGACAGCATCTGGCTCGATCGCTGGACGTTGAAGCCGATTGCGACGTGGGGTGCCTACAGCGACGGCCATATCCGGCAGTCGTTCGATCGGCGCTCGGTGGTGACGGTGCGGACCTCCCTCAAGGGGGGACGGAGTCGGGGGCGACTCATCCTGGACGCCGAACCGTACGCCGAGTCAGGGATCGAATTGGTGATGGCGACGATGCCGTTGAGCGCGAACTACAACGGTGCCCTGCCACTGGTGCTTACCCGGCGGCCAAGCGAGCTGCGCTGGTTGCGGTTTCGGGTGGCCCAGATGGTTTTCCTGCCGGGGGATAACGGTGCCCTGCGCTCCACCTGGGTGGTGGAGGGTGACCTCGACGGTGTGCTGCGGCGCTACTGGATCGACTCCGACGATCGGACCGTGGTGAAGTGGGAGGAACCCGGAGCCAACGGCACCACAGTGCGGTGGGTCCGGGGCCGGACGATCCCTCGGCTCAAGCTCTTCGAGGTCGAAAAGATCGGCGGCTAGCGCGTCGCTCGCCGTTCAGGGCTTCACCTTGCTGCTGGTCCACGCCTGCCGAAAGGCGAGTTGCGCTGGCGAAGGGATGCGGCCGGCCTCCTCGAAGGTCACCACCTGCACCGCAGGATTTGCCGCCACCGTGATCCCGAATTCGCGGCGTCCGGCGCGCCCCTCGGTCACGACGGTCATTCGCTCGCCCGGTTGATGATTCGCGATCGCGTTCGTGAGAACTGAATCGGCTGACACCTCCCGGCCATCGACCGTGAGAATCCGGTCGCCGCTCTCGAGCCCGGCGGCATACGCGGGGGTGCCCACCAGTACTGCCGTGCTGATCGTGTAGCCCGTGGCCGCTGCTCCCCCACCCGGTTCGCCACCCCGGACACCATCACGATTGCCAGCGCCACCACCGAAACTCAGGCCGATCCACGGGGCGCCCGCCTCTGCCTTCCGGACCAGCAAGCCCGCAGGTTCGAGCAGCGCGTCGTAGTCGGGGAGCGCGTGACCATCGACGTAGCGCGCCCAGAAGTCATTCGCCCAGGTGGTGTCACCCGCGACGCTGCCGAGGATGCGGCGGGCGTCAGCGAGGGTGTAGGCGATTTCCGGCTTGCCGTGTCGCAGCCACATCTGGCGCATGAAGTCGTCGAGCGATTTGCCCCGCGTGCGCAGCGAGAGATCGAGGGCGATCGCGATCCCGGCGCCATAGGTGTAGTAGGAGATGAAGTTGTTGGCGGTGTTCTGCTGGTCGATCGAGACGCCCGCATCCTGGAAGACCGCCTGCTCGCTCATCTGGATTGGCCCGAAGAGCCGGCGCCCGGGCGAATTCGTGACGGCGTTGATGGTGCCGCTCACGATTCGGGCGATGGTGGCGCCGGCGAAGCCGGACCGCAGCATCAGCAGTTGTCCGTAATACTGCGTGAATCCCTCGGCGATCCAGAGCGCGTCCGACATATTCGCGCGGTCGTAGTCGAACGGCTCGAGGGTCCTGGGGCGTATGCGTTTCACATTCCAGGTATGGAAGAATTCGTGCGCCACCGTGCCGAGCGGGCCGGTGCCATCGTTGCCCATACTGTTTCTGCCGGTGACGCTCGTGGA
>JANLPG010000192.1:0-10875 GCA_031367105.1 Gemmatimonadota bacterium | reverse complement strand
CTCTTCATCGCGTTGTTCATCGCGGTCGCCAGCGAGAAGTTCTTGATGGCGTCGCACATCTGCTTCTGTTGATCCGGCGTCATCTGCGACTGGTTCCCACTCGGCTGGCTCTTCGCCGACGCCAGCTCCGCCTTGGCCTTGGCGATCGAGTCGGCCATCGCCTGCGAGGCGAACTGCCCGATGAAGGCGCGCGCGGCGGAGTCGGCGCGCGCGCGGTCGAGATTTTCGGTCCATTTCACCTCGGTCGGTGGCTGGAACAGCACCGGGTCGGCGCTGCGACTCACCTTGGTCGCCGTCTGCTCGAAGTTGAGACAGAGGAAGGAGCCCGACGAGTAGAGTACGATCGGCGCCGACTTCATCGTGCAAAACGAAAAGCTCCCCACCTCAGTGAACTCGCAGCTCTCGCCCGCGTAACTCCGAGTCCCCTTCTTCTCTCCCTCGAACGGCATCCCCGGGAAGGCGCGGGTCACGAACTGCATCATCTCACGCATATTCGAGGTGAAGCGCGCCTTCGCATCGCGATCGAGGTCGTCGTACGCCTTGGCCATCGAGGGAAGCGGGTTGACCGACTTGAGACCGGTCTTCTTCGCGAGGTCGGCGCTCCAGATAAAGTCGGGATCGGTCATCGACCAGGTCGTTGTGGTGGTCGTCTTCCCGAAAAACTTTCCGGTCCGTGTCTCGCTTGCGGCGAAGCGATCGTCGCTCGAGCTGGTTCGACCGGTCCCGGTCATATCCCCACCGTAGCTGTAATCCACCGTGAAACTCGGCAACCCCTTGAGCTTGGTCTTGAACGGATTGGTCTGGGCGTGTCCCGCAACCGGGCTCAGCAACAGTAGCAGTACGCACGCAACGGCCCGGCGCATATCGGCCTCTCTCGAACAGGGTGACTGGGGGTGACCCTCGAATATACTGGAGAATCGATGATCGATGATGGATGGTGGATGGTGGATGGTGGAGGGTGGAGGATGGATGGTGGATACGCGAGGAGGGGGGCGGGAGATGCCTCGCTGCGGCGAGGGACGGGGGCCGCCGGGGGAGGGAACGACGGTTGGCGCATTGCCAACCGCCGCCAGCGGCTAGACCTTATACGCTATGTCCAGCTCCCCACGTCGTGGGCTGACGGTGCTCGATCACCCGCTGATCCGGCACAAGCTCGCGCTCCTTCGCGACGTCGGCACCTCTTCCCGAGACTTCAAGCAGCTGGTCGGCGAGATCGCCGCCCTGATGACATACGAAGTCACCCGGGATCTCCGAACCGAGCCAGTCGAGGTCGTCACCCCACTCGAGACCACGATGGGCGAGCGAGTTTCCCCGAAAATTGCCCTGGTGCCGATCCTCCGGGCCGGGCTCGGAATGGTCGAGGGAATCGTCCAGTTAATCCCGAATGCCCGGGTCGGGCATATCGGACTCTATCGAAACCACGAGACGTTGCAGCCGGTGTCGTATTACTTCAAGGTCCCCACTCCGGTCTCCGATCACCGGTTCTTCGTCCTCGACCCGATGCTTGCCACCGGCGGTTCCGCCGTCGAGGCGGTATCGGAACTGAAGCGAGCGGGGGCCACCGACGTGGCGCTCCTCTGCCTGGTGGTGGCTCCCGAAGGGGTGGCCACCTTCACGACTGCACACCCCGATGTGCCGATCTATGCCGCGGCGCTGGACCGCGGCCTGAACGCCAACGGGTACATCCTCCCCGGGCTGGGCGATGCCGGGGACCGACTCTTCGGGACCAAATGAGCGCTCCTCGGACGTTGACGTTTTTCGGCGGTGCGGCCACTCCCACCGGTTCGATGATGCTGCTCGAGGCGGCGGGTGCCCGCGTCTTGCTCGACGCCGGCCTCTTCGAGGGTGCCGTTGCCCAGGCCGACGCCAAGAACCGCGACCTGCCGCTCGACCCCAAGCGGGTCGACGCGCTGCTGCTTTCTCAGGCCGGCCTCGCCTATGCCGGCCGGGTACCCCAGCTGGTTCGCCACGGCTATCGCGGCCCGATTTACGCCACTCCCGGCGCTCGCGATACGGCGGCGATTCTGCTGGCCGAGGCGGCCCTCGACTTCGAAGCCGCCGGCGACGCCTCGCTCTATGGACTCGCCGATGTCGTCGCTGCCCAGGAGCTGTTCGTCGGGCAGCCCTATCACCGTCCACTCCACCTCCGCCGCAATCTCGTCTTCGAGTTCAGCGATGCCGGCCACGTCCTCGGCTCCTCCTCGATCGAGCTTCGCACCGGCGAGGGGGGATCCCACCGGATCGTCTACTCCGGCTGCGTGGGACGCCCCGGATCACCCCTGCTGCGTGACCCCGAATCCGTCCCGGGACAGGTCGACACCCTGATCGTCGGTTCGCCGTTTGCGCACGAACAGCACGCCACCTTCGCCGACGCCCAGACCCAGCTCACCGCCCTGATCAACAACGCCGTCGCCCGGGGCGGACAAATCATCGTCCCTGCCTCGTCGCTCGGTCCCATTCACGAGTTCGTTCGTGCGATCCAGGATCTCTGGCGTCAGGGCCGGATTCCCGAGATCCCGATCTGGATGGATACGCCGACACCGGTCTGTCTCCCGACGATGATCCGGCTGCACCCGGAGTCGATCTCCCGGAGTGCCGCTGCCTACAGCGGCCAAGGCGGTGCCTTCGACAGCGCCCTGCTCCGCTATGTCGGCAGCGACGGCGCGGCCCGCTCGCGTGTCGATGCGCTCGAAGGGCCCGCCATCATCGTGGCGCCGAGCGAGACGGGTGATTCCGGTCGCTCGGCCCACCATTTCCGTCGCTGCCTCGAAGATGTCCGCCATACCGTGCTCTTCCTCTCCTTCCTCGAGGAAGGCTCCGTCGGCCGCCTGCTCCAGGACGGCGCCGAGCACGTGATGATCGGGGATCGCACCGTCGAGCGGAAGGCCGCCGTCGAAACCCTGACCGCCTACTCCGGACACGCCGGCGGGGAGGAGATGCGCGACTGGGTCCGTGCGCTCGGTGGGCCGATCAAGCGTGCCTTCGTCGTGCACGGTGACGATCTCGCCGTCGCGATGATGGTGACCATCCTCCGCGAGGAGGGCGTGCGCGACGTGATCGTGCCCCGCGAAGGGGAGTCGTTCCCCTTCTGACCATCGCCTCGCGTCGCTGGCTTGCCGCGATTGCGACCGGAATCGGCGGCGTGTATCTCCTCTGCTTTCTGGTGGTACTGCTGGTGTCGCGGCTCGATCAGCGCCGCCCCGCCGACGCCATCGTCGTCCTCGGCGCTGCGCAGTACGATGGTCGCCCTTCACCCGTCCTCCAGGCACGACTCGATCACGCCGCCGCACTCTACCGCGGCCACTACGCTGACCTGATCGTGGTCACCGGCGGTATCGTCGAAGGTGACCGGATGAGCGAGGCCACAGCCGGACAGCGCTACCTCGTCGCGCAAGGGATCCCGGCGGGCGCCGTCGTCGTCCAGGCGGAGGGGCATACCACTGCCGGTTCGATGGACGCCGTTGCGGAGTACCTGCACGGTGCCGGTCGCGAACACGTGCTGCTGGTCAGCGATCCTTTCCACCTCGCCCGCCTTCGGCTCGAAGCGTATCGCCTCGGCCTCACCGCCTATACCTCGCCCACCACGACCTCGCCGATCTCCCGTCGCTTCACCACCGAGCTTGGCTACCTGCTCGCCGAAGCAGCCAAGCTGCCGATCATCCTGATCAAAGGAATACTGCAATGAGTGGAATCACTCTGACGTTCTGGGGGGCCGCAGGGCAGGTCACCGGTTCCTGCCACTTGCTCGAATGGCGCGGCCACCGCGTCGCGCTCGATGGCGGGCTCTTTCAGGGGAAGCGCGCGGAGTCAAACCGGCTCAACGCCACCCTGGCATTCGATCCGCGCCAACTCGACGCCATCATCCTTTCCCACGCACACATCGACCACGCCGGGCGCTTGCCGCTGTTCAGCGCGCATCAATTCGACAAGACCATTTTTGCAACGCCGGCGACCAGGGATCTCTGCGCCATCATGCTCGCCGACTCTGCCCACATCCAGGAGAGCGACTTCAGGTGGCTGCAGAAGAAAGGACGCGCACTTCCCGGCTCAGCGCCGCTCTACGGCCGGCAGGACGCGATTCGGGTGCAGGAGTTGATGGAGGCGCACCCCTACGACCGACCCTTCACCGCCGCAAACGATCTCACCGTCACCTTCCGGGACGCTGGCCATATTCTCGGCAGCGCCAATGTCGAGGTGAATATCGGCGGCGCTACCCCGCACCGCCTCGTCTTCTCCGGCGACATCGGCCGCTGGGGTCAGCCGATCATCCGTGACCCCGATGGACCGAAGGGGGCGATCGACACGCTGATCATCGAGAGCACGTACGCGCGCAAGAACCACGATACCGCGAGTGACGCTTCGGCCAATCTGGCGGAGGTGGTGAGTCGAGTCGCCGCACGCGGGGGGAAGGTGATCGTCCCATCCTTCGCCGTGGGACGAACCCAGGAACTGGTGTACGCACTGCACGAGCTCGCCAACGCCGGGAAGATTCCCGAGGTGCCGATCTACGTCGACTCTCCCCTCGCAGTTGAGGCCACCGACATCTTCCGACTGCATCCGGAGCTGTTCGACGACACGGAAGCCTTCATTCGCAACGACACCAGAATCTTCGATCACCATCTGGTGCGCTTCGTCCGCAGCGTCGAGGAATCGAAGGGCCTGAACCAACTGCAAGGGCCGGCCGTGATCATCTCCGCCTCGGGTATGGCCGAATCAGGGCGGATCGTGCACCATCTCGCCAACAACATCGGTGACCCGAAGAACTGCGTGCTCTTTGTCGGATTCCAAGCCTCCTACACCCTCGGCGCACGGATCCAGTCGGGCGCGAAGGAGGTGCGGTTGCTCGGCGAGATGCACACGGTCGGCGCCGAGGTGGCCACCATCGACGGCTACTCCGCGCACGCCGGTCGCGACGAGCTGCGGAAGTGGGTGCGCAACCTCGGCGGCCCGATCAAGCGCGCCTTCTGCGTGCACGGTGAACCCGAATCGCTTCTGGCGATGAAGGCGATCCTCGAGGAGGAAGGCGTCGGCGAGGTGCACGTCCCCGCCCACGGGGAGAAGGTCGAGCTATGAACCGCCTGCGATTCCTTGCCGGTGCCTTGCTCCTGCTCGGCGCCACGCCGCTCGCCGCGCAGGGCATCAAGGTGCCCGCAACGGTCGACACCCTCCCCAACGGCCTCCGGTTGATCGTGCACGAGGACGCGTCGGCACCGATCGTCACGGTCGACAGCTGGTTCTGGGTCGGGTCGGGCTCCGAGAAGCCGGGTCGCACCGGCTTCGCCCACCTGTTCGAGCACCTGATGTTCATGGGCTCGGAGCACGCGCCGTACCCGCAGTTCGATCGGCTACTCGAAGCCGCCGGCGCGGACAACAACGGCTCGACCACCGAGGATCGCACCAACTACTACGAGGCTGGCCCGGTGTCGGCGCTGCCGCTGATGCTCTGGCTCGATGCCGACCGGATGGGCTGGCTGCTCCCCACGATGGATTCCGCCAAGGTGGATGCCCAGCGCGACATCGTGAAGAACGAGCGGCGCCAGAGCTATGAGAACCAGCCGTACGGAAAGGTCGCCGACGTGATGCCGAAGCTGATGTATCCGTCGACCCACCCCTACAGCTGGCCCGTCATCGGCTCGATGGCCGACCTCTCGGCCGCGTCGCTCGAGGACGTCAAGGACTTCTTCCGGACGTATTACGCGCCCAGCAATGCCGTGATTACGGTGGCCGGTGCGGTAAAGCACGACTCGGTGCTGGCACTCGTCCGCAGGTACTTTGGCAGCATTCCGCGCGGTCCGGCGATCGTCCGCCCCGCCCCGGTGCAGCCGCAGCTTGCTGCCGATACGATCGTGACACTCGAGGACCGGGTGCAGGTCCCCCGGCTCTACTACAACTTCGAGTCGGTTCGCGCCGGCGCCGAGGATGATGCCGCATTGCAGATTGCCGCGTACGTGCTGAGCGGCGCCAAGAACTCGCGCCTCACCCAGCGACTGGTTTATGCGGACCAGACCGCAGCGAATGTCAGTGCCAGCCCCGACCACCGGACCCTCGCCGGTGAGTTCGGCGTCACCGCCACGGCCCGCCCGGGTCACCCCCTGCCCGAGTTGCAGCGCGCCGTCGACGACGAATTGCGCAGACTCGCCGACAAGGGCCCCACCGATCGCGAATTGCAGCAAGCCCGCAACGCCATCGAAGCCGGCTTCCTTCGTCGCATCCAGACGGTGCGGGGGAAGGCCGACCAGCTCAACCACTACTACTACCAGACCGGCGCTCCCGACGGGTTCCAGCACGACCTCGACAAGCTCCGTGCGGTCACCGCCGCCGATGTGCAGCGAGTCGTGAATCGCTACCTCCTCGGCCCCCGTGTGATCGTCTCGGTGGTACCCACCGGCAAGCCGGAACTAGCCGCCGAGCGGAGGGTCAGCCCGTGAGATACTCATTCACCTCCACCCGTCGCCTCCTCGGCCTGACGGCCTTCGCCCTGGGCGGCATCGTCCCCGCGTTGTGCGCGCAGGTCACCACCGCTCCGGCACTCGGCGCCACGCCGCGGCTCACGGTACCCGTTGTCCAGCAGGCACTGCTCCCCAACGGCGTGCGGCTGAGGGTGGTGCGCAACGCGGAAGTGCCGCTGGTCGAGGCGCGATTGATCATCGCTGGCGGTGCGCGCCTGAACGGCGTGGCGCCAGGGCTCGCGACCTTCATTGGCACGATGCTCACCGAAGGGGCGGGGATCCGCACCGCGCTGCAACTCTCCGAGGCCGCCGACTTCATCGGTGCGCGGCTCAACGCGGGGGCGGGATGGGAGAACACCACCATCGCGCTCTCAGTCCCCCGGCGTTCCGTGTCGGAGGGCTTTGCCCTGCTGGCTGACGTGCTGCTGCGCCCGACGTTCCGCGCGGGCGACGTCAAGCGGCAGCGTGATCTGCGCCAGGCCGCGCTGCTCCGCGCCAAGGATTCTCCCGGTCAGGTCGCCTCGCGGGTCTTCTACCGCAACGTCTTCCCCGGCAACCATCCCTACCACGTCGACCTCCGCGGCGATTCCGCCAGCACCGCCGCGCTCGATTCGGCGCAGGTGCGCAACTACTGGCAGCGCGCCGCCGATCCGCGTCGTGCCACGCTGATCCTGACCGGCGACGTGACGCTCGCCGAGGCGCGGCGCTGGGCCAGCACGGCGTTCGGCGCGTGGAAGGCGCCAGCCTCGCCGTTCACGAAAACGGCCGCGGGCACCATTGCCCCGCCGTCGTCGCCAGCCACCCGCGTCATCCTGGTCGACAAGCCCGACGCGGCGCAATCGGTGATCTGGATCGGCGCGCCGGGGCTGAGCCGGAACCACCCCGACTACGCCGCCGTCCAGGTGATGAACACCATCATCGGTGGCTCCTTCTCGGCGCGGCTCAATGATTTCCTTCGCGAGCAACTCGGCTACAGTTACGGTGCCTTCTCCAACTTCTCCTGGTCGCCGGTGCCCGGGCCGTTCCTGACGAGTTCGGACGTTCGCACCAACGTCACCGATTCCGCGCTGATGGTCTTCTTTCGCGAATTGCGACGGATCGGCCACGAGCCGGTGACACCGGTGGAACTGCAGCGGGCTCGCAACTACATCGTGCTCGGTTCCCTGGGCGACTACGAGACTGCCGACCAGATCGCCGGCGCCCTCTCGGATGGCGTACTCTTCAACCGGCCACTCGCCGCCATCAGTCAGGAACTCGCCGCCATCGGCCGGGTCACCGCTGCCGATGTGCAGCGGGTCGCCCGGGCGCATATCGATACCCGACATCTCACGATCGTGATTGTCGGCGACATCGCGAAGATCCGGCCGGGAATCGAAAAGCTGGGACTCGGCCCCGTAGCAGTCCAGAGCTACTGAATGACCCTCCTCTCGTCCGTCAGGGTCCACACCGGCCGAGTGGTATCGCTCGACCTCGACACGGTGCAGTTTCCCAACGGCAACGTCGGAACGCTCGAGATGTTCCGTCACCCCGGCGCAGCCGCGGTCCTGCCTTTTCTCGATGATCCACGCGATCCCGATCCGCGCATCCTGCTGATCCGGCAATTCCGCCACGCCACCGACAACTTTCTCTGGGAGATCCCGGCCGGCCGACGCGACCCTGGCGAGCACGCCGACCAGACCGCCCATCGTGAACTCGCCGAAGAGACCGGCTACCGCTGCGGCCGGCTCGAAAAGCTCACCCAGATCTGGACCACCCCCGGCTTCACCGACGAAATGATTCACCTCTACCTCGCCGCCGACCTGACCCCCGGCAACAGCGCCCTCGAGGCCGATGAGGTGCTGGCGGTACACCATTTCCACTGGTCGGAAGTGCTCCAGATGGTGCAAAACGGAACAATTATCGACTGCAAGAGTGTCGTGGCGATACTGTTTGTTCAATGTTGCTATCTTAAACCTTGAACAAAGACGTACCGCGCTGTAGACTGCCAGAGTCTCCAGCGACCGAGGGTCGTCGTGTCCAGCGCCATCGCACTCCCCAGCAGCGCCCATATCCGCTTCCCGCGGACCATCGCCAGGCCGGCCCCGCAGCTCTTCACCAACCCCGCCAGCGATCCCGCCGCCGACCCCGTCAACGACCAGAACGCCCTGCTGGTTGCCGCCCATCTCGCCGGTGACGAGCGTGCCTTCGGCGAGCTGATGCGACGCTTCCAGCCTCGGCTGCTGAATTTCATTCACCGGATGATCGGTGACCGCGAACGAGCCGAAGATCTGGTGCAGGAAGCGTTCGTGCGCGTGCACCGTCACCTCCACCGCTTCGACCCCACGCGGAAGTTCTCGACCTGGGTCTATACCATCGCGTCGAACCTTGCCAAGAACGAGCTACGCAACCGGGCGCGCTCACCGCTGGTGTTTCCCGATTCCGCACGCCTCCCCACCGACAGTGACGCCCGGCCTCTGGACGTCGAAGACCCCAACTCCCGCCCCGACACGCTGTTCGCCAACCGCTGGCTCCACGACCTGGTCCAGGCCACCGTTGCGCAGCTCTCGACCCACCATCGGGTGGTGTTCGTGCTCCGTGAGCTGGAAGGGCGCAGCTACGAGGAGATCGCCGAGGTGACCCATACCAACCTCGGTACCGTCAAGAGTCGCCTGAACCGCGCCCGTTCCGCCTTCACCGAGATGATTGCGCCCTACCTCGACTGAACGACCTGATAGATTTGGGGAATGCCCCGCCTTTCCCCCGACCAGCTGCGCCGCGCGCTCGCCAAGGCTGCGCCGGCACCGGCGTATTATCTCCACGGCAGCGAGGCGATCCTGAAGGACGAGGCACTTGCCCTCATTCTCGACCGCACGCTTGACCCCGGACTCCGCGACTTCAATCTCGACGTTGTCTCCGCCCAGCAGATCGAACCCGATCAGCTGGAGGCGGCGTGTGCCACGTTGCCGATGATGGCCGAGCGGCGCGTCGTCGTCCTGCGCGATGTCGAGGCGTGGAAACGGAAGAGCAAAGGGAAACAACCCGCCGTGAAGTACCTCGAGCGGCCTGCGCCTGAAACAGTTCTGGTGATAGTTCAAGGCAACGACGACGACCCCGACGAGGAGCTTGCGCGACACTGCGCCACGGTGCACTGTGCCGCGCTGGTCGGCGACGCCCTCGACGGGTGGCTCGACCTCCAGCTTCAGGCTGCGGGCATCGCACTGTCGCCCGGTGCCCGGGAGCACCTGCTCCGCGCCACGGGTGGTGACCTCGGTCTGCTGCGCGCCGAGGCAGCAAAGCTGAGTGGGCTCGAAGTCTCCGGCCCGATCGATATCGAGACGGTCGGCGACCTCGTCGGCGTGCGCTTCGGCGAGACACTCGACGACTGGCGCGATGCCATCCTCCGCGACGACACCGCCGCGGCCCTCACCGTGCTCCCGCACCTGCTCGATGTCAGCGGTAACTCCGGCGTGAAGCTCGCCACCTTCCTCGGCTCGTCCCTGTTGGTCCTGCGCTGGGCACGCGCCACCGCCGAAGCGCGAAAAATTCGCGACCGGCCGCTCGCCGAGGCAGTCAAGCGACTCTGCTTCGAGCGGCGACCTGCCGTCGGAAGTTACGAGCCGTTTACCCGGCTTGTCGCCGAGGTGGTGGGTCGCTGGTCGCTGCCGCGGCTTGAGCGCGCCGTCGCCAGCACCCTCGCGGCCGACGCCTCGCTCAAGAACACCACCATCTCCGACGAGATCGGTGTGCTGACCGACCTGATCCTTACCCTCGCCGCCTCCCGGGCGAAGAAGGCCGCATGAACCGTCGTCGCAGCTGGTCCGTCGCATTACTCCTGTTCGCTCCGCTGGTGGCCGCGCAAGGGCAAACGCCCATCACCCCCGCGTTCCAGGAGGTGCTCCGCCTGGCGCAGGATGGTTATGGCGATTCGGCCCGAGTGGTGATGGCAAGGTTGCTCGCGAAGACTTCCAGCAATGATCCACTTTATCCCGAGGCGCTCTTCACCTCGGCGACCGTCGCGAAGAGTGGCGAAGAGATGCGGACCCAGTTTTCCCGCGTGGCCATCGAATTCTCCTCCTCCGCCTGGGCCGACAAGGCAATCCTCCGCCTCGCACAGCTCGACTACGGCAGCGGAAACAGCGAGGCGGCCGTCAGCCGGATGCGGCGACTCTTCAGTGACTATCCTGCCTCGACCATCTTGCCCACAGCGGCGCTGTGGGGATCACGCGCCGCATTCGACCGCAAGGAGCTGCAGCTCGGCTGCGACTGGCTCTCCCGCGGCCTGGCGCTGGTCGGCGACGATGTCGAACTTCGCAACCAGCTGGAATTTGCCAAGCAGCGCTGCAATGTGGGGCCGGGGGTGGAACTGGCGCCGTCGCGGCCAGACTCACTCCGGAGCAAGCCGGTGGTCGAGCCCGCGCCGCATCGGCCGGATTCGCTGCGGATGAAA
>JANLPG010000189.1:0-3014 GCA_031367105.1 Gemmatimonadota bacterium | reverse complement strand
GGCAACCCCAACCTCCGGGGCATCGCCAGGATGGAGGACATCCCCACTGTCTACCCAGCGTGGACAACCTTCGTCATCGACGGCGCCAACAACATCTGGGTCCTCCTCCCCGGTCCGAAGGGTCCCGGCAGCGCGTGGGATGTTTTCACCGCCGAGGGGAAGCTGCTGGGCCGGGTGCCCACCACCTTTACCGAGCCCTATCGCACCTTCTGGAGCCGCGACCACGTTTACGCGCTCGAGGACGACGATGCGACCGGAGCGATGTCGCTCAAGGTCTACAGGATCGACAAGGGGAAAGGGGGCTGACCGCGCTATCTATTACCCAGCGTGCATCCCTCCTCTACCTTCGTGCATCACCCGACGGGCCGGCGTCTCTGCGCCCGCCACTCGACTCCCCTGTGAGGCTCTCGATGACGCCTGCTCGTTCGCTCTCCTTCCTCCTCCTCGCTACGACCCTCTTCGGCGCTTGTGGCAAGAAGACGAATGAGGCGGCGACCAACGGCCCTCCAGCCGATTCGAGCAAGGCGCCCTCGACCCTCGCCCTCGATGTGGTGGGCGAGCCGGTGCGGAAAGGCGATCTCATCCTCACGGTGACGGCGACCGGCCAGATCCGCTCCGATGCCATTTCGACCCGGAAGGCCGAGGCGACCGGGACCGTGGCCGAAGTGCTGGTGCGAGCCGGCGACCGAGTCAGGCGCGCACAGCCGTTGGTGCGGCTCGACCCACGGCCACTCGACCTCGACGTCGCTTCCGCCGAAGCGGCCGTCGCCTCGGCCCGGGTGAAATACCACACTGATGTCGATCCCGACTCGATCGTCAGCGGGAAGGCACCCTCCAGGGCGCGCCGGGACTACGCCCTCGCCAACTCCGGACTCGCCACCGCCGAAGTCGCGCTCGACAAGGCGAAGCTGGCGCGCGAGAACGCCGTGATCAGCGCCCCGTTCGATGGCGTGGTCGAGAAGATCAACGTCGCCGTCGGCGATCGGGTCGGCGGTGGCCAGGACATCGCCACCGTCGTCGATCTCACCAATCTGCGCGTCGAGGCGGCCGTGCTCGAGCACGATCTGCCGCTGTTGCGCGTGGGTGGTGATGCCTACGTGACCATCGCCGCCGCTCCCGACAAGCCGGTCCGCGGCAACATCTCGGCGATCCTGCCGATGGTCGACACCGTGACCCGCGCGGGCCGTGCGGTGGTGCGCATTCGCGGTGATGGCACGCTTCGTCCCGGGATGTATGCCGACGTGCGGCTCGAATCGGCACGGCTCCCGAACCGGATCGTCGTGCCCACTCGCGCGGTGATCGAGCGCGACAATCGTCCGCTGGTCTTCGTCGTGAAAGATGGACGAGCCGAATGGGTCTACGTGAACGTCGGGCGCCGCAGCGTGTCGGAAACCGAGATCCTCCCCGACAGCTCAACTAACGAGGTCCCGCTCAAGCCGGGCGACATTGTGCTCACCGACGGCCACCTCACGCTCTCGCACCAGGCGCCGGTGCGTCTGACGCGGAAGCGCGAAGCCGACCAGCCGCACTGACCGGGATCACTGCGTGTCACTGAGCACCACCGCGCTCCGTCGCCCCGTCGCCACGATCTCGGCGACTCTCGCATTGATCCTCCTCGGCGCAGTCTCGCTCGGCAAGATGCCGGTGTCGCTGCTCCCCGACGTCGCACTCCCGGTGCTCACCGTCCGGACGGTCTACGACGGAGCGGCACCAGAGGAAGTCTCCCGTTTCATCGCCGAACCGATCGAGAAGGCGGTCGGCAACACGCCGGGAATGGTCGAGATGCGTTCGGTCTCTCGCAACGGTGAAGGAACCACCACGCTGCGCTTCGCGTGGGGTACCGATATGGCCAGGACCGTCCTGGCCGTCCGCGAGAAGCTCGACAATGCCCGCAACGCCCTGCCGAGCACGGCGGCACGCCCCACGCTGCTGACGTCGGACCCGGGGGAGCGACCCATTGCCGTACTTGCGCTCACCGGCCCCGGTGACCTGCGCGCCGTGGCGCGAGCCGCACTCGACGTACACGCCCGACGCCTCGAACAACTCACCGGCGTCGCTTCGGTGGCCGTCGTCGGCGATCCCGACGACGAAATCCGCGTCGATGTCGACCCCGAACGCATTCGCGCCCTCGGCCTCACCTCCGATGATGTCGCCACGGCAATCAAGAGCGCCAACGCGATGGCCACCGGCGGCACCATCCGCCGTGGCCAATTCCGCTTCCCGGTGCGCACCTTCACCGAACTGCGCGACCCCGCCGACATCCGGCTCGTCCCCGTCGGTCCCGCCAGCAAGCACGTGACGATGGGCGATATCGCCACCGTCACGCCGGCCAGCGCCGATCCGCGCACCATCGTCCGCCTCGATGGCACGCCGGCGGTCGGACTGGTCGTCTACAAGGACGCTGGCGCGAACACCGTCGCTGTGACCACGCAGCTGGAAAAGACCCTCGACGTGCTTCGCAAGGAGTTTCCGGCCGTCAAGATCCGGCTGGTCGCGGCGCAGGCCCAGTTCGTTCGCGATGCGCTCTCCAATTTGACACAGGAGATCATCGCCGGCGGTATCCTCTCGATCCTGCTGATCCTGCTCTTCCTGCGCGACTGGCGGATGTCACTCGCCATCGGCCTGATGGTGCCGCTGTCGGTGCTGGTCTCCCTGACGCTGCTGCAACTCTTCAATGTCACCATCAACATCCTCTCCCTCGGCGGACTTGCCCTCGCGGTCGGCCTCCTGGTCGACAACGCGATCGTGGTCGCCGAAGCCACCGGCCGAATGCGGGATGAAGGCGTCGGATTCTGGGAGTCGGCGCGCCTCGGCACCGAGGAGGTGGCCGGACCACTGATTGCCGGCACGCTCACCACGGTGCTGGTGTTCGGTCCGATCGTCTTCGTGCAGGGACTCGCGGCGGCACTGTTCCGTGACCTCTCGATCTCGGTGGTGCTGACCGTGAGCGCCTCGCTGATCATGGCGCTGACGATGATGCCGGTGATGATGACGCTGGGGCATCGCCGGGAACG
>JANLPG010000204.1:0-3240 GCA_031367105.1 Gemmatimonadota bacterium | reverse complement strand
CTGACTTCTTCCGGCGCCCTCCGACGCGACGGGAGTTCCTGACCATCGGCACCGGGATGTTCGTGGCGCTTTCGATGCCGCTGTCGTTGCGGCGCCGAGTGCCGCTCGTCCGCCGGTCGTTCCCGCTGATGGGCACGATCGCCGAGGTACAGGTGGCGCACCAGAACGAACGGCTGGCCGAAGATGCCATCGACGCCGCCCTCGCCGAACTCCAGTGGGTGGAACGGACGATGACGCGCTTCCGTCCCGATTCCGATATCGGTCGCGCCAACCTGGCTGCCGGACGGGAGGGCGTCAGGGTGTCGGCTGCGACGGGAGTGGTGCTCGAGACGGCGTTGCGTTGGTCGTCGGTGAGCGACGGCAACTTCGACCCCGCACTTGGCGCTGCCTCGGAGCTGTGGGACGTGTTGCACCGACGACAGCCGCCGGAGGGACGCGCGGTACAACGGCTGGCATCACGGGGGTTCTGGCGAAAGCTCGACCTCACCCGCGATGGACGCGGGGCCGTGGTCCGCTTCGATACCCCGGATCTCCATCTCGATCTCGGCGGGATCGCGAAGGGGTACGGCATCGACCGGGCCGTGGTCGCGCTCCGTTCGCGGGGCATCGCCCACGCGATCGTGACGGTGGGCGGCGATCTGTACGCGCTCGGACACGCGCCCGATGGTGCACCGTGGCAGGTTGGAATTCGTGATCCGCACCAGCTTGATCGCCTCGCGGGCCGGCTCGATGTGGCGGACCGTGCAGTGACCACGTCGGGGGATTACGAGCGGTACTTCACCTGGCACGGAGTGCGGTATCACCACCTGATGGATCCGCGCACGGCAGCGCCCCGCCGTACCCCGATCCACAGCGTGACGGTGCTGGGTGAGACGTGTATGGATGCAGATGCCGCTGCAACGGCGGTCTTCGGGATGGCAACCGACGAGGCGCAGCGGATGGCGCGGCGCATTCTCGCCGATGCCGAGGTCATTCCCTTGACCTGAACTGACGCACGACGGACGCGACTCCTGCGCCCGCGTGACATTCGATGGGGAGGGTTACGATGAAGAGTCATCAGCTGTACTGTGGCGCCTGCGACCGGCCCGTGCGGGTCCTCATCACCGAAGCGCCCAGTGGAGAGGGACAGGCCTCGGTGATGGATTCGGAAGTAGTCTGTCTCGAGATCGGCGCCAATTGCACCGGGAATATGTGTCCGCTCGGGGCCGCCGAGCCGAGCGCGATGGTTCGGCGAATCGTGCGCAACGGCATCCCGCTCAACACCCTCGAAACCGTGCAGGCGCATTGCGCGTCCTGCGACAACGACGCGGAGATGATTCTCTACGGTGACCAGAAGGCGGCCTGTTCGGTGTGCGGAACCTCCGGTCGCTGGGTCATCAATCATCTGGAGCCTGACTGAAGGCGGATCGGAGCCGAACGCGCTGTGGCGTCCGGCTCCGATCATCCCCGTTGGGTGGGTTGTGTCCGCTCGCTCCGGTTCGCTAGAAGACGTAGCGGAGTCCCACCTGCGCCTGGCGCGGTTCACCAAGTCCGCTCCGAATGGTCCCGTCAAAATTGAGGAACAGCCCCCCCGACGCGGGATCCCTGAAGTTGTCGGAATTCGTCAAGTTGAACACTTCCACAACCGCCTCCAACGTGTTCTTCCCGACCGCGAATGGCCGGGAGAATCGCACGTCCCACGAGAGGTATGCATTGTCCTTCCGGATGGTGTTGCGCTTGAGGATCGTCCCGTTGGCGCAGACGCGATCCGACGGGAGTGTGGCGCGCTCCCCACTCGGCGCGTTGTTGATGCACTTCTCGGATGTTGGCTGCGCGGAGTAGTAGCTGACCCGGTTATTGAGGAACACCTTGCCGGGAATCTCCGTCAGGAGCCAGGCGTTGACGCGGTGGCGCTGATCGCGGTCGCTCCAGTTGTATTCCGGCGTGAGGTTGTCGGCGCGAACATATCGGAATGAGAAGGGATCCCTCTCATTGTCGTCGTCCGCCTTGTCGAAGGAGAGCGTGTAGTTGAGCTGGTACTGGAGCTTCGGGCTCGGCGCGCCTTTGAGGCCGACGGTGAAGCCGTGGTACTGCGACTTGGCGCTGCTCTCGACCGTGGTCAATCCTCCGAGGCCGTTTCCGCCGGGGAGGCCGGTCGACCAGGGCGACCCGAAGACGGCATCGTTCCGGTCGACGAAGCGCGTGAGGTGACTGGTCCGGGCGAAGGTGTAGTCGAGTGACATCGTGATGCCGGCGGCCACCTCCCGTTCAAAACTCATCGAGGCGGAGAGGGTGCGCGGATTCTGGAAATCCTTGTCCACCACGGTGACGCCGGGCTGGAATGGGCCACCCGACGGGCTGGGCAGCAACTCGCCGTAGACGGGTGGGCGCCCGAGGATGGGGATCAGCGAGCTGTTCCGGAAGAGGTTCTGTCCCCGGGAGCCGTTGGTGCTCCGTGTCCCTGCCAGGTTGAGTCCGGGGATTCTGGCGTAGTAGATCCCGGCGCTCGCGCGCAGCACTTGCCGGGCGTCGCCGTTCATATCCCACGCGAATCCGACGCGTGGCTGGAACATCTTCCGGAAAGATGGGATCGTTCCGTCCGAAGGGAAGCGGTACGTGCCCGTCGAATTGGTGACAGTCTTTCCAATGAACGGTGCGAAGAACACCTCGCTCGCGGGGGTGATCACCTTGGGCTGGACCTGCTGTTCCCAGCGCAGGCCATAGTCCAGGGTCAGATTCGAAGAAGGTTTCCAGCTGTCCTGAAGGAAGAGGGCCAGCTCCTGCTGCAGGATCGACTGAGTACCGGCCTGCTCCACTGTCAGGCCATTCACGCCTGCGGCCTGCAGGTAGAGCACGACCGGGCCGGTGATCGCCGCCCCGCCTGGGCACGACCCGGTGGTCGAGGTGGCACCGCCAGCGCACTCGACATAGCCATTGCCGTACCGGGCGTAGTTGAGGAAGCCGTTCACCGAGCTGAAGGCGATGCGGCCATTTCCGAAGCCGACGAAGGTCTGATTCGCCTCGGTCCGATTGTACTCGACGCCTGCCTTGAAGAGGTGGTTACCGCTCACCCACGACATATTGTCGAGCACCTGGAACCGGGTGTCGTGCGCGGTGATCGGCAGGAAGAAGGGCAACCCGAGCCGGAAGCCGCTGAAGGAGATGTCGGTATCGGGGAACGGGCGGTTGGTTTTGGGATTGGCGGGACCCTGGTACGCGCGGGGCCGGTCTTCCCGCGACCATTGGAAGCGGAACTCGTTG